>NZ_SMKN01000029.1 GCF_004348675.1 Micromonospora sp. KC606 | reverse complement strand
TCCCCCGCCCACCGGAGACGTGCCGCCCACGGGCGGCTACCCTCCGCCGGGCGGCTACCCTCCGCCGGGCGCCGGCTACCCCGGCGGCGCGTACGGTGCCCCGCCCTCGGGCTACCCCAGTGGCGAGGACAAGACCTGGGCGCTGGTGGCGCACTTCGGCGGCGCGGCCGGCATGTTCCTCGGCGGTGGCGCGCTGGGCTGGCTGGCCCCGCTGATCGCGCTGCTGGCCCGCGGCAACCAGTCCCCGGCCGCCCGCGCGCACGCGGTCGCCGCGCTGAACTTCCAGATCCTCTGGTCGATCATCGCCGTGGTCGGCTGGATCCTCAGCTGCATCATCATCGGGATCTTCATCGGCCTCGCGGCCACGATCATCGGCATCATCTTCGGCATCGTCGCCGGAGTGAAGGCCAACGAGGGGCAGCTCTACCGCTACCCGATGTCGGCGAACTTCATCAAGTGACCCCCGACCGGCCGCTCCGGCGGCCGGTCGGTCTCCCGCTCAGGGCAGCAGGTCACGCACCACGGCGTCGGCGAGCAACCGGCCGCGCAGGGTGAGCACGGCCCGGCCCGCCGCGTACGCCGCCGGGTCGAGCAGGCCGTCGGCGAGCGCCCGCCGCGCCCCGGCCGCCCCGGTGGAACCCAGGGCTGCCAGCGGCAGGCCGGAGGCGAGCCGCAGCCGCAGCATCACGTCCTCCGTGTGCGCCTCGCCGGCGGTCAGCACCTCCCGGGCCAGGCCGGGCGACTCGCCGGCGACCAGCCGCCTCGCGTACGCCGAGGGGTGCTTGACGTTCCACCAGCGCACCCCGCCGACGTGACTGTGCGCTCCCGGGCCCAGGCCCCACCAGTCCGCGCCGGTCCAGTAGAGCAGGTTGTGCCGGCACCGGGCCGCCTCGCCACGCGCCCAGTTGGACACCTCGTACCAGGAGAGGCCGGCGGCGTCGAGGGCGGCCTCCGCCGCCAGGTAACGGTCCGCCGCCACGTCGTCGGAGGGGTACGGCAGCTCACCGCGACGCATCCGGGCGGCGAGCCGGGTGCCGTCCTCCACGATCAGGGCGTACGCGCTGACGTGGTCGACGCCCGCGGCGACGACCTGCGCCAGCGAGGCGGCGAAGTCCGCCGCGCTCTCCCCCGGCGTGCCGTAGATCAGGTCCAGGTTGACGTGGTCGAACCCGGCGTCCCGGGCCTCCCCGGCGGCGGCGACGGCCCGGCCGGCGCTGTGCTGCCGGTCGAGGACCGCCAGCACCCCCGACGCGGCCGACTGCATGCCGAGCGAGACGCGGGTGTAGCCGGCCGCCCGCAGGGTCTTCAACGACCCGGGGGTCACCGACTCGGGGTTGGCCTCGGTGGTCACCTCGGCGTCGGCGGCCAGTCCCCAGGTGCGGTCGATGCCGTCGAGGATCCTGGCCAGGTCGTCGGCGGGGAGCAGGGTCGGGGTGCCGCCGCCGACGAAAACGGTGTCCACCCGGGGCGGCGGGGCGTCGCCGAGCACCCGGGCCGCGAGCGCCAGTTCGGCGAGCACCGCGTCGACGTACGACTCGCGGTCCGCGCCGCCGCCCAGTTCGGCCGCCGTGTACGTGTTGAAGTCGCAGTAGCCGCAGCGGCTGGCGCAGAACGGGACGTGGACGTACACGCCGAAGCCACGCGCGCCGACGGCGTGCAGGGCGGTGGCGGGCAGCGATCCGTCGGCGGGGACGGTCTCACCTTCTGGAAGGAGGCCGGGCATGGCCACTAGTGTGCCCGGCATGACCAGTTCCGACGGCCTCGTGCGGGTCGCCACGGACCGTGGGGTGACCACCCTCACCCTGGACAGCCCGCACAACCGCAACGCGCTCTCCACCCCGTTGATGTCCGAGCTGCTGGCCGGGATCGCCGCGGCCGGCGCCGACGACACGGTCCGGGTGCTCGTGCTGGACCACACCGGGCCGGTCTTCTGTTCCGGGGCGGACCTCAAGGAGACGGCTGCCGCGTACGCCAGCGGCACGGTGCCCGCCGGGATGCTCGGCGACGTGCTGGCGGCGGTCTGGGAGTGCCCGAAGCCGGTGCTGGCGAAGGTGGCCGGTCCGGCGCGGGCCGGCGGGCTGGGGTTGATCGCGGCGGTCGACCTGGCGGTGTGCGCCGAGGAGGCGACGTTCGCCTTCACCGAGGTACGGATCGGCGTGGTCCCGGCGGTCATCTCCGCCACCGTGCTGCCACGGCTGCACCCGCGCGCGGCGGCCGAGCTGTACCTCACCGGGGACACCTTCGACGGCCGGCGGGCCGCCGAGATCGGTCTGGTGACCGCCGCGGTGCCGGCAGCCGGGCTGGACGCGGCGGTCGAGGGGTTCTGCGCCTCGCTGGTGCGTGGGGCGCCGAAAGCGCTCGCCGGGGCGAAGGAACTGCTGCGCCGACCGGTCGGCGCCGACCTGCGCGCCGAGCTCGCCGCGCTGTCGGCCGTCTCCACCGGCTTCTTCCTCTCGCCGGAGGGACGTGAGGGGGTGGCCGCCCTCCGCGAGAGGCGGGACGCGGCCTGGGTGCCGGCTCCGGCGGAGGATGGACCGGGTTAGCCAGCCTGCCCGAACTGCCGCCTCTATCCGCTTTTAGTCCCTTATTTTCCGGGCAAAGTGAACCGGTCGACCGACCCGGTTCACCTTCGAGGAGACGTACGCTTGGGAATCCTGAAACAGGAGGTGCGGGTGCGAAATCGGGCAATCGTGGCAGCCGGTGTCGTGGTCACGGTGGTAGCCCTGCTCGGGGTCTACGCCATCCAGCAGCTCGGCGATCGTCTCCGGCTTCCGCTGGTCAGCCGCACCTGCACCGTGCAGGCCGACGGCACGGTGCAGCTCGACGCCGCACAGATGGCCAACGCGGCGACGATCGCGGCGATCGGCATGCAGCGGAAGATGCCCGAACGGGCGGTGGTGGTGGCGCTGGCCACCGCCTACCAGGAATCCGGGCTGCGCAACCTCGCGCACGGCGACCGCGACTCGCTGGGCCTCTTCCAGCAGCGGCCGAGCCAGGGCTGGGGCACCCCCGAGCAGATCCAGGACCAGCGGTACGCCGCGAACCGGTTCTACGCCGCACTCAAGAAGGTGCGCGGGTGGGAAACGATGCGGGTCACCGACGCCGCCCAGGCCGTGCAACGGTCGGCTTTCCCGACGGCATACCAGAAGTGGGCCGACGAGTCGGAGGTGCTGACGCGGGCCCTACTCGGCCAGGCGACCGGCGCGGTGGCCTGCACGGTGAGCAGCCGGCCGGCGATGCGCGGCGAGGCCGCCGCCGCCGCGCTCACCCGGGGCCTGACGCTGGACTGGGGCCTGGCGGGCACCTCCCCGGCGGCCGAGCTGACCGGCCTCACCGTCCCGGTCGCCGATCCGCGCGTGGGTTGGCGGTACGCCCACTGGCTGGTCTCGCACGCCCCCGACCACGGGTTGAAGCGGGTCCGCTTCGGTGGACTGGAGTGGACCGCCGAGGACGGCACCTGGGGCAGGATCGCCGACGGCCGCCCGACCGACGGGCAGGTGCTGGCGGAGGTCTTCGCCGAACGCTGACCGCCCGCCCTCGTCGTCCGGATACCGCTGTCGTGTCCGGACGGGTCCCGGTGCCGCCGGTCGTTGTCCGGGCCCACCCGGGCCGGCCGGGGCGTTCGGCCCAGCCCCTGAAGCTAAGGGCGGGTGCCGGTCACCCGGCGGCGGACCTTATCCAGCACCGGCCCGGGCAGGTCGGTGGCGTCGAGCAGCCGGGGCAGCAGCTCGGGCTGGAGGCTCATCGCCCGGAACACCTCCCCGACGGTGACCCCGTGCGCGGGCCGGTCCACCACCTCCACCGGATCCCCGGCGCCGATCTCGCCCTCCTGGAGCACCCGCAGGTACGCCCCGGGCGCCGCCCGCTCCGTGAAGCGCCGGATCAGGTCCGGTACGCCCCAGAAGCCGGCGAAGGTCGTGCACGGGGTACGCGGCTTCGTCACCTGGAGCACGGTGGAGCCGACCACCCACCGCTCGCCGATCACCGCGCCGGTCACGTCCACCGCCCAGGTGGTGAGGTTCTCGCCGAACGCGCCGGGCGGAATCTGCCGGCCCAACTCGGCCGACCACCACTCGGCGTCCTCCGCCGCGTACGCGTAGACCGCCTGATCGGGGCCGCCGTGGTGGGCCCGCTCACCGATGAAGTCGCCGTCGACCCCGGCGAAACGCACCGGCACCGGCCCGTCGGCCGGGCGCTTGTCGATCCCGCTGCGACCGCTCGCGTCGCCCGCCCACGCCGCCTCGGTCACCACGCCGAGGTTCACCGCCATCACCCTGCCCGTCATGGCGAAAGCCTAGCCGCGCGCGGTTCGACGCGCGGGGGTGATTCTGCCTCCCTTTGGGACTTGGCGGCGGGTGGGCCGGTCGGGGCCAGCCCTCGCCCGTGCCGGCGAGCAGGATGGCGGCCAACCGCCGCCGGACCCGGAACGGGCGCCCGACCAGGAGGTCGGACGCCCGTTCGACGCGTGTTGCGGCGGTCTTACCGGTGGGTGACGCTGCGTCGGCGACCCACCCCGGCCACCAGGGCCACGGCGACGGCGGCCAGCACGACCTGCACCAGCAGCTCACCCCAGTCGATGCCGGCGGTCGCGGTGGCGATGCCCATGGCCCGGGCCAGCACCGTACCCAGCAGGGCCGCGCCGACACCGATCAGCATGTGCAGCCACATCGGCATGTCCTGGCGGCCCGGCACGAGCAGGCGGCCCAGAGCGCCGATGATGAGACCAACAACGAGCGCCGTGATGATGCCCCAAACGGTGAACTCCATGGTCGCCCTCCTTGAGAATCGAGTCACACGGTGTGTGTGGTTCCTGTCGTGACCGCTAAGTTCCCGACCGCCCGAAATCCCAAACCGAGGGCGCGGCGCGGGCCTCGCCCGACGTCGATGCCGCCGACCTCCGCCGGTTGCCCGGATTCGGTGGAAACCCAGGTCGATACGGCGAGAGCAGCGACGGACGGACCGCTGGAACGCCCGGAGAAGCCGGGAAAGGCGGGCGGAAGCGGGGAGCGCGGAGCCGGAGAACAGCCGGCGCCCCACCTCGCGGAGCGCCGGCCGTGACTCCTCGTGCTGGGCGGTTACTTCTTGCCGGGCGCCTTGCCGTCGCCGGAGTCGGAGGAGAGTGCGGCGATGAAGGCTTCCTGGGGCACCTCCACCCGGCCGACCATCTTCATCCGCTTCTTGCCTTCCTTCTGCTTCTCCAGCAGCTTGCGCTTCCGGCTGATGTCACCGCCGTAGCACTTGGCGAGGACGTCCTTGCGGATGGCGCGGATGGTCTCCCGGGCGATCACCCGGCTGCCGATGGCCGCCTGGATCGGCACCTCGAACTGCTGGCGCGGGATCAGGCTGCGCAGCTTCGCGGCGATCGTGGTGCCGTAGTTGTATGCCTTGTCCTTGTGCACGATCGCGCTGAACGCGTCCACCGGCTCGCCGTGCAGCAGGATGTCCACCTTGACCAGATCCGACGCCTGCTCACCGGAGGGCTCGTAGTCCAGCGACGCGTAACCCTTGGTGCGGCTCTTGAGCTGGTCGAAGAAATCGAAGATGATCTCCGCTAGGGGCAGCGTGTAGCGCAGCTCAACCCGGTCGGCGGAGAGGTAGTCCATGCCGAGCAGGCTGCCCCGGCGGCCCTGGCAGAGCTCCATCACCGCGCCGACGTAGTCGGTCGGGGTGAGCACGGTGGCGCGCACGACCGGCTCGTACACCTCGGCGATCTTGCCGGTGGGGTACTCGCTCGGGTTCGTCACCACGATCTCCTGGCCGTCCTCCGTGATCGCCCGGTAGACCACGTTGGGGGCGGTGGAGATCAGGTCGAGGTTGTACTCCCGCTCCAGCCGCTCCCGGATGATCTCCAGGTGCAGCAGGCCGAGGAAGCCGCAGCGGAAGCCGAAGCCGAGCGCGCCGGAGGTCTCCGGCTCGTAGTCCAGCGCGGCGTCGTTGAGCTTGAGCTTGTCCAGCGCCTCGCGGAGGTTGGGGTAGTCGGAGCCGTCGATCGGGTAGAGGCCGGAGTAGACCATCGGCTTCGGGTCCTTGTATCCGCCCAGAGCCGCCGTCGCCGGCCGCGAGTTGATGGTGATCGTGTCACCCACCCGCGACTGGCGGACGTCCTTCACACCGGTGATCAGGTAACCCACCTCGCCGACACCGAGCGCGTCGGCCTTCACCATCTCCGGCGAGATGACGCCGATCTCCAGCAGCTCGTGCACCGCGGCGGTGGACATCATCTTGATCCGGTCGCGGGCGCTGATCCGGCCGTCGATCACCCGGACGTAGGTGACCACGCCCCGGTACACGTCGTACACCGAGTCGAAGATCATCGCGCGGGCCGGGGCGTCCGCGTCGCCGACCGGCGGCACGAACTGCCGGACGATCTCGTCGAGCAGGTACGGCACGCCCGCACCGGTCTTGCCGGAGACCCTGATGCAGTCCGCCGGGTCGCCACCGATCAGGTGGGCCAGCTCCTCTGCGTACTTCTCCGGCTGGGCGGCCGGCAGGTCGATCTTGTTGAGCACCGGGATGATGCGCAGGTCGTCCTCGAGCGCCAGGTAGAGGTTCGCCAACGTCTGCGCCTCGATGCCCTGGGCGGCGTCCACCAGCAGGATCGCACCCTCGCAGGCGGCCAGCGAGCGGGACACCTCGTAGGTGAAGTCGACGTGGCCCGGAGTGTCGATCATGTTGAGGACGGCGGTCTCGCCGGCCCGGTCACCCTCGCGGATCGTCCACGGCATCCGGACGGCCTGGCTCTTGATGGTGATGCCACGCTCGCGCTCGATGTCCATCCGGTCGAGGTACTGCGCGCGCATCTGCCGGGGATCGACCACGCCGGTGAGCTGCAACATCCGGTCGGCCAGGGTCGACTTCCCGTGGTCGATGTGGGCGATGATGCAGAAGTTCCTGATCCGCGCCGGGTCGGTGGCACCAGGAGCGTTCGCGCCGGGATCGAGCGTCGGTGGCACAGCGGTCCGTTCTGGTCGGCTGACGTGAGCGGGCCGGCGCGCCGCCGGCCCCCTCTATGCTCCCACGTCGCTCCGGACGCGGTCCGATCACTCCTGGGGTGCCGGCGCAGCGGATCGGACGACACCGGCCATCCGCCCCACGCCCGCCCGCCGCACTCGGCGCCGGGACAGAGCGGCGGGGCGGCTCCGCTGGCCTACCCGGGCGCCACCGCCGGTCCTCCCCCGCCGGCGGATCGACCCTGCGCCGGGCTCGGCGCCTCTGCCGGGCTCGGTCACTCCGCCGGCGGCTCGACGAAGAGGGCGGCCAGTCGGGGTAGCCGGCGCCGGGCCTCGTCCTCGTCGTCGAAGTCCCAGAAGTCGTTGAGGTCCGGCACCGCGACCGGGTCGCGGCCCGCCGGCAGCTCGGCCGCGGTCGCCTTTCGGTACGCCGCCCAGGGCACCGCCAGCATCTTCTCGCAGGCGAACTCCTCGCCGCTCAGCGCGGCGGCCCGAACCCGGGGCAGCTCCGCGAGCGAGTCGGGGTCGGCGACCGCCCGGGCGAAGGCCACCCGCCCCTGGGTCATCAGCCAACCCCGGAAGTGCTCGAAGCCGTCGTCGGAGACGCCCCCGTTGATCAGGTACGCGGCGCCCCACAGGTCGACCTTGTGCGAGGCGGCCAGCACCCGCCGCTGGTGGTGGGCGTACCCGACGATCTCCTCCGGGTCGCGCTCGGCGAGCAGCGCGACCGCGCGGGCGGCGACCGCGTCGGGCTCTGTCCCAGCGCCCGCCCGCGCCCGGTCGATCAGCTGCCAGAAGTCGTCGGTCCTCATGGCCCGGCAGTCTCCCAGACCCCACTCCCGGCCCGACCGGGCAGCGGGAGCAGCACGCGGGTCACGGGTGACGGCAGCACCTCCGGCAGGGTCATGCATGTGTGGTTTTGGCTCGTCCCGGCCGACCTGGTAACCTGGCTCTTCGCGCAGCGATGAGCCATGCTCGTCGCGCGCACAAGCAGACCAAACCGAGCTATCAAGACGAGGCTGTCGCGTGGCGAACATCAAGTCCCAGATCAAGCGCAACCGGCAGAACGAGAAGCGCCGGCTGCGTAACAAGTCGGTCAAGTCGTCGCTGAAGACCGCCATCCGAAAGTTCCACGAGGCTGCGGAGGCCGGCGACGCAGAGAAGGCCGCCGTCCTCATGCGTGAGGCCACCCGCAAGCTGGACAAGGCTGCCAGCAAGGGTGTCATCCACGCCAACCAGGCGGCGAACCGGAAATCGGCGATCGCCAAGCGCGTCGACTCGCTCTCGGTCTGACCGAGCGGCCTCAGACCTGACCGGAAGCCCCGGGCGCTGCCCGGGGCTTCCGGCTGTTTGCGTCGCCGCCCCCTGGCGCGCGTTAATCGGCTTTCGTTTGCGGCATGTCAGGTTCTCCGGCGGCGTGCCCACCGCGTTTCGCCGCAGACCGCGACGATCTTGGAATCGGCCCCAGGTCGGATTCGGCCGGGTCAGCGGCGATGCGGGTCAGTGGAGCGATCGGTCGATCCGCGCGCCAAACCTGCTGAGCCCGGGGCCGCCCCCGGCACGGGCCGCCCCGACCCGGGCCACACGGGCCTCGGCCGGGCCTGCGCCACCCCCGACGGCTGCTGGCCCACGGCGAACGGGTACCGAATCGTGTCCGGCGACTTCCACGACAGGCCGGGGAGTGTCTCGGCGACCACGACGCCGGCCACCGTCCGGGGCACCCGGGCCCGCCCGACCACCGGCTCCACCTGCCGGCGGAACCGGTCCCGTTCCTGTTCCGGCACCAGCGCCGCCGAGCGGACCACCCGCTCGGCCACCACGTCGTTGAGCTTGACCATCATCGCCACCGCGAGGGGCAGCGCCGGCACGGCCCACCAGCTCACCAACTCGGCCAGGGCAAGCAGTACGGCGAGCGCCACGGCACCTTCGAAGAAGACGAAGCAGAGCACCCCACCCGGATTGACGAAGCGCAGTCCGAGCGCCCGGGCGTAGAGCGGTCGGTACCGCTCCGCCTCGGTCGGCACGGTGCGCCACGCCGTCCGGGTGGGGCCGGTCACCGGGCCCCGCCCCGCCGGGCGGCCGCGACCGAGAAGACCGCCTTCTCCAGGGCGTACGCCCGGTCGTCCGCGCCACCCTTGACCGCCGCGTTGCACTCCGCGGCGGCCCGCATCGCCTCGACCAGGCCCTCCGGCGTCCAGCCCCGGGCCCGCTGCTGAGCGTTCTTGATCTTCCAGGGAGGCATGCCGAGACTGCTGGCGAGCTGGTACGGATCGCCCCGTCCGGCGGCGGCCACCCGGGCCACGGTGCGGACCCCGTCGGCGAGGGCATCGGCGATCGGCACCGGGTCGACCCCGACGTGCAGCGCCCAGCGCAACGCCTCCAGCGCCGCCGGGACGTCCCCGATCATCGTCGCGTCGGCCACGGTGAAGCCGGTCACCTCCACCCGACCCTTGTAGTACCGGGCGACGGTGTCCGCGCCAATCCGCCGGTCGGTGTCGGCGAGCAGCTGGGAGCAGGCGGCGGCCAGCTCGCGCAGGTCGGCGCCGACAGCCGCGATCAACGCCTCGGCCGCGTCCTCGGTGCAGGTGCCACCGCCCCGACGGATCTCGTCACGGACGAAGGTGACCCGCTCGCGGTGGCCCTTGAGCTTCGCCGCGGGCACCACCGTGGCCCCGGCCGCCTTCAGCCCGTCGGCGAACGCCTTGCCCTTCGCCCCGCCCAGGTGCAGGACCACCAGTTGCACGTCCGGGTCGGGGTTCTTCGCGTACCCCAGCAGCTCGGCGACCAGATCCTTGCGGGCGTCCTGGCCGGCCCGAAGCACGAGCAGCCGGCGACCACCGAAGAGCGAAGGGCTGAGCATCTCGGCGACCTCGCCGGGGGTCAGCGCTCCGGCCTGGTACTCCCGGACGTCCACGTCGGGGCCGACGCTGCGGGCCCGCGCCACGGCTTCGGTCACCGCTCGCGTGGCGAGCAGCTCCTCGTCGCCGAGAACGAGGAGAATGGGAGGAGGGCCGGCGGCGGTCACGTCGCCCATCTTGGCACGCCCCACACGCGATCGTGCCTGCTCATCGGCAGCGCTGACGGCACGCCCCGCAGACAGCGCAAATCCAGGCATTTGCCATCATTATCTGATCTAAACCGCCAATCTGCCTCAATCCCTGAGGGCGCCCATCGGACCGGTGCGGCCGACGGTCAGCGTGCGGTCAGCGCCCACCCGGCTGCTGCCCCCGCACCACCACCGCCAAGCCGTGCCGCCCGGTCACCACCGCCACGTCCCCGTCGGTGTCCGTACGCAGCACCCGGGCCCCGCCCCGGCCCAGCCGCGCCAGGATGGAGGGGCTGGGGTGGCCGTAGTCGTTGCCCGTGCCCACCGGCACCACCGCGACCGCCGGCCGGACCGCGTCCAGGAACGCCGGATCCTGGTAGGCGCTGCCGTGGTGGGCCACCTTCAGCACCTCGGCCCGCAGCGCCCCGGGTGGAAGGCGGTCCAGCATGGCGCGCTGCTCCTCGGTTTCGGCATCCCCGGCAAGCAGGACCCGCACCCCGCCGACGGTCGCCCGGAGCACCAGGGAGTTGTTGTTCGGGTCGGATCGGGTGCCGCGCATCGGGTACGGCGGACCAAGCACCGTCAACTCCACCGCACCCGCCCGGTAGGACCAGCCGGCCGACGCGGCCTGCGGCGCCACGGCCCCGGCCGACGCTGCGGTGACCAGATCCCGCCCGGCCGCCGGCTCGGCGAGCGCAGGCGTCACCAGCCCGCCCAGCTTGCGGCCCCGCAGCACCCCGGCCACGCCACCCACGTGGTCGGCGTGGAAGTGGCTCACCACCAGCAGCGGCACCTCCCGCACGCCCAACCGGCGCAGGCAGCCGTCCACCGCCGCCGGCTCCGGGCCGGCGTCGACCACCACGGCCCGCCCGGCCGCCACCGGCAGCACCAACGCGTCCCCCTGGCCCACCGCGCAGCCGACCAGCACCCAGCCCGCTGGCGGCCAGCCTCCGGCCAGGATGCGCACCGGCAGGGCGCCCAGCATCGCCGCGACGGCGCAGACCGCCACCAGCCGCCGGACCACCGGACGCCGGGTGGCCAGCAGCAGCGCCACGGTCAGCGCGGCCAGCAGCAGCGCCCCCGCGACCCCGCCGGGCCAGGGCAGGGTGCCGGCCGGCATCCGGGCGCCCACCCTGGCCACCGTCACCAGCCACCAGGCCGGCCAGCTCGCCAGCCAGGCCACGAACTCGGCGGCGGCCGGCCAGCACGGCGAGACGGCGGCGGCCAGCACCCCGAGCACCGTGGCCGGCGCGATGGCCGGCACCGCCAGCAGGTTCGCCGGCACCGCGACCATGCTGACCGTCCCGGAGATCCCGGCCACCACCGGCCCGCAGGCGAGCTGCGCCGCCGCCGGAACGGCCAACGCCTCGGCCAGCCCCGCCGGCACGCCGCGCCGTCGCAGCACGTCCCGCCATCCCGGGGCGATCAGCAGCAACCCCGCCGTGGCCAGGACGGAGAGCGCGAAGCCGGCGTCCCCGGCCAGCTCCGGATCGAGCAACACCAGGACGGCCACCGCGGCACTCAGGGCGGGCAGCGCGGCACGGGGACGGCCGGCGGCGAGCGCGGCCAACCCGATCGCGCCCATGGTGGCCGCCCGGACCACACTCGGCGACGGGCGCACCAGCACGACGAACCCGACCAGGGCCAGCCCGCAGAGCACGGCTCCCGCCCTGGGACCGGCCCGGGCCCAGCGGGCGAGCAGCAGCACCGCACCGACCACGATGGCCACGTTGGATCCGGAGACCGCGTTGAGGTGGGTCATGCCGGTGGCCCGGAAGTCCTCCTCCACCCCGGCCGGCAGCGCACTGGTGTCCCCCACGACCAGGCCGGGCAGCAGACCGCCCTGCTCGTCCGGGAGCGGGGCGCAGGCCCGTTGCAGACCGGCGCGCAGCGTACCGGCGGCGCGCTGGAGCCACGGTGGCCGCCCGTGTGGCACGGGCGGGCCGGCCACGATGAGCACGGCGGCGGAGAGGTCCCCGCCGCGCGGCGCGGTCAGTCGCCCCTCGGCGGTGAGCCGCTGCCCCGGCAGCCGGCCCCGCCAGCCGGGGTCGGTCGCCAGCAGCAGCACCCGTACCGGGGCGGCGACCCGCTGGCCCTCGGAGCCGGTGAGGTGGACCAGCTCGGCCGGGACCAGCAGGGTCGGCGGACGCCCCGGGGCGCCCCGGATCGGGCGGGGGTCGTCGCGGACGACCAACTCGGCGGTGACCCGAACGCGTTCGTCGACCAACGCGCGCAGTGGCGCGGCGTCCCGGACTGACAGCCGGGCGGCCGTGGCACTGGCCCCGCAGACGACGCCGAGCAGCACCGCGACGGCGATCCAGCCGTGCCGGCGGACCGCCCCGGTCGGTCGGCCGAACCGACCGAGCAGGTGCCCGGCGGCTCCCGCGGCGAGACCGGCAGCGGTGGCGGCGAGCAGGGCGGCCCGGGGCGCGGTGAGATGCAGGGCGGCCAGGGCCGCCAGCCAGGTCGCCACCGCCAGCCCGGCCAGCCGCAGGTCGGGTACGTCGATCGGGAGTCGGCCGGCGGTGTGCGGGCCAGACGGGGCAACTTCCGCCGCGTGCGGCGGATGGCTGCCGGAGCCCGGGGCGGCGACCAGCCCGGTCACACCGTCACCAGATCCTTGAGTTGCTCGTACCGGGCGTCGCCGATTCCGTCGACCCGGCGCAGGTCACCCACCGATCGGAAGCCGCCGTGCTGGTCGCGGTGGGTCAGGATGCGCTGCGCGAGCACCGGGCCCACCCCGGGCAGCGCGTCGAGCTGGGCCAGAGTGGCGGTGTTCAGGTTGAGCCGTTCGCCGGGGCCGGGAGCAGCGCCGGCGGCCGGCGGGGCACCGGGCGCGGCGGGCATGGTGACACCCGGGGGTGCTGCGACGCCGACCAGGATCAGCTCTCCGTCGGAGACCTTGCGGGCCGGATTGAGCAGGGCGACGTCCACGCCGGGCAGCGCACCGCCGGCCGCCTGCACCGCGTCGGCCACCCGCGCGCCGGCCGGCACCCGGACCAGGCCCGGACGACGGACCTTGCCGGCGACCGCGACGACCAGCTCACCGGTAAGGCTGGCGGCTGCCTCGGGCGCGACGGACGCCCCGGCCAGAACCGATGCTTCGGGCACGGCCGGGGCCGACGGCCGAACCGGCTCGGCCTCCGGCCGGGACCGCCAGGCCCAGAGGCCCGCGCCGAACACCACCACCACGGAGACAACGGCCAGCGCCCGTACGCCCCGACGGCCCGGATCGAACGCGCCGGGCCCGGGCAGCCTGGAGGCGGGCGGGGTTGTTGCCTCCGCCCTGCCGGCCGCCGCTTCGGTCGCATCGGCATCAACCTCGACGGCGTGCCACGCCGCGGGTGGGACCGGTCCGACATGGGAGGTGTCCGCCGCTTCAGTTCCGCTCGCCCAGGCGTCCCGGCCACCAGCCGGCCGGGACGCCGACAATGACCGCGGCCCGGACGGCTCGTCTGAACCTTCTGCCACCAGCCGGCGCAGCCGCCGCCGCACCATCGTCTCCTCGTCATCCGACACAGCGTGAGGCTAGGCCGCTGACGGTCGCTGGCACCTGCCAGCGGTGAGCCTTTGAGGACAGCCGAGGGCCCTGTGGACAACCGCCTGATCACTTGTCCGATGTGGTACGCGGGTCCAGCCCTTCCGGAACGTGACCGACACGACGTGGGCCCTGACCCTCCAGCAGCCGGTCGAGCTGCGAATCTGGTCCCTATCCCGGCCCTCCAGGAAGCCTCCTGCTCGCCGCGGCACATCACGCGCACACTCGTCCGCTGGGTGAAGTTAGCCCGTTCCGACTTCCCCGACCGCGGCAAAGATCTTCCTTACCGGACCCCTGACAGCACCGCTGCCATTGTGGTCGACCACAGCGAATGGGATCTGCTGACGTCCGCCTCGGTTCGGGTCGGCGCCGGTGATGATGTCCAAGACAGATTCGGACGTGAGGTGGAGGTTCGTGCAGACCGACGCGAGCGGTGGCACCGAGAAACGACCTTCCTCGATGGCGTCGAAGCCGACCACGCGCACCTGATCCGGAACACGGATCCCATGGGTGGCCAAGGTGTAGACCGCCCCGAAAGCCAAAGTGTCGTTGAAGCAGAAGAGGCCGTCGAACTCCGCTCCGGAGGTCAACAGAAGCGCGGCCGCCTCGGACCCTTCCGCCCGGTTGAAATGCCGGACTGTCCCGACTAGCGCCGGCTCGAACTGAACGCCGGCGGCCGCGAGCGCGCGACGATAGCCCTCGAACCGTAGGGTGGAGGTGGCTGTCGAGCCTTCCTCTTGCACACCGATCACGGCGATCCGACGGCGACCGTCTCGCAGGAGGTGCTCGGTTGCTGCCGCTGCGGCGGCGACGTTGTCCACCCCCACGTGCGGCACGTTCGGGGTGGCCAGCGCCTGACCGTGCTCACCGATGAGGACCAGGGGAACGGCGCTGCGGCGTTTTCCCAGATCCTTGCCGGTAAGGGCGAGAGGGCTAAGCACGAGGCCCTCCAATGCCGGCAGGCCCACCCCTTCGCAGAGGGCAGCCTCCACATCGCGGCGCCCTTGCGTCTGGCTGACGATCACGTTGAGTGAGCGCTCCTCCGCCGCACGAAAGAAGGCCGACGCGAACTCGGCGAAGTAGGGCTCACGCAGATCGGGCATGGCCAACGCGACCAGGCCGCTGCGTCCGTTGCGAAGTTGCCGGGCGGCGAGGTTGGGCTGGTAGCCGAGTTCGTCGATGGCCGCCTGCACGCGGCGCCGCACCTGGTCACTGACCATCCCCGTGCCGTGGACGACATTCGAAACCGTCTTCGGGCTCACTCCAACTCGAACCGCCACATCGACGAGCCTGACGCGCGCCACCTTCGCCTCCCCGACCACGAACCCGTCCCCTCGCTAGGGGTTGACACTCACTTCGGACGGACACTACTGTGCGATGCGCCCAAGTTCAACGTTGAACTTGCCCTTGACCAGGCAACCAGCTCTTTACATAGAGTTTTCCCCTGGGCTAGTTCAACGTTGAATTGAGATGTCAGGCGTAGGAGGTCCCCGTGCATCCTCTGGGAGGACGGTTCAAGCCGTACCTGTACATCCTTCCGGTGGCCACCGTCTCCGGCCTGCTCATCTACTTCTCCATCGGCTTCACCGCCTACGCCAGCCTCACGGACTGGGACGGCCTACGCCGGATGGACTTCGTAGGTTTGGCGAACTACCGCACATTGCTCTCGGACCGGACCTTCTGGATCGCCCTGCGCAACACGTTGCAGTTCCTCGTCGTGACAGTCGTCGTGCAGGCGTGCCTGGGGCTGCTGGTGGCGGTGATCTGCAAGGAACGCCTGCGCGGCAGCAACGTTTTCAAGGCGATCTTCTTCATGCCGATAGCGATGGCCCCGGCAATTATCGCGACGGTCCTGAAGTACGTGATGGAGGCGAACTACGGTTCCCTGAACGAGTCGTTGCGCACCCTGGGCCTGCTCGGTGATGGCGAGGTCATCCAGTGGCTGGGGCGCGACCTAGGAATCTGGTCAATCATCGCCATCAACATCTTCCAGTGGATGGGATTCTCGATGATGGTCTACTTCTCGGGACTCATGTCGATCCCGGACGAGCTGTACGAGGCGGCGATGCTGGACGGCGCCGGCTGGTGGCGCCGGCTGTTCAGCGTCACTATACCGTCGCTGCGCGGCACCACGAATGTACTGATCATCCTCGGGATCGTCGGCTCGCTGAAGACCTTCGACATCGTCTGGCTGACCACAGGCGGCGGCCCAGGTGTCTCGACACATTTCTTGGGCACCTTCCTCTACCAGGCTCGCGCCGACCGGGAAGCCGGCTACGCGTCCGCGATCGGGATATCCATCCTCGTCGTCGCATTCGCGCTGTCCATGGTCCAGATCAAGCTAGCTGATCGAAAGTAGTGACTGAGCCGATGAAAAAAACGCTGCCAGCCAAGGTTGCCATGTACGGCGCGCTTGTGTTCATGTCGGCACTGTGGCTGTACCCAGTCGCCATTGCCCTGTACAAGTCGACCAGCGTAGGCGGCTGGCACAACTACGCTGTCGTGCTGAATCACCCGACATTCAACTACTGGCACGCGGTCGGCAACAGCTTCCTGATGGCGGGCACAACGGCGCTCGTCGTCATGCTCATCTCCTCGCTAGGAGGCTACGCTTTTTCAAAAATGGCCTTCCGCGGCAAGAACGTCATCTACAATGCGCTCCTGGCGTGTCTGGCCGTACCCGTCGCCGCCCTCGTCACGCCATTGTTCTTCTCGATCCGGACCATCGGCCTCCGGGACACCTATGCCGGCGTCATCATCCCGCTCATCGCCTTCAACGTCCTGATGATGCTAATGATCATGAGAAATCACTGTGATGCGATTCCTGACGAGATCATCGACGCTGCCCGGGTAGACGGTGCCTCCACGTTCCGTATCTACCGGTCGGTCCTGATGCCGCTGAGCGGTCCGGCCCTGGCCAACGTCGGTGTCCTCTCCTTCGTGTACTCATGGAACGAGTACCTGCTGCCGACGCTGCTGCTGAAGTCTCCCGAGAAGTTTCCCGTCACTCAAGCTATCTCGCTCCTACAGTTCGACCGGATGAGCCAGGAGCAGATCTCCCAGTTGTATGCAGGCCTGATCCTGATGACGATCCCGTCGGTCATCGTCTACCTGTTCAGCCAGCGCTTCCTCCAGGCTGGCATCGCGTCCGGGGCGGTGAAGGGTTGAGCGGCCCGACCAGCGTGACGTCGTTGACGACAGCGGCCAGGGCGAGCCGGTACACCAACCCGGTCGCCTACCGCGACGGCGTCGAACGGACCAATCCCGACCCATTCGTGTTGCGCTTCCGCGGCCGCTACTGGTGCTACTCATCCGATGCGGCCGGCGTGAACGTCAGCGTTTCCTCGGACCTGGTGACTTGGGAATTCCTGGGCCACGCCCTTCAGGTTGACGGCCGATCCGACTACTGGGCGCCGTGCGTGATCTACGTCTCCGGCACCTTCTGGATGTACTTCTCCAACCGGCCGGCCGGCTCAGAGGACCCGCACGAGGAGGTCCTCCAAGTCGCGACCAGTGACCATCCCGAGGGCCCGTTCACGATGCGGCGGGCGTTGTTCGACACATTCTCCATCGACCCGCACGTCGTGCGAGACCCCGACACCGGCGAGTACGTCATGTTCTATTCGACGAACGACGTCACCGGGCTCAGCAGCGATAACGCGGGCACGTCGATCGTGGTCGACCGCATGGTTGCCATGGATCGGTTGCTCGGTCAGCCGCGACCGGTGGTCGTGCCGACGCTTGACGAGGAGATCTTCCAGAGGAACCGGTTCGGAGACGGACGCGACTGGTACACGGTCGAAGGCGCCACGTTTATCACCCACGGTGACACCGCCTTCCTCACGTACTCAGGCAACGCGTATGTCGGTGAGGACTACTTCATCGGCTACGCCCGCGCAGCCCTGTCCGGCCCGGTCGCCGATTTGTCATGGCGCAAGTTCCCCGAGGACTTCGGGTATGCCCCGCTGGTACGCCGCAACGCGGTGGTCGAGGGCACCGGGCACAACTGCGTGGTGCGGGCACCGAACCTCGTGGATGACTGGATCGTCTACCACGGTCGAGATGTCGCACAACCCCTGGACCCTGCCGTCGAGCAGCGGGTGATGCGAATCGACCACCTGTTCCACGACGGGAACCGGCTGACAACCGATGCGCCGACCTGGCAGCCGCAGCAGACTCCAGCAGCGGCGAACCTGTTCGAGGACTTCGCGGACGAGCGGCTCACGGACGCTTGGACGGTCATCTGCGGCGAGATCACCATCGGGGACCATGAGCTGCGCACCGCGAGCAGCGCCCCAGCCCTGCTCCTTCACGAGGCGACGTTTCGGCACGTCACCGCTGAGGTGTATCTGAGGGCTGAGATCAGCGATGCCGGCGCCCAGGTCGGACTCGTTCCCATCTACCACCACAAAGGCAACTACACCGCGCTGCTCCTCGACGCCGCGACCTCGACCGTGCAGGCCGTCGCGGTCCGCAACAGCATCGCGACCACACTCGCGACCGCGACCCTGCGCGACCTCGACCTCAAGGCGTGGCATCTCCTGCAGGTCCAGCGGACCTTCGACCTGCTCGAGGTATGGGTCGACGGCGCCTTCGCGCTGTCCGTACGCACTGGGGACGACCGTGCCGCACGGCTGGGCCTGAGTGCGGTGTCGCCCCGGGCAGCGTTCTCGGCACTCACCGCAACCGATCACCTCGACCTGTCCGGTCCGAGGCTGGGATACCTACCACGGGTCTTCAGCGCAGACCGGCAGGTGCGGCTGACCGACCGAGGACTGGGCACCCCATTCCGCCGCCCGGTCCGACTCACCAGCGAGGGCCTAGAGCCCGGCGTCGTCCTCACCCATGAGATCGAGTTCGTCGCACCGTACGGGCGCGTCTCCCTCACACCTGTCCAGATCGACCCGGGCACCTTCCTCCGCCTTGAGCTGGACGCATCCTCCTACCGAGTCGTGTGCCGCAGCAACGGAACGGAGGAATTCTGCGGGCAGGGTTCCGTGGAGCGCCATTCGTCGGTGCGTACCCAGGCCACCGGGGACGGTCTGGCCGTGCGCGTCGGCGGCCACACCTACCAGATTCCGATCAGCGTCCGCGTCGCCTTCTCGCAGTCTGTGGAACTCACCGGGGCAATACTGCGCAGCTTCGTAACAACATCGCTTGCCGAGCACCCGCGCGGCGTTCAACGAAGGAAGGAAATAGATGAAAGCGATCAGTAGTAGAGGGACCCTGCGCGCGGGCACAGCCGTTGCGGTCGTGCTCAGCTTGGCCCTGGCCGGCTGCGGCTCTGACTCCCAGGACGACACCGGCTCCGGCGGCGACGTCGAGCTGTCCTTCCACTCGTGGCTCCCGACGCAGGACCACTGGAAGGAACTGGTTTCGGCCTACGAGGCGCAGAATCCGAACATCAAAATCAACTTCACCCGGGATGAAGATTACGCGGCCTACAAGACCAAGCTCGACAACGAGATCCTCGCCGAGGAGACGCCCGACATCTACGGCATCCAGGTCGGCTCGTCCTTCGACTCCTACGCCGGTTACGCGATGCCGGTCAAGGATTACGCGTCCGACTGGATCGGCGACGTCAACGCCGAGTCGGTCAAGCAGACGACAACCGCCAAGGGCGAGGTCGCCGCGGTGCCGATTCTTAACGCCGGCATGGAGTTCTACCTCTACAACAAGACCCTGTTCGACAAGCTGGGTTTGTCCCTGCCGACGACGTACGACGAACTCGTCTCGGTGAGCAAGGCCGCACAGTCCGCCGGCTACTCACCATTCGCGATGGGAGCGGCCGATACGTGGCACGACTCAGACTTCTTCGTCTGGTTGTCCAACCAGTATGGCGACGGTGGAGACGTGTACAAGGCCGCCAAGGGTGAGATCCCGTGGGACTCCGACAACCTGGTCGCAGCCGCCAAGGCGTGGCAACGGCTGTTCACCGACGGGGTGTTCCAGAAAGCCGCGACCACCACGACGACGTACCCGTCCGCTCGCGACGACTTCTTCCTCGCCGGCAAGTCCATCGCGTTCCCGACCGGCTCGTGGCACGTGGGCGCGGCATTGTCGACCAGCCCGGAGGTGCCCGGCACCAAAGTCGAGAAGGACCAGATCGGCATGGCGGCCTTCCCCACAATCGGTCCCCGCAACGCCGGTGCCACCTCGGGTGTCGACTTCGCGCTCGCGGTGAGTTCCAACCTGTCTGGCGCCAAGAAGGACGCGGCGGCGAAGTTCGTCAAGTTCATGGCGGTCGGCGACGGTCAGCAGCAGTGGGTCAACACCCTGCAGGGCTTCCCTGTGGCGAACGGCATGTCGATCAAGCTCGGCGACAACGAGTCGCAGCTCGCCAAGGCCAGCGTTGACCTGGTCACCACGTCGCTCGCCGGGAGCAAGCACCCGCGCAAGCTGACCGGGGGCAAGGACTCTCTCGAGACCGACCTGGGTGTGGTGCTACAGAACATCGCCGAGGGTGCGGACCCGGCGAAGGAGCTCGCGTCGCTCAACAAGTGACAGTCCGGGACGGCACAGGCGATGTCGACCATCCCGGCTGTGGGGGCGGTCGGGGCGGCGCATCGTGCACTGGCGCATGATCGCCATGCCCGTAGACGCTCGGGCCGCCGGGATGGGGTCACCTGCTCAGCCCCCCGGAACACAAGCGACAGCCCGAACCCACAGGTTCGGGCTGTCGCCGATCTCCTAGCGACCGGCGACCTCAGGCGGGTACCCGCGCCTAGCCTGCCGCCCCACACGCACTGGTACAACTGGCCGGACTCCGGGCGCTGTAGCAGGGCCAGGCCCACGCTACAGGCCACCCTCAACATCAACACAACGACCGGACCTTGACGTCATCGCGGAAGTCCAGGACACAACGACCGATGTCGGCTACCGGGTGCGGCCTGCGACCTCAGCCGGTCGGATCGGGGCGGCGGTGGACCACCACGCTGGCCAGACCGGGGCCGGCGTGCGCGGCGACCACGGCGCCGGCCTCCGAGACGTACGTGTCGTGCAGCCGCGTGCCGAAGCGGGCGGCGAGCGCCGCGACGAGCTGTTCGGCGCGCTGCGGCGCGGCGAAATGGTGCACGCCCAGGTCGATTCCGGCGTCGCCGGCCGCCTCGACGGCGAGGTCGACCAGGCGGGCGAGGCCACGACTGGCCGTGCGCACCTTGTCCCGGAGCACGATCGCGCCGTCCGGCATGTGCATGATCGGCTTGACCGACAGTGCGGTGCCGAGCAGGGCCTCCGCCGCGTTGATCCGGCCGCCCCGGCGCAGGAACTCCAGCGTGTCGACGTAGAAGAAGGTGTTGGTGCGGTCGACGGCGACCGCTGCCGCGTTGCGGACGGTGGCCAGGTCGGCGCCGGCCGTGGCGGCGGTGGCGGCGGCGAGCACCGGGAAGCCGAGGCCCATCCCGGTAGCGCGGCTGTCGACCACCGTGACCCCCTCGCCGACCTCGGCGGCGGCCAACTCGGCGGCCTCGACGGTGCCGGAGAGCTCCGCCGACAGGTGCACCGAGACCACCCCGTCCGCGCCGGCGGCCAGCAGCTCCCGGTAGGTCCGGGCGAACTGCTCCGGTGCCGGCCGGGAGGTGCTGACGGAGACCCGCCGCTCGCCGAACGCGCGGGTGGCGTCGGCCGGGAGGATCTCCACCCCCTCCAGCCCTTCGGCGCCGTTGAGCACGACGGTCAACGGCACCACGGTCAGCCGGTGCGCCGACACCAGCTCGGGCGGGAGATAGGCGGTGGAGTCGGTGACGACCGCGACGGGCATGCCCGGCACGCTAGCCCATGTCGGATCGACCGCCGGGGCCGGCCGGCTCAGACCGGCTCGGCGAGCGCCGGCCGCGTGATCAGGCCGACATTGTGGGCACGCAGGTGCCAGCCCCGCGCCTCGCCGTGCCGCAGCTCCGTCCAGTGGCAGTTGCCCAGCGAGCCGACGGTGCGCATGACCGGGTGGTCCCAGCCGAGCAGGTGACCGACACCCTGCCGGGCGGCCCCGCCGTGGGTGGTGACCACCACGGTGCCGCCGGCGGCGAGGTCGGCCGCGTCCTGGAACGCCGCGCCGAGCCGCTTGCCGAGGTCGTCGAGGGTTTCGATGCCGGCGCCGGGGTCGGGGTCACCGGCCCGCCAACGGGCGTACTCGACGGGGAACCGCTCGGCGACCTCGGTGAGCAACAGCCCCTGCCACTGGCCGAAGTGCCGCTCGCGCAGCCGGGTGTCGGTGCGTACCGGAAGGCCGGTGACCTCGGCGAGGGCGGCGGCGGTGTCTGCGGCCCGGCTGAGGTCCGAGGCGACGATGACGTCGGGCCGCAGCCCGGCGAGCAGCGGCGCGGCGGTACGGGCCTGTTCCCGGCCCAGGTCGTTGAGGAGCACGTCGGTCTGCCCCTGCACCCGGCTGGCGGCGTTCCAGTCGGTGTTGCCGTGCCGCCAGACGATCAGGCGGGTCATTCGGTGGCGGAGGCGTCGGCCTCGACCAGGTCGCGGTCGACGAACGGGATCAGCGGGCAGTCCTTCCAGAGCCGGTCGAGGGCGTAGAACTCGCGCTCCTCGGTGTGCTGTACGTGGATGACGATGTCGACGTAGTCGAGCAGCACCCAGCGACCGCCCCGCTCGCCCTCGCGGCGCACCGGCTTGGCCTTCTCGGGCAGCTCCAGCAGGCGCTCCTCGATGGCGTCGACGATGGCCAGCACCTGCCGCTCGTTGGGAGCGGAGGCGAGCAGGAACGCGTCGGTGATGGCGAGCTGGTCGCCCACGTCGATGATGACGATGTCCTGGGCCTTCTTGTCAGCCGCGGCCTGCGCGGCGGCCATCGCCAGCTCGTGAGCGCGTTCGGAAACTGTCACCGTTCTCCTTCGATCAACCGTGCGACCCTCCCAGCGTCTCACACCCGGCCGGGTGCCGACTCGTCAGTTCTGGTCGAGTAAGGGGACGAAGCACCCGAACCCGGCGGGATCACTGCTTGTACAGGCCGCGCTTGGCGATGTACTGCACCACACCGTCGGGCACCAGATACCAGAGCGGCTCGCGCCGGGCCACCCGGGCGCGGCAGTCGGTGGAGGAGATCGCCATCGCCGGCACCTGCACCAGGCTCACCGTGTCGGCCGGCAGGTGCTCGTCGGAGAGCGCGAAGCCGGGCCGGGTCACCCCGATGAAGTGGGCCAGTTCCAGAACCTCGTCCAGATCCTTCCAGGACAGGATGCGCTCCAGCGCGTCCGCGCCGGTGATGAAGTACAGCTGCACCTTCGGGCCGTACTGGGCGTGCAGGTCACGGAGGGTGTCGATGGTGTAGGTGGGGCCGCCGCGGTCGATGTCGACCCGACTGACCTGGAAGCGTGGGTTGGAGGCGGTGGCTATCACCGTCATGAGGTAGCGGTCCTCTGCCGGGGTGACCGGCTGGTCCGCCTTCTGCCAGGGCTGGCCGGTCGGGACGAACACCACCTCGTCCAGGCCGAACCGGTCCGCCACCTCGCTGGCCGCCACGAGGTGCCCGTGGTGGATGGGGTCGAAGGTGCCGCCCATGATCCCGACCCGCCGGCTTCGCTCCTCCATTCCATGATCGTAGGACGCCCGCCCTCGCCGCCGGTTCGCGGTCCGCCGGGCGCCCATCGCCGTGGGGGTTCCGGGGCGGGCGCCCGCCCCTTATGCTCGTGCACGAGTACTCGTATACGAGCACCGAGGGGAGGTCGGCATGCCCCGACAACGCAGGGTCGGGAACCTGCTCGCCCTGGCCGTGCTCTCCGTCCTCACCCAACGGCCGATGCACCCGTACGAGATCGCCACGACGCTGCGCGCCTGGGGCAAAGACCAGGACATGGAGCTCAAGTGGGGCTCCTTCTACACCGTCGTGCGCAACATGGACCGGCACGGTCTGATCGCGGCCGTGCAGAGCGTCCGCGACGGCCGCCGTCCCGAGCGCACCGTCTACCGCATCACCGACTCCGGGCGGGAGGAACTGGTCGACTGGGCCCGGGAACTGGTCGCCACCCCGGGCGCCGAACTCTCCCGGTTCCGCGCCGGCCTGTCGGTGCTCGCCGCCCTGCACCCTGACGAGGCGGTGGCGCTGCTGCGACAGCGACTGGCGCTGCTGGAGGAGGGAATCAGTGCCGGCCGTGACGCGCTCGCCGAGCACCTGCGGACCGTGCCCCGGCTTTTTCTGGTCGAGTCGGACTACGACCTGACCGTCCGCGAGGCGGAAGCCGCCTGGATCCGCTCGCTGCTGGCCGAACTCACCTCCGGCGGCTACCCGGGCCTGGCCGAGTGGCGGGCCTACCACGAGGCCGGCCTGCCGCCCACGGAGCCGACCGAGGCGCGGGGAAGGAGCAGCCCCACCCAGTGACAGGCGGCCCCGGCACGGTGCGCCAACACCGCGCCGGGGCCTGTTACCTCGAACCGCACCTGGACAGGTGCCCGGCCCGAAGCGGCAACCACGAGGATAGCCGGGCTCTCTCCAGGTCGGTTCGGACGCGACGACGACCGACCATCCCCAGGAGGGACACCATGACCACAGTGAAGACCGCGATCGTGATCGGCGGCGGAATCGCCGGCCCGGTCGCCGCGCTGGCGCTGCGCCGCGCGGGCATCACCGCCACCGTCTACGAGGCGTATCCGAGCACCACCGACGGCGTCGGCGGCACCCTCGCGCTCGCGCCAAACGGCATCGCGGCCCTGCGCGCCGTCGCCGCGGACCAGGCCGTGACCGCGATCGCCACCCCGATCCACCGGACCGTGCTGGCCGTCGGGCACCGGCGCATCGATCTGCCGGCACTGGAGGGTGTGCCCCCGCTACGCGTGGTGCACCGCAACCAGCTCCACCGCGTGCTGCACGACCTCGCCGCCGCCGAGGGTGTGCTCGTCGAGCACGACAGGCGCCTGGTCGACGCGCAGGAGACGGAGGCCGGCATCACGGCCCGGTTCGCCGACGGCGGCACCGCCACCGCCGACGTCCTCGTCGGGGCCGACGGCATCCACTCGACCGTACGCACCCTGATCGACCCCGACGCCCCCGGCCCACGGTTCACCGGGCTGCTCGGCTTCGAGGCGGTCGCCCGGCACGAGGTCGATGTCGCACCGGGCACCATGACCTTCGCGTTCGGCCGGCGCGGCTACTACCTCTACTGGCCGGAGCCGGGCGGCGGCACCCGGTGGGGCGTCAACCTCCCCCAGGCCCGGCCGCTGAGTCTCCGCGAGGCCCGCGCGGTGGCCCCGGCCGACTGGATGCGGATCCTGCGGGCCGCCCACGCCGACGACGACCCCGGCCGCGACCTGTTGCTGACCAGTAGCGCCGACGAGCTCCAGGCCGTGGGCTCGTTGCACATCATGCCGCCGCTGCGGCACTGGCACCGGGGGCGCATGGTGCTGGTCGGTGACGCGGCGCACGCGCCGTCCAACAGTTCCGGCCAGGGCGCCTCGCTGGCCATCGAGAGTGCGGTGCAGTTGGCCCGCTGCCTGCGCGACCTGCCCGACGTCCGGTCGGCGTACGCCGCCTTCGAGCGGTTGCGGCGCGACCGGGTGGAAAAGGTCGCCGCCCGGGCGGCGCGGATCAACCAGGCCAAGGCCCCCGGCCCGGTCGCCCGCGCACTGCTGCCGCTGATGATGCCGCTGCTGGTGAAGACCGCGATGAACCCGGAGAAGACGATCGGCCCGGAGCAGCGCTACGTCATCGACTGGGGCGCCCCGGTGACGGCGGGGCGGACCGCCCGCTGAGCTGCCGGGTGGGGTGGGCGCCCCCCGGTCCGGGTGCCCACCCCACGCGGTGGCCCACCGCTGCCCGCCGGGTCAGGCCGACGCGGCGGCTACCGCCGTCCGGGCCACCAGCGCGCGGCGCAGGTCGTCGTCGAGGTCGGTCACCCAGCGACGCAGGCCGGGCGTGAGGTCGTCACGGGCCAGCAGCGCCGCGGCCAACTCCCGGGTGGACTGCGCCACGGCGTAGCGGGGAAAGGCCAGAGTGGTGATCCGGTCCGCCACCCACGGGGTACGCAGTCGGGCCGTGGCCGGCATGTCGGCGAAGTACCGCTCGACGTACGGTGCGGTCAGCTCGGCCTGCTCGGGCTGCCAGAAGCCCTCCGCGGTGGCCTCCACCAGCCGGTTGGACAGCTCCGTGCTGCGGGTGACGAGGTCCCAGGCGGTGTGTTTGGCGTGGGCGTCCGGCAGCGCGGCCCGGCAGCGGGCAGCCCGCTCGGCCCCGACGGCGCTGCGGTCGGCGGTCGCCTCGGCGGCGATCTCGACCTCGCCGGCTCCGCCCAGCACCACCAGGCGCAGCAGCAGCGCCCAGCGCAGATCGGCATCGACGGCCAGCCCTTCGGGCGCGCCGTGCCCGGCCAGCCAGGCGGTGAGCAGCCCGGTGTCGGTGGTGGCGGCGACCAGGCCCCGGGCGGCGGCGAGCTGCGTCGAACTGCCGGCAGGTGCTCCGGCGAGCAGGTCGGCGCACGCACCGGCGACCCGCAGCAGGGCGGCGTCGCGGGCGAGCGGGTCGAGGTACCGGTCGATGAGGCCACGGCTGAGCCCGAGCACCTCCTCCGCGATGATCACCTCGGTCTCGGCGGGCAGTGCCGCCGCGATCAGCGACACCAACGCCGGGACCGGCCGCTCCCCGTCGCGGGCGGCGTCCAGCGCCTCGCCCCACAACAACGCCCGCGCCAGCGGGTCGGTCAACCCGGGCAGCACCATCGGCACCGCGTCCGCGGAGGCCGGATCGAGGCGGATCTTGGCGAAGGTCAGATCACGATCGTTGGGCAGCAACAGGCCGGTGGCTGGCTGGCCGATCAGCGCGCTCACCTCGGTACGGCCCCCGTCGGTGTCCGGGTCGAGGTCCAGCTCGACCCGGATCACCGTCCCGTCGGCGGCGTACCGCCCGACGGCGATGCGGTGCGGGCGGAGCACCGGGTGCGACGTGGGGGCGGTCTGTGTCACGGCGACGACGCTCCAGCGGCCGGCGGCGTCCACCGCCGTCTCCATTCGCAGCGTGTTGACCTGGGCCCGGCGCAGCCACCGCTCCGCCCAGCCGCTGAGGTCCCGGCCGGCGGCGGCACCGAGGGCGGCGAGCAGGTCGGCCAGGGTGGCGTTGCCGAACCGGTGCCCGGCGAAGTGGGCGTTGAGCCCGGCGAGGAAGGCCTCGTCGCCGAGCCAGGCGACGAGCTGGCGGAGCACGCTGGCACCCTTGGCATACGAGATGCCGTCGAAGTTGAGCAGGCCCTCGGCGGCGTCGGCGACCTCCTCGGGGGCGACCGGGTGGGTCGACGGCCGCTGGTCGGCGGTGTAGCCCCACGCCTTGCGGCGGATCGCGAAGGTCGTCCAGGCCCGGTCGAAACGGGTCGCCTCCGCGGTGACCCGGGTGCCGAGGTACTCGGCGAAGGACTCGTTGAGCCACAGGTCGTCCCACCAGCGCATGGTGACCAGGTCGCCGAACCACATGTGCGCCATCTCGTGGGCGATGGTGGTGGCGCGCAACTCCCGCTGGGTGTCGGTGACCGCCGAGCGGAAGACGTAGTCGTCGCGGAGGGTGACCAGGCCCGGGTTCTCCATCGCGCCGGCGTTGAACTCGGGCACGAACGCCTGGTCGTACTTGGTGAACGGGTAGCGCTCGGCGAAGAGCTGGTGGAACCGGTCCAGGCACTGCTTCGTGACGGTGAACACCTCGTCGAGGTCGGCGTCCAGGTGCGCGGCGAGCGAACGGCGGCAGTAGACCGCCAGCGGGATGCCGTCGTGCGAGTCGCGTCGGACGTGCCACGGGCCGGCGATCAGCGACACGAAGTAGGTGGCCAGCGGCGGGGTCGTGGCGAACTCCCAGCGCCCCGGGCGGGGGCGGGCGGCGACTTGCCCGTTGGCCGCGACCGTCCACTGCGGAGGTGCGGTGACCGACAGGGTCACCGGTGCCTTCAGGTCCGGCTGGTCGAAGGCGGCGAAGATCCGCTGCACGTCGTCCAGGAAGGACATCGCGTAGAGGTAGGTCTCGCCGTCGGCCGGGTCGACGAAGCGGTGCATCCCCTCGCCGGTGTTCGAGTACGCCATCTCCGCGTCGACGGTGAGCGTGTTCTCCCCGGCCAGCCCGGTCAGCGGCAGCCGGTTCTCCGCCAGCGCGCCCGGGTCGAGGTCATGGTCGTTGAGGCGTACGGCTCGCAGGGCCGCGGGCTTGACCTCCACGAAGGTCGCGGCACCGGAAGTGGCTTGGAATCGGATGGTGACGGTGGAGCGGAAGTGGTCGCCGCCGCCGGTCAGGTCGAGGTCCACTTCGTAGGACACCACGGTGATCAGTGCGCGACGCGCGGTCGCCTCTGCACGGCTAAGGCTCGGCATCCGCTTATCCTGCCGGACGGAGAGCCGGACGGGCTCTTTCGATACGCATGGCGATGGAGGACCAACAATGGGTCAGCACCCCAAGGGCGACTTCGACCTGTCCCGAGCGGTCTGGCAGCGGGCGGAGGGCGACACCTCTGACAGCGCGGTCGAGGTGGCCTTCGTCGATGATCTGATCGGCATGCGCAACTCCGCCGAGCCGGACGGCCCGGTGCTGGTCTTCACCCAGGCCGAGTGGGACGCCTTCGTCGCGGGCGCCCGGGACGGCGAGTTCGACCTGGACTGAGCGGCCGGTCACCCGTCCCCCTCGCCCCAGCCCAGGCCGCCGGGGCCGGGGGCGTGGTGGAAGCCGGGATGTCCGGACACGTCGGTGCAGCGCTCACCGTCGGGACCGACCGCGGCACAGAAGAGCCGCTCCGCCCGGTGCCAGGCGTCCGCCGGGGAGAGGGCCGCCGCGACGAGCACCAGCTCCGGGCGGAGCAGGCTCAACGCCTCGGCGTACGCCACGGCCAGCTCGCGGGCCTGCTCCGGCCCGTCGGCGGCGAAACCCAGGTGGGCGGTGAAGTGCCGGGGTGGCCGGGGTACCCGCCGGGGCGGCGCGACCAGCGGCGCATCCGCCGGATGCGGGCCAGCCCCACCGGCCCGGCCCATCGCCTCGGTCGCCCTGCGCTGACGCCAGTACGGCGGCGTGTTCTCCCGCATCGGTCCTCCCCGTGGTGATCCGGCGGCCGGCTGGTCGCGGCCGGCCCGCTGACGAGCCAACCAGGTTCTCCGCGCCAGGGGAGGGGCCAGCCGGTCGTGCCGTCGCTGGCCCACACTCGCGGCGCCGGACCGACGCCGGCGTGCCGACCAGGAATGAACGCCCGGAGCCGGGGTAGAACCCGCCCGGCCGCCCGGTTGTCGGCCGCCCGCCACCGTGTCAGGAGAGCCCGATGGTCGCCACGCCCGCCGACCGCAGCCCGGAGAGCACCCTGGCCTTCCTGCGCGAGGGGTACCGATTCATCGGCACCCGGTGCGATCGCCTCGGCAGCGACATCTTCACCGCCCGGCTGCTGCTGGAGCCGACCATCTGCCTGCGTGGCCGACCCGCGGCGGTGCTCTTCTACGACACCGAGCGCTTCCAACGGGCCGGGGCGACGCCGAAGCGGGCGCAGCGGACGCTGACCGGCCGCGGTGGCGTACAGGGGCTGGACGGGGACGCGCACCGCGACCGCAAGGGCATGTTCCTGTCGCTCATGACGCCGGCCGCGGTACGCCGGCTCGGGCAGCTCTTCGCCGACGAGTGGCGGGCCCGGATCCCGGTTTGGGAGAGCGCCGGCCCGGTGATCCTGTACGACGAGGTGGCCTGCGTCCTCATGCGGGCGGTCTGCGCCTGGGCCGGGGTTCCGCTGGCCGAGCGCGAGGTGGCCCGGCGTACCGGCGAGATGCACGCGCTGATCACCAGCGCGACGGCGATCGGCCCCCGGCACCTGCGCGGGCTGCTCAGCCGCCGCCGCGCCGAGCGCTGGATCGGCGACCTGGTGGAGCGGACCCGGGCGGGCACCCTGCCCGTGCCGCAGGGCAGCGCGCTGCGGACCATCGCCGAGCACCGGGACGCCGGGGGGCGGCGGCTGCCCCGCAGGATCGCCGCCGTGGAGCTGCTCAACGTGCTGCGCCCGACGGTGGCTGTCGACCGCTACGTGGCCTTCGCCGCGCTCGCCCTGCACGACCACCCGGCCTGGGCCGACCGGGTCCGCACCAGCGACGAGGCCACCGAGTGGTTCGTGCAGGAGGTCCGCCGCTACTACCCGTTCTTCCCGGTGGCCGCCGCCCGGGTCCGGCACGCCTTCGACTGGCAGGGCCACCACTTCCCGGCCGGCTGTCGGGTGCTGCTCGACCTGTACGGCACCAACCACCACCCGGAGCTGTGGCCGGAGCCGGAGCGGTTCCGGCCGGAACGTTTCGCCGGCTGGCGGGACGACCCGTACGGCTTCGTGCCGCAGGGCGGCGGCGAGCATCTGGCCGGGCACCGCTGCGCCGGCGAGTGGATCACCATAGAGCTGATGAAGCAGGCGGTGACCCTGCTGACCACCGCGATGCGCTACCGGGTGCCGCCGCAGGACCTGACCCTGGACCTCGCCCGAATGCCGACGCTGCCGCCCAGCGGTGTCGTCCTGGACGCCGTGTGCCGCGCCGACTGACCCGAGGAGGGTCCCCCGACACGGCCCCGGCCTGACCGGTCCCAGCTCCGGACATGCCCCGGAACGAGCCACCCGGCGCGAGGCCGACGGTCACCGGAGCGGACCCCGGGCACGGACAGCTCGCGGCCGTACCCGGTGGACGCCGGGTCCGGCCGCGAGCTGTGGAGCTCAGTCCCGGACCTGTTCACGGGACTGCCGCGCCTGGTCCTTCACGAGCCTGATTCGCCATTCATCCGCTCTCCGTGGCGCGGCGGTCACAGAATGTGAGCAGTGTCCGGCTACCGTCGGCACCGCTCACGGAGGTGACAAGCGATGGCAGGTGACGTGCGCCGACGTGCCCGGACCGGTCCCCGAGCCCGGCTCAAGACGGTCGCCGTCGCGGTGGCCGGGGGCTTCGTGCTGGTCGGCGTGCTCGGCTTCGTTCCGGGCGTGACCACCGGGTACGGGGAAATGACCTTCGCCGGTCACCACTCCGGCGCGAAACTGCTTGGCCTGTTCCAGGTGTCGGTCCTGCACAACCTGCTGCACCTGTTGTTCGGCCTGGTCGGGCTGGCGCTGGTCCGCACCATTGGCGGCGCCCGGCTCTTCCTCGCCGGCGGCGGCGCCCTCTACCTCGGGCTCTGGATCTACGGCCTGGCCATCGAGCAGGAGAGCGCGGCCAACATCATCCCGGTCAACGCCGCCGACAACTGGCTGCACCTGGCCCTCGGCTTCGGCATGCTCGCCCTCGGCCTGCTGCTGTCCAACGACGCCGGCACCGGCGGCCGGCTGGACGCCCCGTTCGACCGCCCCTGAACCGGCCCGCCCGGAGCACCCGGCGTGTCCGGGTCGCCACAGCCTCTTCCTCGCCCTGCTGCTGATCTTCCTCGGCTCGTTCGTCGGCCACCTCCTCGGCGGCACCGCCGAGTACAACCAGCAGCAGGCGCTGTCCGGCGGGGCTCCGCCGATCAGCGCCTGGAGCTTCCTCGGCACCAGCGAGTTCTGGTTCCAGTCCATGCAGAACTGGCAGAGCGAGTTCCTCGCCGTCGGGGCGCTGATCGTGCTGAGCGTCTTCCTGCGCCAGCACGCCTCGCCGGAGTCGAAGCCGGTCACCGCCGCCCACGCCGAGACCGGCGCCTGAGAACCCGTCCCGCGTTGCTCGCCGGCCGGACACGGCACGGCAGGGCTCAGGCCGCGACTGGCAGACGCTTGGCGAAACAGACGCTGTACGGGTTGTTCACGTACTCGCCGTAGACCGGAATCGGCTGGTACCCGCAGGACGTGTAGAGACCGATCGCGGCCGTCAGGTAGACGCCGGTCTCCAGGCAGACCATCGAGTGCCCCTGCTGGAAAGCCAGCTCCTCCAGCGCGGTCAGCAACTGCCGGGCGATCCCCCGCCCCCGGTACGCCGGCCGGACGTACATCCGCTTCACCTCGCCGGTGGTCGGGTCGAGGGCCTGGATGCCACCGCAGGCGACCGCGCGGCCGTCGACGACCACCGCCAGGTAGCGGATGTCGTCGTGGGTCACCGTGGCCTGGCCGTCCAGACCTCCGTCGGCTTCCCGCAGTTCCCGCTGCTGGGCACTGACGAGGGCGTCGATCTCGGGATCGGTGGCGGGACGGGACTCGATCAGCATCAGCCCACGGTATGCCGGGGCCGTTTCGCCTAGGTTTCCGGTGCGCGACCCCGACACGTCCGGAACCGGGCTAATCCCAGTCCTCGTCGGCCACCGGCTCCTGCGACGCCGCTCTCACCTCGTCGGCCGCCGGCTCCTGCGACGCGGCCCTCACCTCGTCGGTCACCGGCTCCTGCGACGCGGCCTCCACCTCGTCGGCCGGCCGCTGCCGGCGTGCCTTGCGGGCGGCCAGCCGCTCGGCGGCCGCCGGACGGGTCGACCTCTCCTCCAGGCGGATGTCGGTGCCCCGGGTGCCCGGGACGAAGTCGACACCGGCGTAGAGGGTCGGCTGCCAGTCGAACTCGCGGTCGCCGATGCGCACCAGATCGCCCGGCTGGGCTCCGACCTTGGCCAGCTTCTCCTCCACCCCGAGCCGGGCCAGCCGGTCGGCGAGGAAACCGACGGCCTCGTCGTTGTCGAAGTTGGTCTGCCGCACCCACCGCTCGGGCCGCACGCCGCGGACCGTGTACGAGCCTTCGGGCTCCTGCTCGACGGTGAAACCGGCGTCGTCGACCGCCTTCGGCCGGATCACGATCCGGGTCGGCTCGGCCGGGGGTGCGGCCGCCCGGGACTGCTCCACCAGTTCGGCCATAGCGTAGGTGAGCTCCTTGAGCCCCTCGCGGGTGGCCGTGGAGACCTCGAAGACCCGGAAACCGCGCGCCTCCAGGTCGGGCCGGACGATCTCGGCGAGGTCACGCCCGTCCGGCACGTCGATCTTGTTGAGGGCGACCAGCCGGGGCCGGTCGGCCAGCCCGCCGTACTCGGTTAGTTCGGCCTCGATGGTGTCGATGTCGGCCAGCGGGTCGCGGCCCGGCTCCAGCGTCGCGGTGTCGACCACGTGCACCAGCACGGCGCACCGCTCGACGTGGCGAAGGAACTCCAGGCCCAGCCCCTTGCCGGTGGCCGCGCCGGGGATCAGGCCCGGCACGTCCGCGACGGTGAAGGTGTGGTTGTCCACCCGGACCACGCCCAGGTTGGGCACCAGGGTGGTGAACGGGTAGTCGGCGATCTTCGGCTTGGCCGCGGAGATCACCGAGATCAGCGACGACTTGCCGGCCGACGGGAACCCGACCAGGCCGACGTCGGCGACGCTCTTGAGTTCCAGCACCACGTCCAGCCGGTCGCCGGGTTCACCGAGTTCGGCGAAGCCGGGCGCCTTGCGCCGGGCGTTGGCCAGCGAGGCGTTGCCCCGGCCGCCGCGCCCGCCACGGGCCGCCTCGAAGGTGGTGCCCGCTCCGACCAGGTCGGCCAGGACCTTGCCGTCGCTGGTCTGCACCACGGTGCCGTTGGGTACCTTGATCAACAGGTCGCGGCCGTTGGCGCCGTCCCGGTTCGAGCCGGCGCCACCCTTGCCGTTCTCGGCCTTCAGGTGCGGGCGGAAGTGGAAGTCGAGCAGCGTGGTCACCTGGGGGTCGACCACCAGCGACACGCTGCCGCCGTGCCCGCCGTCGCCGCCGTCCGGCCCGCCGAAGGGCTTGAACTTCTCCCGGTGGATCGAGACACAGCCGTGCCCGCCGTCGCCGGCCTGCAGGTGCAGGACGACCCGGTCAACGAACGTCGTCACGACGCCAATCCTTCCAGCGAGGTCCGCCCCCGCACGCGAAAAAGGCGAAGCGGGCCGGGACCGGAGGTCCGCGGCCCGCAACGCCTTCCAACTACTGCTGCGGCACGATGCTGACGGTCTTACGACCGCGCTTGGTGCCGAACTGGACCGAGCCGGCGGCCAGCGCGAAGAGCGTGTCGTCGCCGCCACGGCCGACCAGGTCACCGGGGTGGAACTTGGTGCCACGCTGCCGGATGAGGATCTCACCCGCGCTGACGACCTGACCACCGAAGCGCTTCACGCCGAGCCGCTGGGCCGCGGAGTCACGGCCGTTGCGCGAGCTGGACGCACCCTTTTTGTGAGCCATTGGAGAACGACCTACTTCCCGCTGGAGATGCCGGTCACCTTGACCTGGGTCAACGGCTGGCGGTGACCCTGGCGCTTGTGGTAGCCGGTCTTGTTCTTGAACTTGTGGATCCGGATCTTCGGGCCCTTGGTGTGCGCGGCGATCTCGCCGGACACCGCGACCTCGGCAAGCTTCGCCGCGTCGGTCACCAGGTCGTCACCGTCGACGAGGAGCACCGCGGTGAGCTTCACCGCGTCGCCGGGGGCACCGGCGAGCTTCTCGACCTCGATCACGTCGCCCTCGGCGACCTTGTACTGCTTGCCGCCGGTCTTGACGATCGCGTACATCGGAGGCGGACTCCCTGTCGTTGAGGCTGCTAGCGTCTTTTCCTACCGTTACCGGTCGGTCGTTCCCACGGCGACTCGCCGGGTAGCAGTGACACCGGCGGCGCGGGCACGCGGGAACTCGGCACACCAAAGTGCGCCGCAGGAAAGAGTACGCCATGAACCGGCCGGGATCCAAACCGGCCCCCGCCCCGATCAGCGCCCGCAGAGCTGGTCGAGGCGCTGCTGGAGGCGGTCCAGCTCGGTCTCGTCGATCGACTCGACGTCGGTGCCGAGCGTGCCCACCTCGGTGGCCAGGTCGGTGAGCAGGGTCTTCAGCTGCGGATCGGTCGCCCGGGCGGACTGCTGCCGCAATGCGGTACGCCAGGTGGTCAGCGCCGACTCCGCCCGCTTACGGGCCGACTCCGCGCCGGAGCTGTCGTTCACGCCGACCGCCGCGATCATCCTGCCCAGCTCCTCGACGTACGAGCGCACCGCCGTGGTGGAGGCCGCCTCAGCCTCCGCGCAGACCTGAGGGCCGTTGCCGCCTGCCGGCGCGACACTGACCGGGGCGGACGGCAGCAGCGTGGCCGGGGCCGACGAACCAGCCGGACCGGTCCCGCCGGACCTGCCGGGCGGGGCGTCGTCGGCCCGGTCGCCGGAGCAGCCGGAGGCGGTCAGCAGGACGGTGGTCACCACGGTGGCGGTGAGCAGGCGGCGCATACGTCTTCTCCTGTCCGGGGGGACCGATCGTAAGACCGGACCCGGTCGACGCGACAGGGCCCCTGCCCCGGCTGCAGGCCGGGGCAGGGGCCCTGTCGGTGACGTCGGACGTCAGCCGGTCACGGGCGGGTACGCCGACGGGCGCCCGCCCGCCGGGACCGGCGCCGACCGGTGCCGCCCTCGCCGTCGGCGTCGCCGTCGCCCAGCGCGTCCGGATCGTCCGCTCCGGCCAGCCGCGCCGACTCGCCCTCCAGAGCGTCGGCGACCGCCGGCGCGGCCGGAGTGTCCGCCTCGAAGCGGGACAGGTCATAGCCCATGGTGTCGTGGTACTCGGCGTCGGTGTCCGGGCCGGTGACCTCGGGAGTCTCCGTCGTCTCCACCACCGCCCGCTCGGCCGCCACGCCCTTGCGGGAGCGCCGCCGGGACGTCGCCGCGGGCTGCTCGGCCGACGTGGGGGCCACCGCCGAGGCGACCGCCCTGACCTTCTCCCCCGCACCGGCGGAGCGCGGCTTCTCCGGCACCGGCTCGGTGTGGATGATCAGGCCGCGACCCTTGCAGCACTCGCAGGGCTCGCTGAACGCCTCCAGCAGGCCCGCGCCGATCCGCTTGCGGGTCATCTGCACCAGGCCCAGCGAGGTGATCTCGGTGACCTGGTGCTTGGTCCGGTCCCGGCCGAGGCACTCGGTGAGCCGGCGCAGCACCAGCTCGCGGTTCGACTCCAACACCATGTCGATGAAGTCGATCACCACGATGCCGCCGATGTCGCGCAGCCGGAGCTGACGCACGATCTCCTCGGCCGCCTCCAGGTTGTTGCGGGTGACCGTCTCCTCCAGGTTGCCGCCGGAGCCGGTGTACTTGCCGGTGTTGACGTCGACGACGGTCATCGCCTCGGTGCGGTCGATCACCAGCGAGCCGCCGGAGGGGAGGAAGACCTTGCGGTCCAGCCCCTTGATGATCTGCTCGTCGATCCGGTACTCGGCGAAGACGTCGACGGTGCCGACGTGCCGGCGCAGCCGGGCGACCAGGTCCGGCGAGACGTGCGACAGGTACGACTCGACCATGTCGTACGACTGCTCGCCCTCGATGACCAACTCGCGGAAGTCCTCGTTGAACAGGTCCCGGACCACCCGGATGACCAGGTCCGGCTCCTCGTAGAGCAGCACCGGGGCACCACCCTCGGCCACCTTGGCCTGGATGTCCTCCCACTGCGCCTGGAGCCGCTTGACGTCCCGGGCCAGCTCGTCCTCGCTGGCGCCCTCGGCAGCCGTCCGGACGATCACCCCGGCGCCGTCGGGTACCAGCTTCTTCAGCACGTCCCGCAGCCGCTTGCGCTCGGTGTCGGGCAGCTTGCGGCTGATCCCGGAGGCGTTGCCGTGGGGCACGTAGACCAGATGCCGGCCGGAGAGCGCGATGTGGCTGGTCAGCCGGGCACCCTTGTGCCCGATCGGGTCCTTGGTGACCTGGACCAGCACCGAGTCGCCGGAGCGCAGCGCCTGCTCGATCGAGCGGGCCCGGCCCTCCAGGCCGGTGGTGTCCCAGTTGACCTCACCGGCGTACAGCACGGCGTTGCGACCGCGCCCGATGTCGACGAAGGCCGCCTCCATGCTGGGCAGGACGTTCTGCACCTTGCCGAGGTAGACGTTGCCGGCCATCGTGCCGGAGGAGTTGCGCGTGACGTAGTGCTCGACCAGCACGCCGTCCTCGAGGACGGCGATCTGGGTGCGGTCGCCGCGCTGGCGGACCACCATCACCCGGTCGACCGCCTCCCGGCGGGCCAGGAACTCCGACTCGCTCAGGATCGGCGGACGGGTGCGCCGCTGCTCGCGGCCGTCCCGGCGGCGCTGGCGCTTGGCCTCCAGCCGGGTCGAGCCGGAGACGCCCTGCACCTCGTCGGCGGCCTTGCGCGGCTCACGGATCTTGACAACGGTCGGCACGCCGTCATCGGCGCCCGCCTCGACGTCCCCGGCGCCCCGGCGGCGGCGGCGCCGACGCCGACGGGTCATTCCGTCGCCGTCGCCCTCGCCTTCCTCCTCGGCCTCCTCGGCCTCGCCCGCCTCGTCCTCGGCGCTGGCGGCCTCCTCGGCCTCATCCTCGTCGGCCTCCTCGGCGCCGCCCTTGCCGCGACCGCGGCCCCGGCGACCGCGACGCCGACGGCGACGGCCGGCGGCAGTCTCGTCGTCGTCCTCCTCGTCGTCCTCCACGGCCTCCTCCGCCTCGTCGGCGGTGGGCTCCTCCTCGACGACCTCGACCACCTCGGCCTCGCGGCGTCCCCGGCGACGCCGGCGCCCGATCTCGGCCGACTCCTCCTCGACGACCTCGGCGGCCGGGCCGGGCTCGACCAGGCGGAAGGCCGGCAGTTCCTCCGGCTGCGGGGCCATGAACAGGACGGTGGGCGCGGAGAGCACGGCCCGCCGGCGACGGCTGCGCGGCGCCGGCCCGGTCGGCTCCGCCGGCTGCTCGCCGCCGGCCACCGCGACGCCCGGCGGGACCTCGCCCGCCCGGCTCTCGGCACCGGACGCGGCGACGACCGGCACGGCGGCGCCGGAATCGGTGGCAGCCGGCTCGGTGGCCTCGGCTTCGACGGCGACCTCGGGCGCGACCTTCTGCTCCGCGGTTTCCTCGGCGATGGCCTCCTCCTCGGCGACCTCCTCGTCGACCACGGTGGGCTCGGTCGGCGCCGCCGCCTCGACAGGCGGCTCCTCCTCGGCCGCGAGCGCGACGTCGCCGTCCGCCGGGGTGGGCTCGACGGCCGGTTCGGCGGCCTTGCGCCGGCGCGTACGGGTCACCTTCACCGGGGGTGCGACATCGGCCGAGCCCTCCTGCGCGCCGGTCGCCGCGACCGGTTCCCCGGCCGCCTTGGTCGGTGCCGCCTTACGCCGGCGGCGGGTGGTCTTGGGGGCGGTGTCCAGTTCGCCGGCGACCGGGGCGAGCACCTCGGCGTGGTGTGCCTCGTCGGTGGCGGACGCGGCGGTGGGCGACGCCTCGGCAGGGGCCCCGACCTGCTCCGGCTGGCTCAGCGGGGCCACCTTGCGCCGGGTGGCGCGTCGACGCTTCGGCGCCTCGGCGGGCGTGACCTCCGGGGTGCTGGCGGTGGTGCTCTCGGCGGTGTCGCCGGCCGGCTGCGCGCCGGTCCGTTCGCCGCCCTCGGGCTCGTTCTCGAGCATGGACGTTCTCCAGTTCTGGCTGCCCCGGGCGCGGGTGAGCGCTGCCACGCAGGGTCGCCGCAAAAGTGTTTCCGCCGGACGTGCGAGGTGCGCGACCGCCGAAGTCTGCCTGCCCAGAGCGCTGACCGACGGTCAGCGCTCTCCGATGGATGCCCTGTCGCGATCCGCGTCCAACGGATCCACGATCTCGCCCAGCGCGGTCAACGTGCCCTGCGCCAGCCGGGTCACTCTGGGCGAGACCGGCGGCTCCAGGTCGGCCGCCACGCGGAGGCCGGAAAGGACGTCATCGGGTCGCACGGACGGGGTGACCTGCCGTACGACCAGTTCGAGTATCGCACACGACACGCCCGCAGCCTCGGAAGGCGTCACCACAGGCGGCATAACATCGATGCGCATCACGGCAGCGCGGGCGTCGAAGGTCCGCCGACCCTGCTTGGTCATCCGCTCGACGAGTACCTCCTCGGCGGCGGTGAAGGCGCCCACCGCACGTTCCAGCGCGGCCGGCTCCACCTCCGGCAGCTCGATGCGCCAGTGCGAGGCCTCGATCCGGTCGGCCAGGCTGCCCCCGTTGGCGACCACCGCGTCGAGCACGTCCAGGCCGGGCGAGAGCGCGGCGTCCAGCGCGGCACGCAACCGCTCCGGGTCGACCGGCTCGCGCAGCCCGATCTCCAGGTACTCGGCCTCGCTGGCCACGCCGGTGGGGGCGGCGCTGGCGTACGAGATCTTGGGGTGCGGGGTGAACCCCTGGGAGAAGGCGATCGGCACACCGGCCCGGCGCAGCGCCCGTTCGAAGGCCCGGGCGAAGTCCCGGTGTGAGGTGAAGCGCAGCGGGCCGCGCTTGGCGTACCGGATCCGGACACGCTGGACGACCGGCGCCTGCCCGCCCTCCGGCTGTGGTTTCCTGCTGATCGTCGTGCTCCTCGTTCGGTCAGAACCGGTTGATCATGAAGTTGCCGGCCGCGACACCGTGCCGGGGGACGATTACCACATGATCACCGGAACGGAGCGGGCACGCGCGCGGGTACGCGACGCGGGGGCCCGCTCCCTGGGGGGAGGGGGTCAGTGCTGCGCGCCGGAGGGAACCTTCAGGCCGTTGACCGGGGTGAGCGGGAGCAGCTTCCTCCCGGTCGGACCGATCTGGATCTCGGTGTCCATCGACGGGCACACGCCGCAGTCGAAGCACGGGGTCCAGCGGCAGTCGTCCTGCTCGTACTGGGCGAGGGCGTCCTGCCAGTCCTGCCAGAGCCAGTCCTTGTCCAGGCCGGAGTCCAGGTGATCCCAGGGCAGGACCTCCAGCTCGTCGCGCTCCCGGGTGGTGTACCAGTCCAGGTCGACCCCGAAGGCCGGCAGCACCTCGGCCGCGGCGTCCACCCACCGCTGGTACGAGAAGTGCTCGCTCCAGCCGTCGAACCGGCCGCCGTTCTCCCAGACCCGGCGGATCACCGCACCGACCCGCCGGTCACCCCGGGACAGCAGGCCCTCGATCAGCGACGGCTCGCCGTCGTGGTAGCGGAAGCCGATCGCCCGGCCCAGCGACCGGTCCGCGTTGATCGCCTGCTTGAGCAGCTTGAGCCGGCCGTCGATGACCTCCGGCCGCTCCATCGACGCCCACTGGAACGGGGTGTGCGGCTTCGGCACGAAGCCACCGATGGAGACCGTGCAGCGGATGTCCTTGCTGCCGGTGGCGGCCCGTCCCGCCCGAATGACCTCGTGCGCCATGTCCGCGATCTCCAGGACGTCGGCGTCGGTCTCGGTGGGCAGGCCGCACATGAAGTACAGCTTCACCTGCCGCCAGCCGTTGGTGTACGCGGTGACGACCGTGCGGATCAGATCCTCCTTCGACACCATCTTGTTGATGACCTTGCGGATCCGCTCCGACCCGCCCTCCGGGGCGAAGGTCAGACCCGTCCGCCGCCCGTTGCGGGACAGCTCCTGCGCCAGGTCGATGTTGAAGGCGTCCACCCGGGTCGACGGCAGCGACAGCGAGACGTTCGTGCCCTCGTACTGCTGGGCCAGACCGGAACACATGTCGCCGATCTCCGAGTGGTCGGCCGACGACAGCGACAGCAGACCCACCTCGCGGAAGCCGGAGAACTCCAACCCCTGCTGCACCATCTGCCCCACGGTGGTGATCGACCGCTCCCGCACCGGGCGGGTGATCATGCCGGCCTGGCAGAACCGGCAGCCCCGGGTGCAGCCCCGGAAGATCTCCACCGCGTACCGCTCGTGCACCGTCTCGGCGAGCGGCACCAGCGGCTTCTTCGGGTACGGCCAGGCGTCCAGGTCCATCGTGGTGCGCTTGTGCACCCGGAACGGCACGTCCGGACGGTTCGGCACGACCCGCTGGACCCGGCCGTCGGGCAGGTAGTCCACGTCGTAGAAGCGCGGCACGTAGACGCTCTCGGTGCGCGCCAGCCGCAGCAGCAGCTCGTCCCGGCCCCCGGGCGAACCCTCGGCCTTCCACTCCCGGACGATCGTGGTGATCTCCAGGACGGCCTCCTCGCCGTCGCCGAGCACCGCGGCGTCGACGAAGTCGGCGATCGGCTCCGGGTTGAACGCGGCGTGGCCGCCGGCCACGATCACCGGGTCGGCGTCGGAGCGGTCGGCCGCGAGCAGCGGAATGCCGGCCAGATCGATCGCGGTGAGCAGGTTGGTGTAGCCCAGCTCGGTGGAGAACGAGACGCCGAACACGTCGAAGTCGCGCACCGGGCGGTGCGCGTCGACGGTGAACTGCGGCACACCGTGGGCGCGCATCAGCTTCTCCAGGTCCGGCCAGACCGCGTACGTCCGCTCGGCGAGCACGTCGGGCAGCTCGTTGAGCACCTCGTAGAGGATCTGCACGCCCTGGTTGGGCAGGCCGACCTCGTACGCGTCGGGATACATCAGCGCCCAGCGCACGGCCACCGCGTCCCAGGCCTTGACCACCGCACCCAGCTCGCCGCCGACGTACTGGATGGGCTTGGTCACCTGGGGCAGCAACGGCTCAAGCCGCGGCCACACCGACGGCTCCGGGTCGCGGCGCGACGACAGACGCGCCGAGCTGGAGCCGTCGCAGGAATTGGCCGCGCCGGGGCGCGGCGTCGTGGACGGGGCACTCATGATGCCCAAGGGTACGCGCCTCCCAGCCGGGCGCCGCGCCGCACCGTGCACACTTTCCGCCCCGGGTGTCCGGGCCCACACAGGTGACGCGGATCGCGGAGCCTGGCGGCCCGGTACTAACCTCGCTAGCGGCGCGAGAGGAGATTGCCGCGATGCCGCAGCCGCAGCCGGGTCCGGACCGGCCGGCCGAGGGAAGCACGCCGGTCACCGGCCCGGACCGGGATCCGGCCGTCACCAGAGTGCCGGCCCCCTCTCCCGTACCCCCGCCGGCCGGACCCCGCACGGGCCCGGAGGGCACCCGTGTGCTGCCCGCCGGGGCCGGCGATCACGCCGACGCCGCGGCTGCCACCGTTGCCGACCGGACGGAGTTCGATCCGCGGCCCCGCGAGTCACCCGGCGCCGCTCCCGTCCCGCACGGCCCCGCCGCGCCCGGGGCTCCCGGCGCGGCCGAACCGGCCAACGCGCCGGCCCCGGCCACTCCGGACCACACCCGGGTCGAGCACGAGCCGCCGCCCGCGCCGCGCTGGAGCGGGTCGGCGTCGGTCCCGCCGCCGCTGCCGCGCCGGCGCGCCTGGGGCGAGTCGGCCGAGCCCACCCCGGTGCCGCCGCCGGCCCCGGCGGAGCCGCCGGAGCACCGCACTCCGGTGGACCCGTGGGCGGGCGTGGACACCGGCACCTGGGAACTGGACGACCACCACCTCCCCCCGTTGCC
>NZ_SMKN01000299.1 GCF_004348675.1 Micromonospora sp. KC606 | reverse complement strand
CGCCCGGCCTGCCCCGGCCGCGGGGGCGGGCGGCGCGGGGCGGCTGGCTCGCCGGGCGTTGGGCGCTGGCCCTGCTGGCGGCGCTCGTCGTGCTCACCCCGCTGCTGCTACGGACCCGGGGGCAGCGCTCCCGGCAGCTCGACTGGGTCGAACCGGCCCGGCTGACCGATCTGGCGGCGCTGCCCGCCGGCGTCGTCCAGAGCGGGGTGGTCGGTGGGCTGCTGGTCGGCCTCGCCGCGCTGGGGGCAGCGCAGACGGGTCGACGCGCGCTGCTGCCCGGGCTCTGCGTACTGCTGCCGGTGCTGCTGGTCTTCGCCGCCGCACTGGTCGTACCGCTCTGGGTGCCGCGCTACCTGCTCTTCACCGTGCCCTTCGCGGCCGTGCTCGGCGGCGCGGCGTTGGCCGGGGTTCCGGTGGTCGCTGGCCGGGCGCTCGCGCCACGCCTCGCGGTGGTGGCGCTGGCCGGCCTGCTCGGGCTGCCGGACCAGGCGGCGCTGCGGCAGACCCACGGCTGGCCACGCAGCACGACCGTCGACTACCGGGGCGCGGCGGGGATCATCGGGGCGCAACAGCGGCCCGGGGACGCCGTGGTCTACGCGCCCCGGGACGGCTGGCTCTTCCTCGACCTCGGGGTGGCGTACCACCTGCAGAACCGGCCCCGCGACGTGTTGGTGGCCCGCGACCAGCGACAGCGGGCGGATCTCTGGGTCACCGAGTGCGCCCGGCCAGCGGCGTGCCTGGCCGGGGTGGAGCGGGTCTGGTTGGTGGTGGCCGGCCGGCATGCCGACCCGCTGGCCGCGCTTCGCGGCGCGAAAGGAAACGCCCTGCGCGACGCCTTCACCGTCAGCCGCACCTGGCAGCGCCCCGGCGTCACCGTCGCGCTGCTCGCCGCGCGGGCCTGACCGAACCACAGGGCACGCACCGGCTCGTCCAGGCCGACGGTTTGCCTCGGTCAGCCGGGCTGGCGAGCCAGCGGGACGACCAGGACGGCTTCGGTGCCGCCCTCGGCGCCGTTGCGCAGCTCGATGCTGCCGCGCAGCTCGCCGGTGACCAACGCCCGGACGATCTGCAGTCCCAGCCGGCCGGCGCGTTCGGCGTCGAAGTGCGCGGGCAGGCCACGCCCGTTGTCGGCCACCGAGACGTGCAGCTGCTTGCGGAGCCGGTGCGCGGTCACCACCACCTCCGGCTTCGCGTCGCTCCCCGCCCCGTCGGCGGCCCCCTCCTCGCCGGCCGGCGGGAAACCGTGCTCGACGGCGTTGAGCAGCAGCTCGTTGAGCACCATGACCAGCGAGGTGGCGATCTCGGCGGGCAGTACGCCGAAGCTGCCCCGGCGGCGCATCCCGACGGTCACCTCCGTCGCGGCGACCTCGGTGGCCGCGCTGGCCACCCGGTCGACGATGCCGTCGAACTCGACCGCCTCGTCGCTGGACATGGAGAGCGTCTCGTGTACCAGGGCGATCGAGGCGACCCGACGTACCGACTCCTCCAGCGCGACCCGGGCCTCGGGCATGGCGACCCGGCGGGCCTGCAGACGCAGCAGCGCGGCGACCGTCTGGAGGTTGTTCTTCACCCGGTGGTGGATCTCCCGGATGGTGGCGTCCTTGGTGATCAACGCCCGGTCCCGGCGGCGTACCTCGGTGATGTCGCGGACCAGCACCAGCGCGCCGATCGGCACGCCGGCCGGCATCAGCGGCAGCGCCCGGGTCAGCATGGTGGCGCCCCGGGCGTCGATCTCCCGCCGGGGCGGGGCCTCGCCGCGCAGCGCGGCCAACACGGCGTTCCCGGCGTCGGTGCCCTCCAGCGGGTCGGCGGCGAGCCGGCGGTGCAGCTTGGCCAGGTCCTCCCCGACCAGGTGGGACGCGTACCCCAGTCGCCGGTACGCCGACTGGGCGTTCGGGCTGGCGTAGGTGACCTTGCCGTTGGCGTCCAGCCGGACCAGACCGTCGCCGACCCGGGGCGCGGAGGTGGTCTCCCCCGGGTGCCGGGGCGGCGGGAAGGTGCCGTCGGCGATCATCTGGGCCAGGTCGTCGGCGGTGGTGAGGTAGTTCAGCTCCAGCTGGCTCGGGGTGCGGGCGGTGGAGAGGTTGGTGTCCCGGCCGACCACGGCGACGACCTCACCGGCCTCCCCGTCGGTGGTGCGCAGCCGCACCGGGATCGCCTCGTGCCGGGCGGGCACGTCGCCGTACCAGACCGGGTCGCCCTCCCGCCAGATCCGCCCCTGCCGGTACGCCACCTCCAGGTGGGCCACCTCGGGGCCGCCGACGATCCGGCCCACCTGGTCGTCGAGGTACGCGGTGGGAGCGGTCGTCGGGCGGACCTGGGCGACGCAGAGGAAAGCGCCGTCGCTGTCGACCGGCACCCAGAGCAGCAGGTCGGCGAAGGAGAGGTCGGACAGCAGCTGCCAGTCGCCGGCGATGCGGTGCAGGTGGTCGATGTCGGCCGGGCGGAGCTGGGTGTGCTCCTCGGCGAGGTCGCGCAGCGTGGACACGCCCCACAGCCTGCCACGTCGGAGGTCACCTCGTCGCGGTGACCTTCTTCAGGCCACGGGGCGCGTCCGGGTCCTCGCCCCGGGCCAGCGCCAGCGCCAGCGCCAGGCGTTGCAGGGGCAGGATGTCCAGCAACGGGGCGTACCGCTCGTCGACCTCGGGGACGGCCATCCGGGTGGCCCCCGCCACCTCGGCGGAGCCGACCACGACCACGTCGGCGCGGCGCTCGCCGAGCCGCGGCAGCACCTCGCCCATGGCGCGCCCGCCGGGGCCGGATCCGACGACGGCGAGCACCGGGACGCCCGGGTCGGTCATGGCGAGCGGGCCGTGCAGCAGGTCGGCGCCGGAGAAGGCCAGCGCCGGCAGGTAGGAGGTTTCCATCAGCTTCAACGCCGCCTCCCGGGCTGTCGGGTAGGCGTACCCACGGCCGGTGGTGACCAGCTGGCCGGCGAAGCGGTAGCGGGGAGCGAGCTGCGCCGGGGTGGGGTCGGCGAGAGTGCGAGCGGCGAGGCCGGGCAGGGCGTCCAGGGCGGCCCGTTCCTCGGCGGGCAGCACGCCGTCGCCGGCCCGGACGCCCTCGACGAGCATCAGCAGGGCGAGCAGTTCGGCGGTGTACGTCTTGGTCGCGGCGACGGCCCGCTCGTGGCCGGCGGCGATGTCGACGTTCAGCTCGGCGGCCTCGGCCAGCGGCGAGTCGGGGTTGTTCGTGACCGCGAGGGTGAGCGCGCCGCAGGCGCGGGCCGTGCGCAGCACCTCGGTCAGGTCGGGTGAGCCGCCGCTCTGGCTGACCCCGACGACGAGCGCCTCGGAGAGGTCGGGCCGTGCCCCGTAGACGGTGACGGCGCTGGGCGAGGCGAGCCCGGCGGGCAGGCCGAGCCGGATCTCGGTGAGGTACGCCCCGTAGAGGGCGGCATGGTCGGAGGTACCCCGGGCGGTGAAGACCACGTGGCGGGGACGGCGGCGCGCGATGGTCGCGGCCACCCCGGCGATCAGCTCGGCGGGCCCGGCGGCGAGCAGGCGGGCGTAGCCGGCCGGCTGCTCGTCGATGTCGGCGGCCATGCCAGCTCCTGGATGTGGCACGAAGACTCCCCCCTGCGCGGTTTCCGCGCGTTTCGTGCTCAGTCTTGCATCATTGCTCCCTCGCGAGCAATCGAACGAACAGCAACGCGCAGCAGATCACCACTGCTGGGCGACATCCCCTAGGCTTGCCAGCCCTGGCACCCAGTGAGCGAGAGGCCGACGTGACCGAGGGACGTGACGAATCCGCACCGACCGCGGCGGAGGAACTCGTCCTCGCCCGACTGGCCCTCGACTCCGGGGACCTGCCGCACGCCGCCGGGCACCTCGCCGCCGCCCTCGTCCGGGCGCCGACCCTGCCCGAGGTGCACGAGACGCTGGCCCGCATCGCGGCGGTCTCCGGGGGCGACCTGGAGCTCTTCCCGCTCGGCCAGCGGGCCTTCGTCGGGGCCGTGGTGGCCCGCGCCCACCTGCTCGCCGCCGCCGGGCGACCGGCCGAGGGGCTGGACCTGCTGGTCGCCGCCACCGGGCACGCGCCCGGGGTGGACTGGGCCGGGGTGCCCTGGGTGACCGCGCCCGAGTTGGCCGCCCGACTCGACCCCGAACGGGCCGCCCGGATCCTCATGCAGGTCTGCACGGCGGTGCCCGACCCGGTGCCCCGCGCCGGCCGCCCGCCGCTGCTGCCGTACCTCACCCTGGCCCGCCACGCCGTCGCCGCGCATCCGCGGCACGCGCTGCTGCTGGGCGCGGCGTCCGCGCTGGCCCGGCGCCTCGGCGAGGTCAGCCTCGCGATCACCTGGGCCGGCCGGGGCGTACGCGAGGAGCCCTCCAAACTGGGCGAGGTGTGGCTCGGGTACGCGTACCGCAGCGCCGGCCGGGCCCGGGAGGCGCTCGCCGCCCTCGAACGGGCCGTCGCGCACGATCCCGACGACCTCGCCGTGTACGCGGACATCGCCGGCACCCTGGCCGACACCGGCCGGCTCGACGCCGCCCTGGAGTGGTGCGACCGGGCCCTGGCCCGCGACCCCAGCTTCGACTGCGCGGTGCACACCGCCCACCGGTTGCGCTTCCTGCGTGACGGCGACGTGGCCCACCTCGTCGCCCTTGCCGACTTCGTCCGCGACCACCCGGACGACAGCCACGAGCACGCCGACCTCGCCGACTGCTGCCGCAGCCGCCCCTGGTTGGGGCAGGTCACCCCGGCCGCCGGCGCGATGGTCGACGCGCTGCGCCGGGCGCCCGCCGCCGGCGGCACGCCCGGCCCGGCGATCCGCCTCGCCGTACCGGAACCGCCGAGCGCGATGCGGGCCGGCGCGGCGGCCGGCCTGAACATCGAGGTCACCGGGACGAGCCGACCGGACCCCCGGGAACCCCGGCGGGCTGCCACCACCTGTCAGCTCTGGCGTTACGAGGGAGCCGTCGCCGCGCCCATCCTGCCGGCCCCCTCCGCCGACGCGGCCGAACGGGTACGCCACCTCGCCCACCCCGCCTGGCCGCACCCACCGGCGGCGTACGACGCGGCGGTCGGACTGGCCACCCTGGACCTCGCCGACCTGCTGGGGCTGCTGGTGCACCCGCCCAAGCCGCCCGCCACCGCGGTGGGGCGGGTGCTCGCCGGGCAGGACCCCTCGCTCTGGGTCCGGTGCGTGCAGGTCTGGGCCTGCCTCGGGCTGCTGCACCACCGCACCGACGAACCGTGGGCGGAGTCGACCCGGCGCCGGGTATTGGTCGAGCTGATCTGGGACGTCGAGGACTGGATCACCGAGGCCGCTCTGTTCGCCCTGGTCACGGCCGCCTGGGTCGACCCCGCGGTACGCACCGACGTCGCCGGCGTGGTGGCCGAACGTCTCGCCGACGTGGCGGAGGTCGCCCGGGAGCGGCCGGTGCCGATCGCGGTCTCCCTGGGACACCTGGCGCTGGCCACGCCGGCTCTGGACGAGGCGGGCACCGCGCTCGCGTACGCGCTGGCCGGCGGAACGCCGGGCCGGGCAGGTCGGGCGGCGCGGCCGGGCCGACTCCGCCGCCTCTGGCGCCGCCTCACCGCCCTCCTCCGCCCC
>NZ_SMKN01000298.1 GCF_004348675.1 Micromonospora sp. KC606 | reverse complement strand
CCGTGGAGGGCGCGGCGGTCCGCGACCAGGACGGCCGGACGTACGCCGCGGCCAGCGTCGCGCTGCCGTCGCTGACCATCACCGCGCTCCAACTCGCGGTCGCCTCCGCCGTCGCGGCCGGGGCCACCCGGTTGGAGGCGGCCGTGGTGGTGACCGAGGCGTCGACGCTGGACGGGGCGGGGCATGCTGCCGTGCGGGACCTCTCCGCCGACGCGCCGATCCACGTCGCCGCGCCGGACGGCACGGTCCTCGGCACGGTGGTCGAGTGACCGCCGATTTGGGGCGGCGTCCGTACCGGGCGGGGTTCGCCTGTTTCGTCGGGCGGCCCAACGCGGGCAAGTCGACGCTGACCAACGCGATCATCGGCCAGAAGATCGCGATCACCTCGAGTAAGCCGCAGACCACCCGGCACGTGATCCGGGCCGTGCTGCACCGCCCGGACTCCCAGCTCGTCCTGGTCGACACGCCGGGCCTGCACCGTCCCCGCACGCTGCTCGGCGAGCGCCTGAACGACCTGGTCCGCTCGACCTGGAGCGAGGTCGACGTGATCGGCCTCTGCGTTCCGGCCGACGAACCGATCGGTCGGGGCGACCGGTTCATCAGCGGTGAGCTGGCCGAGCTGAAGGCCACCGTGCTCGCGGTGGTGACCAAGACCGACCTGGTGGACCGCAAGCGTCTGGCCGAGCAACTGCTGGCGGTCAGCGAGCTGGGCGAGTTCGCCGCCGTGGTGCCGGTCAGCGCCGTCTCGGGGCACCAGGTGGACACCCTGGTCGACGTGATGACCGGCTACCTACCCCCGTCGCCGCAGCTCTACCCGGACGACATGCTCACCGACGACCCGGAGCAGGTGCTGGTCGCCGAGCTGATCCGGGAGGCGGCCCTGGAGGGGGTCCGCGACGAGCTGCCGCACTCGATCGCGGTGGTCGTCGAGGAGATGATCCCCGAGGGCCAGGTCATGAAGATCTTCGCCGACGTGTACGTCGAGCGGCCCAGCCAGAAGGCGATCGTCATCGGGCACCGGGCCAGCCGGCTGAAGGACGTGGGCACCCGCGCCCGCCGGCAGATCGAGGAGCTGCTCGGCACCCGGGTCTACCTCGACCTGCACGTGCGGGTGGCGAAGGACTGGCAGCGGGATCCGAAGCAGCTGCGCAAGCTCGGCTTCTGACGCGGCCTCGGCCGCTGCTTCGTGCGACCGACCCGCGACGCCGGTGCCGACGTCGCGGGCCGGTGTGAGTCGCGGCCTGTCCAGATATGGGAATTTTCACTTTTGCCCCACCAAAGCGGGGGTTTCACAGGATCAGGACGCAGGGTAGGGAACGTTCGACCCTGCCCCCTGACATAGATGCAGGCTGATGCGTAATCGATACCTGGACCTGCTCCGCGCCCTGGCCGTCGTCCGCGTCGTGGTCTACCACGTCACCGGGCTCGCCACGCTGACGCTGATCTTCCCGGCGATGTCGGTGATGTTCGCACTCGCCGGCTCGCTGATGGCGGCCTCCCTCGACCGGTCCGGAGCGCCCGCGGTGCTGCGCCGCCTGCGGCGGCTGCTGCCGTCGCTGTGGGTGGTGGCGGCGGTCTTCGTGCCGGCCATGCTGCTCACCGGGCTGGTGTTCACCCCGAGGGTGCTGCTCTGGCTCTTTCCGGTCGCCGACCCACCGGCCAACTACTGGGGGGCGCTGGCGCTCAGCCCGATCTGGTATCTGCGCGACTATTTGTGGTTCGTGCTCGCCTCGCCGGTGGCGCTGTGGCTGTACCGGCGCGCACCCCTGCCCACCCTGCTGGCCCCGTACGCCCTGCTCGTCGCCATCGAGTCCGGCGTCCTGGTCACCGCGTCCCCCGTGCTGCACCACTTCGGCCTCTACTTCGGCGCCTGGCTGCTCGGCTTCGCCCACCATGACGGCACGCTGCGGCGGCTGGCCAACCGGGTGCTGGTGCCCACGGCGGTGGCCCTCGGCGTGGCCGGCGGCGCGTGGATCCTCACCCACCCAAGCCCGCGCGGACACGACATCAACGACATCCCGCTGGGCAACGCGCTCTGGTCGGCCGCGTTCATCCTGCTGGTGATCGGCCGCGCCCCGGCCGCCGCGGGCTGGGTCGACCGCAGCCCGCTGGTCAGCCGGCTGGTGACCCTGGTCAACCGGCGAGCCCTGACGATCTACCTCTGGCACATGCCGTTCGTGGTGCTGCTCACCCCGATGGTGGGGCTGGCCGGTTGGACCGACCGCGACCCGATGGGACTGGCCGTCCGGGTGGTGCTGGTCTTCGCCCTGGTCGGCGTCGTGACCCTGCTGGTGGGCTGGGTGGAGGACATGGCCGCCCGCCGCCGGCCCCAACTGCTCCCCGGGGGCCGACCGCCGGCCCGGACCGTCACGGCCCCCTCGGCCGCAACCGGCGGGTCGGACGCGGCCGGCTCCCCGGAGATGCCGACCAGTCCCCCACCGGCCGGCGCGGGGCTCGGGGCGGACGGGCCGATGGTTCCCGTCGGCGCGGCCGGCCCGGCAGTGGCTCCCGGCCCGCGCCGGGCCGACGCCGCCCCCGACAGCACCTCCGTCGACCTCAGTGCTGGCCGAGGGTGACGTTCCCGCTGCCGGTGCTCAGGTCGAGCAGCAGGGGCGCGCCCGGGTCGTCCGGCACCCCCAGGGCGGTGTCGCCGGAGCCGGCGCTGGACCGCACCCGGTACCGCCCGGCGGGCACCACCAGCGTCACGTCTCCGCTGGAGGTGTGCGCCCGCGCCGAGGCGGGCCGGTCCAGGCCGAGGGTGACGTCGCCGGAGCCGGTCTCCGCGTCCACCTCGCCGCCGAGCCGGTCCCCGGTGATGTCCCCGGAGGAGGCGCGCAGCCGCGTCGCACCCGCCACGTCGGTCACGTCGATGTTGCCCGAGCCGGTCTTGACGCGTACCGGGCCGGTGGCGGAGGTGACCCCGATGTTGCCGGAGCCCAGCACGAAGTCGACGGTGCCGACCTTGGTCAGCTCCACGTCGCCCGAGCCGGTCTCGCCCCGGACCGTGACCCCCTCCGGCGCGGTCACCTCGTACGACACCGAGCAGCGAGGGCCGCACCGGGCGTCGAGCACCAGCTCGTCACCGCGGATCTCGTACCGGTGCTCCGGCTGGTCGCCCTGGTAGCGCAGCACCCGTTTGATGCGTACCTCGGTCGCCGGGCCGATCGCCCGCACCACGACGTCCCCCGAGCCCGGCCGCACCGTCACCGTGCCGATCCGGACCGCCTCGGTCTGGTCGAAGTCCAGCCGGCGGAAGGCGAGCGTGTCGCATCCGGCGGAGAGGATGAGGGCGGTGGCCGCGCCCAGGGCTACGGTGCTGCGAGCGCCCAGGGGCATGTTGCTGCGGGGGAGTGCCATGGTGGCCAACCTACGGCCGGTGCGCCGCCCACACATCCGGGACGCGATCCGGTCCACCCCGAACCGACCCTGATTTCTCACCCCGAGGGAGAATGGCCCGATGGCCGGGTACCGCCGACAGCTCTACCGCGACGACGCGGTGGTTCTGCGCGTGCAGAAACTGGGCGAGTCCGACCGGATCATCACGCTGCTGACCCGCCGGCACGGCCGGATCCGCGCGGTGGCCCGGGGCGTGCGGCGCACCACCAGCAGGTTCGGCGCCCGGCTGGAGCCGTTCGGCCACGTCGACCTCCAGCTCGCCGGCGACCCGAAGGGTAACCAGGGCAGCTCGCTGCACACCGTCAGCCAGGTCGAGGGGATCGACCTGTACGGCAAGCGGTTCCTCGGCGACTACCCCCGTTACACGGCGGCCAGCGCGATCGCCGAGACCGCCGAGCGGCTCACCCCGGTCGAGCGCGAGCCGTCGCTGCGGCTGTTCCAGCTCACCCTCGGCGCGCTCAAGGCCCTCGCCCGGGGCGAGCACGCCACCACGCTGGTGCTCGACGCGTACCTGCTGCGCGGGATGACCCTCGCCGGTTGGGCGCCGGCGCTGGTCGCCTGCGCGGTCTGCGGCACGCCGGGGCGGCACCGGGCGTTCTCCGTGCCGGCCGGCGGCGCGGTCTGCCCGGACTGCCGGCCGCCCGGCGCTGCCCACCCCGCTCCGGCCACCATCGACCTGATGTCCGCGCTGACCAGCGGCGACTGGGTGGTCGCCGACGCCACCGACTCCGGCGTACGCCGGGAGTGCAGCGGCCTGGTCGCGGCGCACCTGCAGTGGCACCTGGAGCGCGCGTTACGCTCGCTGCCGCTGGTCGACCGGGGCGCCCCGGTGGCCGGCGCGGTCACGTCGCCCGGCGGCGCGGGGCCGGGTGTGGTCCCGCCGCGCGTCGGGCCCACCGCCGCCGTTGTGTTCAGGGAGAAGACCGAGTGATCCGATCGACGAGGGCCGCCCGGCGCCAGCCGGTGCCACCGACCCCGCACCCGTCCGGCGCCCGGCCGCCGGCCCTGCCCTCCGGTGCCCTGCCGAAGCACGTCGCGATCGTGATGGACGGCAACGGCCGGTGGGCCAAGGAGCGCGGGCTGCCCCGCACGAAGGGTCACGAGCAGGGCGAGTTCAGTCTCTTCGACACCGTCGAGGGCGCCATCGAGCTGGGCATCCCCTACCTGTCCGCCTACGCGTTCTCCACCGAGAACTGGCGGCGCTCGCCGGAGGAGGTCCGTTTCCTGATGGGCTTCAACCGGGACGTCATCCGTCGCCGCCGGGACCAGCTCGTCGACCTGGGTGTCCGCGTGGTCTGGTCGGGGCGGGCCGGGCGGTTGTGGAAGAGCGTCATCTCCGAGTTGCAGACCGCCGAGGAGATGTCCCGGGGCAACTCGACGCTGACCCTGCAGTTCTGCGTGAACTACGGCGGCCAGGCGGAGATCGCCGACGCCGCCGCCGCGATCGCCCGGGACGTGGCCGCCGGCCGCCTCGACCCGGCCAAGGTCAACGAGAAGACCGTGGCGAGGTATCTCTACCACCCGGAGGTCCCCGAGGTGGATCTCTTCCTCCGACCCTCGGGCGAGGAGCGGATCTCCAACTTCCTGCTCTGGCAGACCGCGTACGCCGAGCTGGTCTTCCTCGACACCCTCTGGCCGGACTTCGACCGCCGCCACCTGTGGTACGCCTGCGAGCTGTACGCGCAGCGGGACCGCCGCTTCGGTGCGGCGCTGCCCAACCCGGTCGCCCCGACGTCCTGACCGGGGCGGTCGATCCGGGCACGATTGGTGATCTCGGATTCGGGGTACCACCACACCAGCAGCCGATCGCGGAGGTGAACCCACATGTTGCAGAAGCGGATCGCCCAGTGGGCGGTCATGGCGGTCGCCGTGCCGCTGGCGGCGGCCGGCGCCCGTCGGCTCAGCCACTCGCTGGAGGCCCGACGCGGCCCCACCGGCGTGAGTCGCCTGCTGGCCAAGGGCGCCGACCTGGTACGCCCGCAGAAGGCCAAGCGTCGCCGTTTCTGGTGACGACCATCCGACGCCGCCGCCCTCGGGCGGCGGCGTCGTCCTGCCTGCCGAGGCTCGTGCCCGGCGACGCGGGCCAGGCACAGCGGCATCGTCGCCGGCGGGTCAGGCGCCGGCAGGTGGGGACGGAGGAACCCGGCAGGCGGCGGCTCGTTCGCGCATACGATCGGCGCGAGGGCGGGTCGCGGGGGACCCGTCCGCCACGGGGG
>NZ_SMKN01000297.1 GCF_004348675.1 Micromonospora sp. KC606 | reverse complement strand
GCCCCCGGCACCGCCGCGCTGGCCCGGGCGCCCGCCGGCGGGGCAAGGGCCCGCTGCCCCGGTACGGCGGCGCTGCCGGTCGCGGTCGGGCCGGTGCCGGCGGTCGCCGATCCATCGGCCGGGGAGTCCGCCGGGGCGTGGGGTGGGCCTGCCGTGGCGACGGAGTCGACTGCGGACGGTGCCGTGGGGCCGACCGTCTCCGCCGGAACCTCTTGCTCGCCCATGCTCACCCTCCGCACCGCGCTCGCACCCGCCTCCGTGGCGCCGGAGGCGGGTGTGCCTGAGTGCCACGGTGCCACACAACACCCCGCCGGCACAGCCGTAGTGCGTACCGGACGGTGAGTCGGCGTGGCTGCCGCAGGTCAGGCGCCGCTGCTCGCCGTGGCCGCCGCCGGGGCGCTGGTTCCCGGGGCGAGGCTGCTCGGTCCGGTGCTCGGTTCCGCGTTGCTGACCTCTGGGCTGGGCGCGGCGGGGCGCGAGGTCGCCGACGACGGCGACGGGCTGGACGCCGACGGGCTGGGCGACGGTGACGGGCTCTGCGAGGGCGAGGTGCTCGGGGCCGACGGCCGCGGCGACGGCGTCGTGGTGGCGCTGGGCGACGGCTTCGGGGAGGTGGTCGGCTTGGGTGACGGCGAACCGGTCGGCTTCGGGGCCGGTGTGGTGGGCGCCGGGGACGGAGTGGCCCTGCCCGGCACCGCGCCGACGACCCGGGTCGCCGCGTACAGGCGGGACCAGGGAACCGTGGCGATCTTGACCACGTCGCCGGAACGCGGGGCGTGCACCATCTTGCCGCCGCCGATGTACATCCCCATGTGGTGGATCGTCGTCCAGCTCACACCCGAGGCGAAGAAGACCAGATCGCCGGGGAGCAGCGCACTGCGGTCCACCGTCCGGGAGCGGGTGGCGTAGTACTGGTCGCGGGCGACCCGGGGCAGTTCGTAGTAGCCGGCCGACCGGTACGCGGCCCAGACCAGGCCGGAGCAGTCGAACCGGTTCGGCCCCTCGGCCGCCCACAGGTAGGGGTCGCCGAGTTGGGCCAGCGCGTACCGGACGGCGGCCAGTGCCTGCGGGCTGGCGATCAGGCCGGTGCTGCTCTGCCCCTCGACGTACGCGGCGCCCAGCTTCTGCTCGGCGGCCTCCTGCTGCCGCTCCAGCTCGATCAGTCGCGCCTGGTTGTCCGCCCGGAGCTGGACCAGCTTCCGTTCGCTGTCCCGCAGCGCCTTCTCCACCGCGGTGAACTGCTCGGTGGCTCGGCGGACCCGGTCCTGGGCGGCGGTGACCGCCTGGGCGGCGACCTGCTCGGCCGTGCGGGCCCGGGACAGTTCGCCGGCCGCGGCCGTGGTCGCCCCCCCGGCCTGCTCGCCCCGGGTGATCCGCTGGAGGAGGTCCAGCCCGTGGAGGTCGGCGGCGATCTCGCCGGGCGGCAGCGCCGCGTCGGCCTTGACGGCCTCGGCCGCGACGTCGTCGACCTGGGCCAGGGCCCGGGTCAGCGCCTCCCGGGCCAGCCCGAGCTCCCGCTCGGCGGCGGTGAGCTGCGTCTGCGCGTCGGTGCGCTGCTGGCGCAGTTCGAGCAGCTGGTCGCCGAGCTGGCCGTGTTGCACCTCCAGCGCACTGATCTGGGCCATCAGTGGACCAGCCGGCGCGCCGCTGACCGGCGGCGCCGAACCGGTGCCCGGGTAGCCGGGGACGCCGCCCGGCAGGCGCAGCCCGCCGGTGACGACCGGGCGGGAGCCGGTGTCCGGGACCGCGTTGGGCAGCGGCGGCTCGGCGTACGCGGGGGTGGCCAGGGCCATCGCCGCGACGGCGCTGAGCAGGGCGGACCAGAGCACGGGACGCAGCACCGGCGAGACCACCGGGCTCCTGCCTGGCCGCTGCCGTCGCCCGTGCCCGCTGTCGACCATCTGGCTCCCCGTCCGGCTGGCGTCGCCGCGCACGGATCGACGCGGCGGGACGGGACGGTACCAGTGTGTAGTTCCGCCCCATTCTGTCTTACCGCACCCCGGCAGCGATGTCGATGCGTGAACAGGTAACGGGAAACTGGGAGTCTGGTGAGAGACGTCGCTGCCGGTGCCCGTCCTGCGGGCTGGTGGCCGGTGCGACGTAGGCTCGACGGGACCGCAGGTGGAAGGGACGTGGCTTTCGATGGACGCCGGACTCAAGCGCGAGCTCGAAGCGAAGGTGTACGCCGGGGAACGGCTGACCCGTGAGGATGGCGTCGCCCTCTACGACAGCGACGACCTGGCCTGGCTGGGGCGGTTGGCGCACCATCGGCGCACCGAGCTCAACGGCGACCGGGTGATGTTCAACGTCAACCGGCACCTGAATCTCACCAACGTCTGCTCCGCCTCCTGCGCGTACTGCTCGTTCCAGCGCAAGCCGGGCGAGAAGGACGCGTACACGATGCGCGTCGACGAGGCTGTCCGCAAGGCCAAGGAGATGGAGGACGCGCAGCTCACCGAGTTGCACATCGTCAACGGCCTGCACCCGACGTTGCCCTGGCGGTACTACCCGAAGGTGCTGCGGGAGTTGAAGGCCGCGCTGCCGAACGTCAACCTCAAGGCGTTCACCGCGACCGAGGTGCAGTGGTTCGAGAAGATCTCCGGCCTGAGCGCCGACCAGATCCTCGACGAGTTGATGGACGCCGGCCTGGAGTCGCTGACCGGCGGCGGCGCGGAGATCTTCGACTGGGAGATCCGCCAGCACATCGTCGACCACGCCTGCCACTGGGAGGACTGGTCGCGCATCCACCGGTTGGCGCACTCGAAGGGGATGAAGACCCCGTCGACGATGCTCTACGGCCACATCGAGGAGCCTCGGCACCGGGTCGACCACGTGCTGCGGCTGCGTGAGCTCCAGGACGAGACCGGCGGCTTCCAGGTCTTCATCCCGCTGCGCTACCAGCACGACTTCGTCGACTCCGCGGACGGCAAGATCCGTAACCGGATCCAGGCCCAAACCACGATGGCCTCGCCGGCCGAGTCGCTGAAGACCTTCGCGGTATCCCGGCTGCTGTTCGACAACGTGCCGCACGTGAAGTGCTTCTGGGTGATGCACGGCCTCTCGGTCGCGCAGCTCTCGCTGAACTTCGGGGTGGACGACCTGGACGGCTCGGTCGTGGAATACAAGATCACCCACGACGCCGACTCGTACGGCACTCCGAACACCATGCACCGGGACGACCTGCTGCACCTGATCTGGGACGCCGGTTTCCGCCCCGTCGAGCGCAACACCCGCTACGAGGTGGTCCGCGAGTACGATCCCGCCCCGTCGCTGGCCGAGCGGCGTGCCGAGCCGCAGCAGGTCTGGGCCTGAGTCCGCCCGTATCCTCACAGGCATCATGACCGGACGGGCGCGATGACCGAGCAGCGGGCCGGGTTTCCCCGGCGGGACGCCAACGGGCGAGTGCTCACCCTGGGTGACCTGGTCGGGGTCAGCCTCGCCGGTTGGCTGATCGGGGTGCTGGCGCTGGTTCTCTTCGACTGGGCGTTCGACCTGATCGGCGCCGGCGAGTTCGGCCGCACCAACGGCTGGCTGGCGATCATCCTGCCGGCCTGGCTCTACTGGGACGACTTCCGCGCCTGGGAGTTCGGGGTGGCCCGGGTGGTGGCGGCGCTGGTCGCCGGCGCGGTCGCGGTGGTCGGTGGCCTGCTGGTGGCCGGGCTGGCCGCCGGTCTCGCGCCGCTGGCCACGGGCGGCCTGGCGGCGGCCGCGTTCACCGTGCTGTACGCGGTGCTCTGGTTCCAGGGCGTGCACTGGCTGTCCCGGCGGACGGGTTGAACCACCGCCCCGGGGCACCCGGTGCGCGGAGAAACGGAGTGGGAACGTGAGCGCGGCGGTCAAGTACACGGTGGGTCGGATCGGGCTGTTCGTGGTGGTCGTGCTGGCCCTGTGGCCGGTCGAGATGAACATCTTCCTGAAGCTGATGCTGGCGCTGGTGTTCTCCGCCGCGGCCTCGTTCTTCCTGCTGCGTGGCTGGCGGAACGAGATGGCCGAGGAGATGGCCGTGGCGGCCGAGCGCCGGCGCGCGGAGAAGGAACGGCTCCGCTCCGCGCTGGCCGGCGACGACCAGCCGGCCGGCGAGGAGCCGGGCGGCCAACCCCGCTCCTGACCCGGGTCTCATGCAGGCAAGTTTCGCCACCCGAGGCGGGCGTGAAAATAATTGCCGGCGAGAGGATCGGGCTGGGATGGGTCGGCTGAGCGATGAATGTTGATATGACCATGTGACTCTGGTGGAGTGTGCGGACACGGGATCTCCCCGTACCCCAGGAGGTTGTCCATGGCCTTCCGCACATATCCCCTCCGACGCCAGTTGGTGCTGGCCATCGCCGTGGGACTCGGCCTCGTCGCCGTCGCCACCGGGCCGGTCGCCGCGCGACCCGCGCCGGAGCCCGATCCCGGCGCCTCGTACCGGGTGCTCGGCCCGCGCACCCTCGCCGACCGCAACGCCGTCGCCCGCACCGGCGCCGCGATCGACTACTCCGAGCACGGCAAACTGCACATCTCGGCCACCCGGGCCGAGGCGGCGGCGATCACCCGCCTCGGCTTCCGGCTGGTACCCGACACCACGGTGGACCCCCACAACCGCGGCGGGACGGGCACCCTTGCCTTCCCGCCCGCCGACGCCAACTACCACGACTACGCCGAGCTGACCGCCGTGGTGAACAAGGTGGTCGCCGACCACCCGACGATCGCCCGCAAGATCAGCGTCGGCCGGTCGTACGAGGGCCGCGACCTGATGGCGGTGAAGATCTCCGACAACGTCGGCACCGACGAGAACGAGCCGGAGATCCTGTTCAACGCCCAGCAGCACGCCCGCGAGCACCTGACCGTCGAGATGGCGATCTACCTGCTCAACCTCTTCACCGACAGCTACGGCACCGACACCCGGGTCACCAACGCCGTCAACACCCGGGAGATCTGGATCGTGCCGACGGTCAACCCCGACGGCAGCGAGTACGACATCGCCACCGGGTCGTACCGCTCCTGGCGGAAGAACCGGCAGCCCAACAGCGGCTCGTCGTACGTCGGCACCGACCTCAACCGGAACTGGAGCTACCAGTGGGGCTGCTGCGGCGGCTCGTCCGGTTCCACCTCGTCGTCGACCTACCGCGGCCCGTCGGCCTTCTCCGCGCCGGAGTCGCGGGCACTGCGGGACTTCGTCAACAGCCGGGTCGTCGGTGGGGTGCAGCAGATCAAAGCCAACATCGACTTCCACACCTACTCGCAGCTGGTGCTCTGGCCGTACGGCTACACCACCGCGAACACCGCCACCGGGATGACCGCCGACCAGTACAACACCTTCGCCACCCTGGGCCGGCAGATGGCGACGACCAACGGCTACACCCCGGAACAGTCCAGTGACCTGTACGTCGCCGACGGCACCAGCATCGACTGGATGTGGGGCGCCCACAAGATCTGGGCGTACACCTTCGAGATGTACCCGGGCTCGTCCGGCAGTGGCGGCGGCTTCTACCCGCCCGACGAGGTGATCCCCCGGGAGACCGCCCGCAACAGGGAGGCCGTGCTGATCCTCTCCGAGTACGCCGACTGCCCGTACCGCGCGATCGGCAAGCAGAGCCAGTACTGCTGATCGCTATCTGCCGGTGGGGTCCCCCACACCCCCGGGG
>NZ_SMKN01000296.1 GCF_004348675.1 Micromonospora sp. KC606 | reverse complement strand
GGGGCACCCAGGCTGGAAAGTGGTACCAGGCCAGCGCCACCAGCGCGGCGAGCAGCAGGAGCAGCGAGGCGGCCAGCGGCAGCGGCACGACGTCGCCGAGCGCGGCGGCCACCTCGGTCCACCAGCGGCTGATGCTCACCGGTCGGCCGCCATCAGGACGGGCTCGGCGAGGTGCTCGGGAGACCGGGAGAGGCGGATGTCGAGCCCTTCGGTGCGCACTCGGTTCTCCAGGTGGACCACCGCGTCGAGGCAGGCCAGCGCCGGGTAGGCGACGGTGTTCACCGTCGCCCAGACGACCACGGCGGCGACGGTCGCCGTCGCCGGTTCGTGGAGATCGACCAGGTCCAGCGCGGCCACCCCGAAGTAGCCGCCGAGAGCGAGACCGACCCGCAGGATCCACCAGCCGAGGTAGCCGAGGAGACGGACCCAGGCCGCCCGGCCGCCGTCGCGGGCGGCGAGCCGGATGGCCCGGGAGGGTGCGAGGTGCCCGGCGGATCGGTCCAGCACCAGCACGGCGGCCAGCGAACCGAGCATCGCCCAGGCGAGGAACCAGAGCGGCCCGAGTAGGCCGCCGAGCATGACCAGGGTGCCGGCGGGCAGCGCGAGCAGGACGGTGGCGCCCCAGCGGGCGCCCCGGGGACGGAGCAGTTCGCGTACGCCGGCGCGGCGGCCGAGCAGCGCGGCGCCGGCGGCCCGGGCGGCCGGGTTGCCGAGCAGCGTGACGATCACCGCCTCGGTTCCGGCGCCGCCGACCAGCAGCAACCCGTACGCGGCGAACAGCTCCCACCCCTCGGGCAGGTACGTCGGGGGCCGCAGGTCGGCGGCGAGCCGCAGTGGGAGCAGCAGGAGCTGTTCGCCGACGGCGAGCAGGGCGCCCAGCGGGAGCAGCAGCCGGCCCTGGGAGCGCAGCAGCAACATCGCCGAGTCGAGCAGCTCCCCGACGGTGAGCGGACGCCTCGGGAGCACGGCTGTCGGGCCGACCTCGGGCACACGTACTCCTGACGGTCGCGGTGGCGGGCAGCGGCACGCCCGGGGGATCATGGTGACACGGCCGCGGTGACCCGGTGGACCCGCAGGCCCTGACCCGTGGCGGGCGACCCGGGCGGCGATTGTTCCGCGTGAACGTGCGGGGACGCCGGCCAGGGAAGTACCGTGCCGGGTGACGCCGATCCCACCTGACTGAACGGGGATGGAAACATAAATCCCATGAGAGCCCGGGTACTGGTGGTCGACGACGACCCCGCGCTCGCCGAGATGCTCGGCATCGTCCTGCGCAGCGAGGGCTTCCTGCCCTCTTTCGTCGCCGACGGGGAACGGGCACTGGCCGCGTTCCGGGACAGCCGACCCGACATCGTCCTGCTCGACCTCATGCTGCCCGGAATGAGCGGTATCGACGTGGCCCGGGCGATCCGGGCCGAGTCCGGCGTGCCGATCGTCATGCTGACCGCCAAGAGCGACACCGTGGACGTGGTGCTCGGCCTCGAATCCGGCGCCGACGACTACGTGGTCAAGCCGTTCAAGCCCAAGGAGTTGGTGGCCCGGATGCGGGCCCGGTTGCGCCGGGGCGAGGACGTCGCCCCGGAGATGCTGACCATCGGGCCGCCCGGCAACCAGATCACCATCGACGTCCCGGCACACACCGTGAGCCGGGACGGCGAGGAGGTGAAGCTCACCCCGCTGGAGTTCGACCTGCTGGTCGCGCTGGCCCGCAAGCCGCGTCAGGTCTTCACCCGCGAGGTGCTGCTGGAACAGGTCTGGGGCTACCGGCACGCGGCGGACACCCGGCTGGTCAACGTGCACGTGCAGCGGCTGCGTGCCAAGATCGAACCAGATCCGGAGCGGCCGGAAATCATTCTGACCGTGCGAGGCGTGGGCTACAAGGCGGGTACCGGATAGCCTGGTCTGCACCGTGACCAGCACTTCGAACCCCACCCCCGACACCTCCGCCGGCTGGCGTCCCGCCGCGCGGATGCTCGGGCGTGCCCTGGTCGGGCGGGTTCTGGGCCTGGCCGCAGGGCTGCACCAGACCTGGCGCCGCTCGTTGCAGGTGCGGGTGGTGACCATCACACTGGTGGTCTCCAGCCTGCTCGTCGGGGGTTTCGCCTACCTGATCGCCAACAAGATCACCGACATCCTGCTGGAGAACGCCAAGACCGACACACTGCTGCGGCTGCGCAGCGGCAGCGACTACGCGGGCAAGCAGTTCTCCCTCTACCAACAGCCGCAGGAAGCCCAGCTCCAGGACACCATCGAGGGCACGGTCAACTATCTGGCCGGTGGCGACCCGCAGCAGACCAGTGGGGTGGTGGTGGCCATCACCGCCGACCGCTACGCGGGGATCATCGAGACCCGTACCTCCCCGGCGACCGATGTCCGCCCGCTGGTCAGCCCGGAGCTGCGGGCTGCCGTCGCGGACGGCAAGGTCGCCCACCAGATCCGTACGGGTCGCCTCGCCGACCAGCGGACCAAATACCTGGTGTACGGCTCGCCGGTGCCGACGAGTTTCGGCCAGCTGGAGCTCTACTACCTGGTGCCGCTCAACCGGCAGGACGCCGCCGCCGCCGACGCGCGGGCCACCGTGCTCGCCACCGGGGTCACCCTGGTGCTGCTGCTCGGACTGCTCGCCGCGCTGGTGACCCGCCTGGTCGTCACCCCCGTCCGGGTGGCCGCCCGGACGGCCCAGCGGCTCTCCGCCGGCCTGCTCGACCAGCGGATGGCGGTCAACGGCGAGGACGACCTGGCCCTGCTGGCCGCGTCGTTCAACCAGATGGCCACCAACCTGCAACGGCAGATCCTCCGGCTGGAGGAGATGTCCCGCCTGCAACGCCGGTTCACCTCCGACGTGTCGCACGAGCTGCGCACCCCGCTGACCACGGTCCGGATGGCCGCCGACCTGATCTTCGCGGAGCGGGACGAGTTCGACCCGGCCGTGGCCCGCAGCGCCGAGCTGCTCCAGGCCGAGCTCGACCGGTTCGAGGAACTGCTCACCGACCTGCTGGAGATCAGCCGCTTCGACGCCGGCTTCGCGATGCTCGACGCCGAGCCGACCGACCTGACGCCCATCGTGCATCGGGTGGCCGACCGGCTCGCCGCCCTGGCCGAGCGGGTCGGCGTGCCCATCGAACTGGATGTGCCCGGCACACCGGTGATCGCCGAGATCGACCCGCGCCGGGTCGAGCGGGTGCTACGCAACCTGGTCGGCAACGCGGTCGAGCACGGCGAGGGCAAGCCGGTGCGGATCACCCTGGGCATGGACGAGACCGCCGTCGCGATCACCGTGCGCGACCACGGCGTCGGGCTCAAGCCGGGTGAGGAGAAGTTGGTCTTCAACCGCTTCTGGCGGGCCGACCCGTCCCGGGCCCGGCAGACCGGCGGCACCGGGCTCGGCCTGTCGATCAGCCTGGAGGACGCCCGGCTGCACGGCGGCTGGCTGGAGGCGTGGGGGGCACCGGGGCAGGGTGCCCAGTTCCGGCTCACCCTGCCGGCCCGCGCGGGTGACCGGCTCACCACCTCGCCGCTGCGACTGGTGCCCGCCGACGCCGCGCTGCCCTTCGGCGGCCCCCGCGACGGGGAGTTGCTGACCATCGGCCCCGCCGGTGGCGGCGCGCTGGCGATCGGGCCGGTCCCGAAGACCGACGACGACCGGGCGGAGGCGCGCTCGTGAGGCGGATGCTGGCTGGTGTGTTCGGCGCGGTGCTGCTGGCGCTGACCGGGTGCGGCATCCCGGCGCACACCGAGGTGGAGGTGGACGGGTCGGGGCCGGCGGTCGCGGCGGGCACCGCCAGCTACCGCCGGGACGAGCCCCCGACCCGGACGGCCAGCGGCGACGACCGGGCGGCCTTCGTTCGCAACTTCCTCTCCGCCGCCGCTGGTGAGCCGGAGCGGGCGTACGAGCGGGTCAAGCAGTTCATCGCCCCGGAGAACCGGGCCCGCCTGCAGGAGAAGCAGGGCAGCGAGATCGCGGTCAACGTGGTCCGGCTGACCGAGAAACCGGTGATCACGGAGAACGCCAACGGGCTCTTCTCGGTGCGGCTGCCGGTGCAGCAGGTGGGGCTGCTGCGGGCCAACGGCGTGCTCGCGCCCCCGGTGGCGACCGAGACCGAGTACCGGTTCGGGTTGCGCGGCACGGTGTCACCCGGGCAGGAGGGCACCGAGGAGGCGGGACTGTTCGTCACCAACCCGCCGAACGTGCTACTGCTCAGTGCCGACGCGCTGCGCCAGTACTACCAGGCCAGGCCAGTCTACTTCTGGAGCTCCGACGGCAGCCGTCTGGTCCCCGACCAGCGGTACCTGCCACTGGCCGTGCCCGACGAGCGGCGGGTCAGCGAGGTGGTCAAGTGGCTGATCGCCGGACCCTCGGAGTGGCTGAGCACCGGGGTCAGCCGCCTGCCGGACCGGACCGCGTTGATCAACAACGCGATCGAGACCGAGGACCGGTGGGAGGTCAACCTCGACCTGCCCGGTGACGACAACCGTAAGCTCGCCCAGATCGGCACCCAGCTGGCCTGGTCACTGCCCGAGCTGAACGGGCAGTTGCAGCTCACCACCCGCAACCAGTCCCGGGCCGCCATCCCCAGTCTGCGGCAGCACCGGCTGGAGCACCCGGTCTACCCGGGCACCGACAACCCGCAGCGGTTCACCGTCTACGAGGGCGCGGTCCACCCGCTGGCCTTCCTGGGCGAGGGGAGCGCTCCGGTGCCGCTGGCGGCGGAGGTCAACCGGGACGTGCTGTCCGCCGGGCTCAGCCGGGTCGACGACCAGGTCCTCGCCGCCCTGGTGGTGACCGCCCCGGGCGGTCGGCAGCGACTGGCAACCGGTTCCGGGGCTGGCCGGGTGCAGATCGTCAATCCGTCGCCGCAGACCTTCGGCACGGTCGGTCGGCCAATCTGGCTGCGCTCGCCCGACCCCCGGCGGCCCTACGGGCTGGTGGTGGCCGATCGCCGGCTGTGGCGCTTCGACGACCGGGGCCGGATGGATCCGGTGCCGCTCAACGTCGCCGGGCCGGTCACCGCGGTGGCCGCCTCGCTGGACGGCCATCGGATCGCCGTGGTGATCGGCGGTGCCCTGCACGTGGCGTCGTTGAACGTGGACGGCGGCGTGGTCACCGCCGGGCCGGTCCGGAAGGTGGCCACCTCGTTGACCGACCTGTCGGCGGTGGACTGGGCGGGGGAGAACACCCTGCTGCTGGCCGGCACGGCCGGCCGTTCGGCGGTGTACGAGGTCAGCATCGACGGTGCCCTGCAGACGGCCCTGGTGGCCGACGTGGGCGCCCGGGTGACGCACCTGGCCGCGTACCCGACCAACCCGGTGGTGCCCCTGCCCAGCGTGCTGATCATGTATGAGGCGAACGGGGTGGCTTACCGCTATCCGCAGCGCGACACCATCCGGCGCGACCAGGTCCTGGACGTGACGCCGCCGCCGAGTGGCGGGCGCGCCGGCAGCCCGACCGCCCCCTTCTTCCTGTTCTGAGCGCGCGGTGCGACGGGACGTCGGCGGGCTCTGGGCGGATCTGACCGATCTGGTGCTGCCGGCCGAGTGCGCCGGTTGCCGGGGGCGCGGGACGACTCTCCGGCGTGGCTTCTGCCCGGACTGCGCCGAGGCGCTCGGGGCGTTGTTTCCCCGCCCGGTGCGGCCC
>NZ_SMKN01000295.1 GCF_004348675.1 Micromonospora sp. KC606 | reverse complement strand
GGGTATCGGCGAGCCGGAGCCGCCCGGCCTCCCAGCGGACGTTGACGTCGTCGCCTCCGGCGACGGCGAGGTCGACCGACCACCGCTCGGCGGCGAGGTCGGCGGACCAGTGCCCGACCGGTGCGGGGACGGCCTCCAGGCGGGCGTTCGGCAGGGCCGGCGGCGCGGCGGGCGCCACGGCCGGGAGGAGGCTGGCGGCGACTGCGGCGACCAGGCACCCGCGGAGCACCGGTCGGATACGGCGAGCACGAATCATGGGCATTTTCTCCTCAGAACACCCTGATTGTGCATTGTCCGGATTTCTGGAGGAAGTACTGCACAAATAGTAAATATGTGAGTTCCGCTCGGGGTGGGGGAGGATGGTGGGGTGCCCGAAGGTGACACGGTGTGGAACACCGCCCGCGTGCTGCACCGCGCGCTGGCGGGAGCTCGGCTGTCCGGCAGCGACTTTCGGGTGCCGCAGCTGGCCACCACCGACCTGACCGGTTGGACGGTCCGCGACTGTGCCAGCCGGGGCAAGCACCTGCTGCTGCGGCTGGTCGCGCCCGAGGGCCACCCGGGAGCCACGCACCGGACACTGCACTCGCACCTGCGGATGGACGGCGCCTGGCGGGCGTACGCCCCGGGGGAACGCTGGACCGCGGGGCCGGCCCACCTGATCCGGGTGGTGCTGCACAGCGCCGGGGCCGTCGCCGTCGGCTACCACCTGCACGATCTGGCGCTGGTGCCGTCCGCCGAGGAGGATTCCCTGGTTGGGCACCTCGGCCCGGATCTGCTCGGGCCGGACTGGGATCCGGCAGAGGCGGTCCGCCGACTCGCCGCGCACCCGGACGCCACCATCGGCGAGGCCCTGCTGGACCAGCGCAACCTGGCCGGGGTGGGCAACCTCTACAAGTGCGAGGTGCTCTTCCTGCGAGGCGTCTCCCCGTGGTCCCCGGTGCGGGACGTGCCCGACCTGGCCGGCACGGTGACTCTGGCACAGAAGCTGCTGGCGGCCAACCGGGGACGATGGACGCAGAGCACCACCGGCTCGCTGCACCGGGGACGGACCAGCTACGTGTACGGCCGACGGGGGCAACCCTGCCGCCGCTGCGGCACCGCGATCCGCAGGGCGGAGCTCGGCGAACGGATCACCTACTGGTGCCCGGTCTGCCAGCCAGCTCCCTCCTGATCGTGGAACTTCCACGAACCGGCAAGTTTCCCTGAGATCCGGACGAACAGGTACTTCCGTCCCAGGCCCGACCGTCGCATGCTGCGGTGGACAGCTCACCGACCGTCAGCAGCGGGTACACCCACCACACCGGGGTGGCGGACGTACCCGCCCCGTTCCCGGGGAGAGCCATGGCCCTGTTCCGCATGTTCCGGTCGGGCTGGGCCGGCCGTGCCACCCGGCCCACCCCGACCGTGCCCGCCGCCCGGGTCGCCGAGCCGGCGCCCGGCCCCGCACCGGCCAGCCTCGACCCGGCCGCCCTGCCACGCTGCTTCGGCGCGGTGCCGAACCACGCGCACAGCCCGCTGCCCACACTCGACGCAACCGGGCAGGTGGTCCCGGGCACCGGCATCCGCAAGTTCGTCGACGCGCTGCCGCTGCCGGGCCCGTCCGCCCGCACCGGGCTGGGCGGGCAGCTCCCGGTCGCGGTACCCGACACCACCCGGTACCCGGGCTGCGACTACTACGAGATCGCGCTGGCCGAGTACACCCAACGGTTGCACCGCGACCTGCCCACCACCCGGCTGCGCGGCTACCGCCAGCTCAACCTCGGCACCGACCCGGACGGGCACAACACGGTCGTTCCGCCGGAGCGGCCGTACCACCTGGGGCCGATGATCATCGCGCGGCGCGGGCGGCCGGTCCGGATCACGTTCATCAACCAGCTTCCCACCGGCCGGGCTGGTGAACTCTTCCTGCCCGTCGACACCACGCTGGACGGAGCTGGCGCCGGGCCGCTGGACGGGCCCGCCCCGTACCCGCAGAACCGGGCCGTGCTCCACCTGGCCGGCGCGCAGACCGGCTGGATCAGCGCCGGGAACCCGTGGCAGTGGGTGACCCCGGCGGGCGAGATCACTCCATACCCGACCGGCCCCGGCCTGGCCCACGTGCCGGACATGCCGCCCCCCGGCGCGGGGGCCACCACCCTGTACTTCCCGAACGAGCAGAGCGGCCGGCTGATGTGGCTGCACGACAACACCCTCGCCCTGTCCCGGCTGACCGTCTACTCCGGGCAGCTCGCGCTCTACCTGCTCACCGACCCCGCCGAGCAACGGCTGGTCGCCGACGGGGTACTCCCCGCCGACCAACTCCCGCTGGTGATCCAGGACAAGACCTTCGTCCCCGACGACGCCCAACTCGCCGCCCAGGATCCCACCTGGGACCGGGACCGCTGGGGCGCCCGGGGCAGCCTCTGGCACCCGCACGTCTACCAGCCCCGGCAGAACCCGTACCGGGAGTCGGGGCGCAACCCGACCGGCCGCTGGGACTACGGCCCGTGGACCACCGGGGCCGGGGTCGAGGTCAAGGTCGGGCCGGCGCCGAACCCGCACCACGACCCGGTCGCCACGCCGGAGGAACCGCCGCAGGCGCCGGGGGTGCCGCACCCTGGCGCGGTCCCCGCCGCGTACGGCGACACTCCGCTGGTCAACGGCGTCGCGTACCCGTACCTGACGGTGGAGCCGAAGGCGTACCGGTTCCGGATCCTCAACGCCTGCGCCGACCGCAGCCTGAACCTGGCGATCTACCGGGCCCGCACCGACGGCCCGATGTGGCGGCCCGACGGCAGCCTCGCCGACGCCGGGGCGGGTGAGGTGCCGATGGTGGAGGCGGTCCGGGCGGCCGGCCGCCCGTCGGACTGGCCGGTGGACGGTCGAGACGGCGGGGTGCCCGACCCTCGGGCCGCCGGCCCTCGCATGATCCAGGTCGGCAACGAGTGTGGGTTGCTGCCCGCCCCGGCGGTGGTGCCCCACCGTCCCGTCGGGTACCGGTACGACCGGCGCGACCCGACGGTGCTCAACGTGGACGGCCACGCGCTGCTGCTCGCTCCCGGCGAGCGGGCCGACGTGGTGGTCGACTTCTCCACCGTCCCACCCGGCGGCACCCTGATCCTCTACAACGACGCGCCGGCCCCGATGCCCTGCTTCGACCCCCGGTACGACCAGCACACCGGCGCCCCGGACCGCACCACCGAGGGCGGGCCCTCCGGCACCCGCCCCGGGTACGGCCCGAACACCCGCACGCTGCTGCAGTTCCGGGTGGCCGGCGCCCCGGCCGCCCCGTACGACCTGGCCCGGCTCGCCGAGCGGCTGCCCGAAGCGTACGCGGCCAGCCACCGGCCACCGATCGTGCCGCAGCCGGAGTACGACGCCGCCTTCGGCACCCGTACCGACCGGCGGACCGTGGTGCCGGCGCACGCGGTGACGGCGAGTTTCACCCCGGCGGGGGCGGCCCGCCCGGTGACCCTGCCCATCGAGGTGAAGACTGTCGGCCCTGTCTTCGAGCCGGGGCACGGGCGACAGGCCGCCCGGCTCGGCGTCGCCCACCCGCACGCCGGCCCGCTCGGCCCGACGGCGCTGCCGCTCGGCCCGACCGACCCGGCGACCGAGGTCGTCGTCACGGCCGACCCGGCCGCGCCGGGCACGACGGCCGACGGCACGCAGCTGTGGCGGATCACCGGCACCGGCCGGCAGACCCACAGCGTGCACCTGGACGGCTGCGACGCGCAGGTGGTCAACCGGGTCGGCCGGGACGGCACGGTCCGGCCGCCGGAACCCGCAGAGCTGGGGTGGAAGGAGACCATCCGGGTGAACCCGGGCGAGGACGTGGTGCTGGCGCTGCGTCCGGTCGTCCCGCCGCTGCCGTTCAGGATCGGCGACAGTCTCCGGCTGCTCGACCCGACCCGGCCGGTCGGGGCCCGGGTGGGCGCCGCCCCGGTCAGCCCGCTCGACGGCCGCCCCGCCACCGTGGTCAACCAGTTGGTCAACCTGGGCTGGGAGTACCGCTGGTCCAGCAGCGCCGCCGGCCTGCGCGACCTGGGCATGAGCCGGCCGCTGGTGCTGCGGGTGTCCCCCAGGGCGCCGACCGGGCTCACCGCCACCCCGGCACCCGGTTCGGCGACCGCCCTCCCGGCGATCGCGCTGACCTGGACCGGCAACGGCAGCCGCCCGCCGGCCACCGGCCATCTGCTGCAACGAGCCACCGACGCGGCCTTCACCGACGGGGTCACCACGATCACCGTGGCGGCCACCGCCACCCGGTACACCGACGCGACGGTCACCCCCGGCGTGACGTACCACTACCGGATCCGGGCGGAGAACGCGGCGAGTTGCTCGGCCTGGTCGAACAGCGTCCCCGCGTCGGTGGGGCTGGCCGCGCCGACGGGGATGAGCGCCCAGATTCCGCCGGCCCCGCCGCTGCGGGTGGCGCTGCGCTGGACCAACCGCTCCTTCGCCACCGGGATCGACGTGCAGCGGGCCACCAATCCCACCTTCACCAGCGGACCGGCCACCACCGCGATCGGCGTTGCGGAGCGCCACCTCGACCCGGCGGTCGCCCCGGACACCACGTACTACTACCGGGTCCGGACGACGTACCTGGGCGCGGTGTCGCCCTGGTCCACCCTGGCCACGGTGATCACCCCGCCGGTCCCGGAGGCGCCGTCCGGGTTGGCGGTCGCCGTGACCACTCCCGGCCCGGACACCGCGACGGTGGTGCTGACCTGGGCGTCGAGCACCCCGAGCGGGCCGGGGGCGGGCTTCACCGTGCAGCGGGCGGCCGACGCGGTGTTCAGCCGGGAGGTCGCCACCTTCACCGTCACCGGCCGGGGCTTCACCAACACCGGTCTGGCCCGGGGCGCGACCTACCACTACCGGATCCGGTCGTTCAACGTGGTGGGCGACTCGCCCTTCACCGGCCCGCTGCCGGTCACCACCCCGCCCTGATGCCCCCGCTGCGGCACCTGGTCGACCTCGGTGAGGCCGAGGGCGCGGAAGCCCTCGCCGGGTTCCCGCGCCGGGCCAGATCAACTCCGATCGCGGCAGGTTGCGGTCCTGGCGGTCACGGACACCACAACCTGCCGCAATCGGAGCCGATCATGGACGACGGGTGCAGCCGTCGGCCGGGTCAGCGGGAGGGGGCGCGCAGCGGGTCGCCGACCGCACGCAGCTCGGCCAGCGCCGACGCCACCCCGTGCAGCAGATCGGTGGCGTCGGCCAGCCGGGAGGAAGCCGGATGATCGGTGCTGGGGCGGGCGTCCTCGGCGACGTACCCGGCCGCGGCGGCCACCAGCCTCTCGTACGCGGTCACCCCGTCACCCAGCTGACCGGTCAGCGCGCGGTGCGCCTCGGCCAACCGCGGTCGGGCCTCCGGCGGGGCGAACCTCAGCGCGCGTTCCACGCTGGCAACCCGGGCGGCCAGGTCGCGCAGGGACCGGTCGGCCGCGGCGGCCTCCAGCACCGCCGGTTCGGCCAGCCCGGACAGCCGGGGCGCCATACCGGCGAGGGTGAGCGCAGCCCGGTCCAGCCGGGCCCACGGGCCGGCCGCGGCGGTGCCGCGCAGCGCGAGCCGGGCCCGCAGCCGCCGGGCCTCGGCGAGCACGCCGGGGCCGACCGGGAGCCGCTCGACGACGGCGAACAGGCGGGCCCGGGACCGGGCGGCGACCTCGGCC
>NZ_SMKN01000294.1 GCF_004348675.1 Micromonospora sp. KC606 | reverse complement strand
CCCCCCGGGTCTCGGCCAAGCCCGCGCCGCCCCGGCGGCCAGGGCTGCCGACTCCTGGGCCGAAGCCCAAGGGTCCGGTTCCCGGCCCGCCGCAGCCGGCGACCCCGGTCGCCAAGCCGGCGAGCGCCCACGACATCGAGGTGGCGGCCGCCGAGGCGCGTGCCGCCGCGCTGAAGGCTGAGCAGGAGGCCGCGGTCAAGGCCGCCCAGGCCGCCCGCCAGCAGCAGCGGGAGAACGTCCGGCGCGAGCCTCCGACCGAGGGTGGCCCGCGTCCCGGCCCGCGTCCGGGTCCGGGCGCGATGCCGCCCCGTCCGGGTTCCCCGGCCGCCGGTCGTCCCGGCGCGCCGGCCCCGGGTCCGAACGCTCGTCCGGGTGGCCGTCCGCCGACGCGCGGCGCCGGCAACAACCCGTTCGGCATTCAGGGCGGCCAGCAGCAGCGGCCCCCGGCCGCCGGTGCCGGCGGCCCCCGTCCCAGCCCGGCGGGCATGCCGCCGCGGCCCAGCCCGGCTTCCATGCCGCCGCGGCCCAGCCCGGCCTCGATGCCGAGCCAGCGGCCCACCACTGGTCGCCCCGGCGGCCCTGGTGGCGGTCGTGGTGGTCCCGGTGGCGGCGCCGGTCGTCCCGGTGGCGGTGGCGGTGGCGGTGGCTTCCGTGGCGGTCCCGGTGGTGGTGGCGGCGGTGCTCCGGGCGGCGGGTTCCGTCCGGGTGCCCCGGCCGGTGGCGGCGGTCGTCCCGGTGGCGGCGGCCGTGGCCGTGGCGGAGGCGCCGCGGGTGCCTTCGGGCGCCCCGGTGGTCGGCCGACCCGTGGCCGCAAGTCCAAGAAGCAGCGCAGACAGGAGTTCGACAACCTGTCGGCCCCGACCATGAGCTCGGGCGCGCCCCGGGGTCAGGGTCAGGTCGTCCGGCTCTCCCGTGGCGCCTCGCTGTCGGACTTCGCCGACAAGATCAACGCCAACCCGGGTTCGCTGGTCCAGGAGATGTTCAACCTGGGCGAGATGGTCACCGCGACCCAGTCCTGCTCTGACGAGACCCTGCTGCTGCTGGGTGAGCACCTCGGCTTCGACGTGCAGATCGTCAGCCCGGAGGACGAGGACCGCGAGCTGCTCGCGCAGTTCAACATCGACCTCGACGCCGAGGTCGCGGAGGACCGCCTGGTCAGCCGTGCGCCGGTGGTGACCGTCATGGGTCACGTCGACCACGGTAAGACCAAGCTGCTCGACGCGATCCGCAAGGCGAACGTCGTGGCCGGCGAGGCCGGTGGCATCACCCAGCACATCGGTGCCTACCAGGTTCACGTCCCGCACGAGGGCGAGGACCGCGCGGTGACCTTCATCGACACCCCGGGTCACGAGGCGTTCACCGCCATGCGTGCCCGTGGTGCCCAGGTGACGGACATCGTGGTGCTGGTGGTCGCGGCCGACGACGGCGTGATGCCGCAGACGATCGAGGCGCTCAACCACGCCAAGGCGGCGGACGTGCCGATCGTGGTCGCGGTCAACAAGGTCGACAAGCCGGAGGCCAACCCGGACAAGGTCCGCCAGCAGCTGACCGAGTACGGCCTGGTCGCCGAGGAGTACGGCGGCGACACCATGTTCGTCAACGTGGCCGCGAAGCCGGGCATCGGCATCGACGACCTACTCGAGGCGGTCCTGCTCACCGCCGACGCGTCGCTGGAGCTGACCGCTCCGATCGACGGGCCGGCGCAGGGTGTGGCCATCGAGGCGCACCTGGACAAGGGCCGTGGTGCGGTGGCGACCGTGCTGGTGCAGAAGGGCACCCTGCGGGCGGGCGACTCGATCGTCGCCGGCGGGGCGCACGGCCGGGTCCGGGCGATGCTCGACGAGAACGGCAACCAGGTCGTCGAGGCCGGTCCGGCCCGTCCGGTCCTGGTGCTCGGTCTGACCGCGGTGCCGGGTGCGGGTGACACCTTCCTGGCCGCCGCCGACGACCGGACGGTGCGCCAGATCGCTGAGCAGCGGCAGGCGCGGCGGCGGGCGGCCTCGTTCGCCAACTCCCGTGGCCGGGCCACCCTCGAGACGCTCATGGAGCAGCTCAAGGAGGGCGAGAAGACCTCGCTCAACCTGGTGCTCAAGGGCGACGTCTCCGGTTCCGTGGAGGCCCTCGAGGACGCGCTGTTCAACCTCGACATCCCGGAGGAGGTCCAGCTCAGGATCATCCACCGGGGCGTGGGTGCGATCACCGAGAGCGACGTCATGCTGGCGAGTGCCTCGTCCGAGGCGGTCACCATCATCGGCTTCAACGTGCGGGCCGCCAACAAGGTCCGCGAGATCGCCGACCGCGAGGGCGTGGAGATCCGGTACTACACCGTCATCTACCAGGCCATCGAGGAGATCGACGCCGCGCTCAAGGGTCTGCTCAAGCCGGAGTACGAGGAGGTCGAGCTGGGCAGCGCGGAGATCCGCGACGTCTTCCGCTCGTCCAAGGTCGGCAACATCTCCGGTTGCATCGTCCGGTCCGGCATCATCCGCCGCAACGCCAAGGCGCGGCTGCTGCGGGACGGGGCGGTCGTGGCGGACAACCTCACGATCAGCTCCCTCAAGCGGTTCAAGGACGACGCGACGGAGGTCCGCGAGGGCTTCGAGTGTGGTCTGACGCTGGGCGGTTTCAACAACGTCCAGGTCGGCGACATCATCGAAACCTTCGAGATGCGGGAGAAGCCGCGCGCCTGATCCTGGGGGCGCCTGATCCTGGGCTGACACAGTGATCAAGGGGTTTACGCCGGTACGGCGTAAACCCCTTGATCGCGTCAGGGAGCGACCGTAGTGTCCGGGGCGATGTTCACCGGAACCGCGGTATTCGACCTGCTGCTGCCGGGCGACTCCCGGTCGCTCAAGGCCAAGAGATCATATGTACGGCCGATCGTGGCGGCGCTGCGCCGCTTCGAGGTGTCGGCCGCCGAGGTGGGGGCGCTCGACCTGCACGGTCGGGCGGAGATCGGGGTGGCCGTGGTGGCCGCCGAGGCCTCGCACGTCCGCGAGGTGCTGGAATCCTGCGAGCGCCTGGTCGCCACCCGCCCCGAGGTGGAACTCCTCTCGGTCCGCCGCCGCCTGCACGGCGCCGACGACTAGCCGCCCGACCACGTCCTGCCGGTCAAGGGCCTGGTCCTCGACGCGACAACGAGCGTGGTGGGCGCCGGGTCCACCGGCCGGACCGCCCCCGGGCGGCGCACCGGGCAGGTGCTCCCGCACCCGCCGGGCGGGGGATTCAGGGCTCCTGATCGACATGGCGGAGGTCGGGCGCCGCAGCACCGGCGGCGGTGGGCGGGGGCGCGGGACGCGCGGGTAGTGTTCGGGGTGTTGGGCGGTCGGCCCCGGCGGTGTTCCGCGCCGCCGCTCCGGCCGGGAGCAGGATGCCCTGGAGGTGGGGGAGATGACGGATCCGGCCAAGGTACGCCGGCACGCGGAGCGTATTCGCGAACTGGTCGCGTCGGTGGTGCGGAGCCAGATCAAGGACCCCCGGCTCGGGATGATCACCATCACCGACGCCCGGATCACCGCCGACCTGCGCGACGCCACGGTCTTCTACACCGTGCTCGGTGACGCGGCCGCCCAGGCGAGCACCGCCGCCGCGCTGGAGAGCGCCAAGGGCATGCTGCGCAGCACCGTGGGCAAGGCGCTCGGGCTGCGGCACTCGCCGACCCTGACCTTCGTCCTCGACGACGTGCAGGATCAGGTCAAGCACATCGACGACCTGCTCGCCCAGGCCCGCCACGCCGACGCCGAGGTGCAGCGGCTCGCCGCCAGCGCCCGGTACGCCGGCGACGCCCAGCCGTACCGGGTCGACGACGAGGACGCCGACGACACCGAGGTGGGGGACGACGAGGACGAGGACACCCCGTCCGCGGCGGACCGGCGGTGACCGGCCCGACCGGTGACGTGCTTCCCGGGCCGGCTCTCGCCGGACCGACCGAGGCTGACTGGGCCGCCGCGGTCGCGGCGGTACGCCGGCTGCCGACCGGTGCCCGGGTGCTGCTCGTCTGCCACGTCAACCCGGACGGTGACGCGCTCGGCAGCATGCTCGGTTTCGGCCTCGGCCTGCGCCGGCTGGGCGTACGACAGCTCCAGGCGACCTTCCCCGGCCCGCCCGAGGTGCCCGAGCCGCTCCGCTGGCTGCCCGGGCTCGACCTGCTGGTGCCGGCCGCCGAGGCGTACCCCGACCCGGACCTGGTGGTGTGCTTCGACGCGGCCAGCGCGTCGCGGCTCGGTGAGCTGGCCGACCGGCTCGACACCGCCGGCGAGGCGTTGGTGCTCGACCACCACGCGTCGAACACCGGCTTCGGTCGACTCCACCTGGTGGACCCGGGGGCTGCGGCGACCTCGGTCGTTGCCGAGGAACTGCTGGGCCGGCTCGACGTGCCGCTGGACGCGGAGATCGCGGCCTGCCTCTACGTCGCGCTGACCACCGACACCGGCTCGTTCCGGTTCGAGGCGACCACCCCCGCCGTACACCAGCTCGCCGCCCGGCTGCTGGCCACCGGCATCCGTCCGGGCGACATCTCCCGGCAGGTCTTCGACACCCGACCCTTCGGCGCGGTGCGGCTCTTCGGCGAGGTGCTCGGCCGGGCGGTCCTGGACTGCCCGGCGGCCGCCGGGCACGGCCTGGTCTGGACGTACGCGACCATGGACGACCTGGTCCGGCACGACCAGCGGCCGTACGTGCTGGAGTCTTTGATCGACTCTGTCCGGTGCACGGCCGAGGCCGACGTGGCGTGCGTCCTCAAGCAGGTCGGCCCCGAGGAGTGGGCGGTCTCCCTGCGCAGCAAGGGCGCGGTCGACGTCAGTCGGGTCGCGATGGCGCTCGGTGGAGGTGGGCACCGGTTCGCCGCCGGGTTCACCGGCCTCGGCAGCGCGCAGAAGGTGCTCGGGCGGATCCGGGCCGAGTTGGACGGCGCGCTGATCACGTCCTGACCTGCGGTCGGCCCGGTGACCTGCCGACCGTTCCCGCTGAAATCGGGTGCGAGGGCCATGACCCGGGTCAGTCCTGTCCTGTCACGCGTACCGGTTGGGGCCCGGCACCGAAGGGTGTGGGCGGCGACGGCTTCCTGATCTCCGGGGGTGTCGGCCTTTCGGCAGTTGGTGGGCGCGGGCAGAATCGGAGGATGGAGCAGCCTCGCGACCTCACCGTCGAGGCGCCGCGCGCCTGGGATCGTCCGGTGGTCACCGTGCCGGTGCTGGCCTGTGTCTCCCTGGTCGGTGGGCAGTTGCCCTCCTTCTCGGCGCAGGCCAACCTTTGGATCCTGGGCACCGGTGGCGCGCTGATCTGGCTGGGGCTCGGCAACCGGGTGCCCCGGCGGCCGGCCCTCACCCGGCTGGGGCGGGGGGCCATCTGGTGGGTGCTGCCGGTGGCCGTCTTCGTGGTGTTCGAGGGCGCCACGTTTGTGATGTCGGCCGGTGACGAGTTTCCCACCTTCTCCCGGCTCGCCGACCCGCTCCTGGAGGACGAACTGGTGCGTTCCGCAGTCTGGTTCGGCTGGCTGGCGGCGTTCTGGGGACTGGTCCGCCGATGATGCGGCTGGTCGCCATCGTCGGGTTCGCGACCGCGCTGGTGCTCTTCGCCGTGGTCGAGTGGGCGGCCCGCCGCCCGGATTCGCGGGTGCCGTCACTCGCCGACGTCTGCGCCTACGTGATGCGGTACGAGGTCGGACCGGTTCCGGTGGGGCGCATCGGGGTTTTCGGCTTCTGGTGGTGGCTGGGCTGGCACTTCCTGGCCCGCTGATCTCGCGACGCCCGCCCCCACCC
>NZ_SMKN01000293.1 GCF_004348675.1 Micromonospora sp. KC606 | reverse complement strand
GGGCGGTGGTCATGCTCGGCGTCGGCGGGGCGGGCGGCGCGACGGTCATGCTCGGCGTCGGCGGGGCCGCCGGCCGGCCGCCGTCGCCGCTGGCGGCCAGCGCCAGCGGGGCGCCGATCACGATGGCGGCGAGCGTCCCCACCGCGCCCATGGTCACGGTGGCGCGGCGGCGGTTGCGCAGCCGTCGCTCGGCGCGGGTCAGTTGGTCGTCCACGGTTGGTGCCTCCTCGGCGAGATCGGTCAGTGTGGCGCGGAGCAGGTGCTCGATGGGGGACGTCACCGCCGTACCTCCAGAAGTTCGATGTCCGGCAGGAGCTCGCGCAGCCGCCGTACGGCCCGGTGGGTACGACTGCGGACGGTGCCCACCGAGCAACCCAGAGCCGCGGCGACCTGGGTCTCGGTGAGGTCCTCGTAGTAGCGCAGGACCACCACCGTCCGCTGGGCCGGCGGCAGGTGCCGCAACGCCGCCCGCATGGCCAGCCGCAGGTCCGTCCCGCCGCTGGGGTCGGAGTCGGCCCGGTCGTCGGTGCCGGTGAGCAACGACTCCCGGTACCGGCGCAGCCGCCGCCACCAGCTGACCTGCTCGCGGTACATGACCGTGCGCAGGTAGCCCTCCGGGTCGGCGTTGCGCAGCGTCCGCCAGCGCGGGATCGTCCGCGCCAGCGCCGACTGAAACAGGTCCTCCGCCGCGTGCCGGTCCCCGGTGAGCAGGTACGCGACCCGCATCAGCGCCGGCGTACGGCTGGCCACGAACTCGGCCAGCCGGGCGCGTTCGTCGTCGTCCACCCACCCTCCCCGTTCCACTCGTTCACAGAGACAGACGCCGCAGGCCAGGCCAGCTATCCATTGCCGGACAAGAGATTTCCGGCCGGGAAAGTGTCGGTCGTGGCCGGTACCGTCCCGCCACCAACTTGAGAAAGGGTGCGGGGCGATGGTGGGCGTGGCCGGGCTTGGTGCCCGCTGATGCGGCCGGGGCGGGCGCGGCTGGACCGCGCGGTGGTGCAGGGCTTCTACGACCGGATGCGGGCGGTCGCCCCAGCGGCGTACGGGGCGATCGAGCGGGACCGGGTGGGTGACCCGGGGCGTCCCTTCGCCGACACGGCGTGCGGCCGGCTCGCCGGCTCGCTCGACCCCGCCGGTCTGCGCGCGCTGGGCATGTGGGCACACCACTGGTGCATGCGGTTCTACGACGACGACACCCGCCCCGGCCTGCGGCTGGTCCGCGAGATCGCCGGCCGGCGCGGGCTGGGCTGGACGGTCGACGAGGTGCGCTGGATGCTCGGTGAGTCGGACGCGGCCGGTCCGGCCGCCGCCCACCGGTTCACCCTGCCGCTGGCCGCCGTCGCCGACCTGCCGGCCGGGGCGCTCGGCGAGGTCGGAGCCGGCGGGGCGGGCTGGTGGCGGCTGGTCGGCTGACCGGCTCGCCCGGTCGCCGGTGCGACGCCCGCCGTGTCGCCGCCGGTTCCGATTCCTGGTCCGGCTCGCTGTTCGGTCCGGCGTCGGGGCTGCCTGCCCGGTGCGTGCGGTGGAGCGCGTAAGCTGGCTGGTCGTGAGTCTCACCATCGGCATCGTCGGCCTGCCCAATGTCGGCAAGAGCACCCTGTTCAACGCGCTGACCAAGAACGACGTGCTCGCGGCGAACTACCCGTTCGCCACCATCGAGCCCAACGTCGGCGTCGTCGGGCTGCCGGACGAGCGGCTCGGCAAGCTCGCCGAGATCTTCTCGTCGCAGAAGGTGCTGCCCGCGCCGGTGTCGTTCGTCGACATCGCCGGCCTGGTGCGCGGCGCGTCCAAGGGGCAGGGCCGGGGCAACGCGTTCCTGGCGAACATCCGCGACGCCTCGGCGATCTGCCAGGTGGTGCGCGCCTTCTCCGACCCGAACGTGGTGCACGTCGACGGCAAGGTCTCCCCGGCCGACGACATCGAGACGATCAACACCGAGCTGATCCTCGCCGACATCCAGACGCTGGAGAAGGCGCTGCCGCGGCTGGAGAAGGAGGCCAAGCTCCGCAAGGACCGGGCCGCTGCCGTCGCCGCCGCCAGGGCCGCCGTGGAGGTCCTCGACGGCGGCACCACCCTGTACGCCGGGGCCGCCGCCGCCAAGGTCGAGCTGGAGCACCTGCGCGAGCTGCACCTGCTCACCACCAAGCCGTTCCTGTACGTCTTCAACGTCGACGAGGCCGAGCTGGCCAACGCCGAGTTCCTCGACGAGCTGCGCGCGCTGGTCGCCCCCGCCGAGGCGGTCTTCATGGACGCGAAGATCGAGTCCGAGTTGGTGGACCTGCCCGAGGAGGAGGCCCGCGAGCTGCTGGAGTCGATCGGGCAGCACGAGCCGGGCCTGGACCAGCTCGTTCGGGTCGGTTTCCGCACGCTCGGCCTCCAGACGTACCTCACGGCCGGCCCGAAGGAGGCGCGCGCCTGGACCATCCCGGTCGGCGCGACCGCCCCGGAGGCCGCCGGAGTGATCCACAGCGACTTCCAGCGCGGCTTCATCAAGGCCGAGGTCGTCTCCTTCGGCGACCTGGTCGATGCCGGATCGATGGCGGCGGCCAAGGCGGCCGGCAAGGTCCGGATCGAGGGCAAGGAGTACGTCATGCAGGACGGCGACGTGGTGGAGTTCCGCTTCAACGTCTGACACCCGTTGGTCCATCTACCCTGGTTCATCAACTCCGTTTGCGGCATGTGGGGGTATCAGAGCTTGCTGACACCCCCACATGGCGCAGGCGGAGTGGATCACGCGGGTGGGGTGCGTCTCTGGGGCGTCCTGGGGATCCTGCGGATACTCGTTGGGTGACTGTCGAGTTTCCTCCGCCCACCGTCCCGGCAGCACACCGTTCCGCGGTGTTTCTGCGGTACCTCGACTACTTCCGGGAGAGCGTGGTGGCGAAGGTGTCCGCGTTGACCGAGGACGACGTACGCCGAAGCCTGTTGCCTTCTGGATGGACCCCGCTGGAGTTGGTCAAGCACCTGCGTCACGTGGAACTTCGGTGGATCGAGTGGGGTTTCCAGGGGCGCGACGTCGGCGACCCGTGGGGCGACCGGCGCGAGGACCGGTGGTACGTCGCGCCGGAGGAGACCCGGCAGGGCCTGCTGGCCGCGCTCCGCGCGCAGGGCAGTCGCACGCGGGCGGTGGCGGAACTGGCGGGCGGCCCGACCGACGAGCAGCCCCCCTGTGTTGCCTGCTTCGGGATCGACCGCGACGCCCCTGTTCCCGCCGCCGGGCGAGTCCGGCTGGGGGCCTACCTGCACCCAGCGGAGCCTACCGAACTTGTCAGACGCCCTCCGTGCCGCTGCCCTCGCCGTCCTGGCTCTGCTCACCGGCTACTCCCCGCCCTGGATCTCGGCAAGCGGGACCCCGGGGGATGGAGTTAGCGGCAGACGCGCGCCTTGATCCACCCCCGTATGCGGCACGTCGCGGCGTCGGGGTTTCCGGACACCCCTGCCTTGCGAAGGTGGAGTGGATCAGGCGGGACGGTCAGTCAGACTCCTCGTGGTAGTAGACCGTGAAGGAGTAATAGTCGCCCTCGGCGGTGATCTCGTTGTGCAGGACGATGTCCTGGATCCACACCGGACCGAGGTCCTCGATGGTGTCGGCGAGCCGGCGCAGCAGGGCAGGTACGTCGTCCTGGGCGGGGCCGGCCGGGTTCCCCTGGGAGAAGTGCCGGATGGTGTAGGGGTCGGGTGCGTCGGGCATCCTGAAAGTATTCAGGATGGTCGATAGCGTTAGTCATCCTGGGTCGCTTGGCGGCCCGGGGTCAGTTCGGTGGGCGGGTCAGTTCGACCTCGTCGCCGGCCAGGATCTCGACGTCACCCCTCGCGTCGCGGATCCCCAGCACGGGTACGCCTTCGTCGAGCTGCATCGTCCGGCGCTTCCTGCCGCTCGGCATCCGCGCGACGACCGACGTGCCCGGTGGCACCTCCACCTGCCGACGCCTGGGGCAGTTCACGGACAAAGCTGCCGTGCCCGCGCACCGTGTTGACCAGGCCCTCGGAGCGGAGTGGGGAGACATCCGGACGGCCTCCCGGCCGACACCATACTCCTGGGTCATGCGCGCCTCGCTGAATAGCGCAGAGCCTGGTGTCAGCTCGCCTGTTTCGATCTGCTCCCGCAGGATGTCGGCGAGCTGCACGTAGACCGGCGTGTGCGAGCGCGGATCGATGGTCACTCCCCAAAGCCTTGTCCCCCATAGCCCAGAGGGGTTGTGCCCCTGTGCCCCTGGGCGTCGTCGCAGCGACGGTCAGTGCTCGGGCAGGAACGCGGGAGCCCTGACACTGTGGGTGACTCTGCTGCCGTACCGCTGATCGGAGCTGCGGTGGCAGGGCGGGATGGTCCGCCCGTGCGCGGCGGGCGGGTGCGGCCACCCCTTCCATTCCTCGCGCAGGAGGTGGGCGGAGAGTGCGTACCCTGTTCCGACGAACCGGCCGGCACCACCGGCCGGAGCAGCCCAGCCCGGCCGGTGGCAACATGATCCGCCGGGTCAGCGACAGAGGGACTCGACGAACGGCCCGAAGTCGGGGAACTCGGCCCGGGCCGCCTTGATCACCTCCGGCGCGGTCTCCCGCGCTCGCGGCGCGTACCGTTCCGCGACGGCCCCTCGGTGGGCGTCCGGACGGGGCCGGTGCTCGTGATGCGGCCACATCGTCGCCTCCAGCGGACCAAACCCATCCGCCAGGAGCCACAGGTAGGCGGCCAGGTCGCGGGCCACCACGGACGCCTCGCCCTCGGAGCCGAGGAACACCACCGGCTGGCGTTCGACCGGCTCGCCGGGGCGGACCAGCCAGAAGGCCGCCAGGCCGCCCGTGCCGTCCTGCCCGAAGACCCGGAACTCGGCACCCTCCGTCGACGGATTGCCGCTCCACGCCTGCCACCACTCGGTGGTCTCCCCGAGGGTGAGGAACTCGTCGTACGGCTCGAAGTCGATGCCGTCGCCGTCGTCGTAGTCGAAGCCGCCGGCCTGGGCCTCCCGCAGCGGCGTGGGAAGGCTGAGCTGTCCTTCGGTCACCGCCGCACGGTAGCGGACACCCCCGACAGGGCCGCTCCAACCGGATCGTGTCCGGTCAGGAGATGTAGTGCAGGATCACGTTGTGCACGTGGTGGCTCTTCTGGTCGCCCCGGAACTCCACCTCGTAGGTGTGCGTGCCGACGTGGATGGCGATCGCCCCGGTGGAGAAGAAGGACCCGCCCCACGACTTGTTGCTGACCACGCTCACGCTGGTGATCTTCGAGTACGGGATGCTGGTGATCGCGTACCGTTTGCCGATGAACGACCGGTCCTGGATGATCACACGGCGGTCGGTCAGTCCGATGAAGCCGGTGCCGGTGCCGACGGCGTCGTAGACGGCGATGATCTGCTCACCGTCGAGCAGTCCACTCTGGATCTGCTGGAACTGCTCCTTGCGGTCGTACGTCGGATTGGCCATGGACCCACGGTAGGCAGCGTGCGCCAATGTCGACGGCCCGTGGCGGGGCTGTCGGCTACTCTGCACGCCGCAGAGCGGACACGGCGGAGGGAACGGGACATGGCTGCGGACGACAGGTCGAGGCGTCCCGCGCCACCCGGTGTGCCGGAGTCCGCTGACGGCGAATGGGAGCCGTGGGCGGGCCACCAGCCGCCGGGCGGGCGGACGAACCGGACGGCGGTCGCCGCCTTCGTGCTCGGCCTGTTCGGGGGCCTGCTCGGGCTGGTCCTCGGGGTGGTCGCGCTTGTCCGGATCCACCGGTCCGGCCAGCGGGGGCGGGGCTTCGCCGTCGCCGGCCTGGTGCTCTGCGGGGTCTGGGCGCTCGCGGTGGCGCTGCTGGTCGTCGGG
>NZ_SMKN01000292.1 GCF_004348675.1 Micromonospora sp. KC606 | reverse complement strand
CCCGACCACGGGGACGAGCCTCGCTGACACCGGGCATCAGCGCGCCCCTCCGTGTCGCGATCGCGACACGACCGTGGTCCCCGCCCCGGCCGCAGCCTCGGCACACTGGTGGCGACGATCCATGGCAACAGCGAAGACGGTGACCATGACAGCGGTCGAGCGGATGAGGACGGACGGCGCGGCAGGCTCGGTCGCCGCCGTTGCCGCCGCCGGGAGACGGTCGTGACGGCCATCAGCGGTCCCCCGGGCGACGCCGTCCAGCACGTCACCGCCACCGCGGGGTTCGCCTACGGGGCCATCGGCGCGGACGTCCACGTCCATGGCGACGGAACCCCGCTGTACCTCCTCCACGAGGAACGACCCGGGCCACGGTGGGACGACGACGCCCTGCGCCAACTGCCCAGCCGGATGCTCGACGTGCACGCGCGGGTGGTGCCATTCACCGGTCGTGGCCGCGAGCGTGACGCCCTGCGCCGGTGGCGTGACGGCGAAGCCCGGCTCGGGGTGCGGCTGCTGCACGGTGCCGGCGGCCAGGGCAAGACCCGGCTCGCCGCCCGGTTCGCGGCCGAGTCCCGTACGGCGGGCTGGCGGGTCGTGCTGGCCAGCGTGAACATCGGCGGTGTGGCACCCCGGCCGGACAGTCAGGACCTGCGCCTGGACGAGCACCGGGGGGTGCTGCTGGTGGTGGACTACGCCGACCGGTGGCCGCTGACGGCGTTGATCTGGCTGCTGCGCAACAGCCTGCTGCACCGGCCGGACCGCCCCGGCCGGGTGCTGCTGCTGGCCCGCTCCGACGCCGGCTGGCCGGCGGTACGCGCCGAACTCGGCAAGGCCCACGTCCAGGTGGACGTCTCGGCGCAGGCACTGCCGCCGATCACCACCGGGATCGCCGGCGAACGCTCGAGAATGTTCGCCGCGGCCCGGGACGCCTTCGCCGCCGTCCACGGCATCGACGACCCGTCGCTGATCGCCGCGCCGATCGACCTCGACCACGAGGATCTCGGGCTCACCCTCGCCCTGCACGTGGCCGCCCTGGTGGCCGTCGACGCCCACGCGACCGGGGCGCCTGCACCGAACGAGCCCGGTCAGCTGACCCGGTACCTCCTCGACCGGGAGGAGGCCCACTGGACACACCTGTACGAGCAGCGCACACGCGGGCTGGACCACCACACCCCACCCAGCGTCATGGCCCGGACCACCCTCACCGCGGTGCTGGCCGGACCGCTGAGCTATCCCGCCGCGGTCACGCTGTTGGACCGGGTCGAGAGGGAGTTGCCCGCCGACCGGATCATCAGCGACCACGGCCGCTGTTACCCCGGCACCGAGCCGGCAGCGGAACCGACCGTGCTGCAACCGCTGTATCCCGACCGGCTCGCCGAGGACTATCTCGCCCACCGGTTGTCGGATCGGCACGCACGGCCGTGGGCGTCGGCACGGTTGCGGCAGGTGCTGCGGTCACCGGAGTCGCCCACCGAGGCCGCGTCGGTTGCTCGGGCGATGCTCTTCCTGGTGGCGACCGCCGACCGCTGGCCCCGGATCGCGACCGAGCAACTCCATCCGCTGCTGCGCGAACGGCCCTGGCTCGCCGTCATCGCGGGCAACGCGACACTGAGCATGCTCGCGGCCAGTCCGACTATCGGCCTGGCCGTTCTCGAGGCGATCGAGGCGGAGTTCCCCGCCGTCCCGTACGTCGACCTCGATCTCGGCGCCGCCGACGTCGCCGAGCGCACCGCGCACGAACGGCTGCGACGCGCCGACAACGACAGCGACCGGGCAAGCGTCCACGCGGTGCTCGGTGGCCGGCTGGCCAACGCCGGCCGGTACGACGCGGCGGTCGAGGCGCTCGAGAAGGCCACCGCGACGTACCGGGCCCTCGCCGCCGGTGACTCGGCCGAGTTCGTCGGCCTCCTCGCCGCCTGCCTGGACATGCTCGGTGTCGCCCGGGCCGGCCAGGGGCGGCGTGACCGGAGCGTCACCGTCGGCACCGAAGCGCTCCAGCGGTACCGACAGCTGTTCGAGACCGAACCGGACCGGTACCGGTTCCCCACGGCGCAGTGCCTGAACAACCTCAGCAACTGGCTGGCCGACCAGGACCGGGGCGAGGAGGCGCTGACCACCGCCCGCGAGGCTGTCGAGCTGCTGCGTCCCCTCGCCACGGCCGACCCGCGGCGGTACGAACCGTTCCTCGCCACCACCCTGGACACCGTGGCCAACCGACTGCTGGAAGCCGGTCGGCTGGACGAGGTTCTCGCCGTCACGCAGGAGGCCCTCACACTGCACAACCGGGGGGTGACGACAAACCCGGGCGCGCACCTTCCGCAGTACGCCAGAGCCGTGGGGAACCTCGGTGCCCGCCTGCTGGCCGCCGGTCGCCGGGACGAGGCGCCGGCTCCCATCCGGGAAGCGGTGCGCCTGTTGCGGGAGCTGGACCGGGACAATCCGCTGACGCACCGCTCCGAGCTGGCCAACGCGCTGCTCAACCTCGCCGCTGCGGAGAGCGGGCCACCCGCCCGGGAGGCGGCGACCGAGGGCGTCCGCCTGTACCGCGCGCTGGCCGGCGACAACCCGAGCGCACATCGTGGCGGGCTCGTGCTGGCGCTCGCGCGGTGGGGCGACGTGTCCGAACAGTCCGGTGACCAGGAGGCCGCCATCGACGCGTACGCCGAGAGCCTGCGGTGGTATCGCGAGGCGCCCGACGCGCTCGCGGCGATGCATCGTCCCCGGATCGCGCTGCTGCCGGCCCGGCTCGGTCGCCTGCTGGTCGAGTCCGGGCGGACGGCCGAGGCGACCGTGGTCCTCACCGAGTCGGCGACCGTGGCCCAGCGGCTGTTGGACCGGCTCCCGTTGGCTCCGTCCCGGGCGATCCTGCTGATGCAGCGGAGCATGGCCCTGATGGCCGAGGGGTCCCTGGACGAGGCCCAGCGCCTGCTCGGGCAGGTGATCGACCTGGCTCGCGACGTGGTCGCCGGCGAGGCCACGGGGCCGTTCGCCGACATCGTGGAGCTGCGGGCCGTACTGCTCGGGCGATCGGGCGACCACGTCGGCGCCGCGGCGGTGGCCCGGGAACTCGTCCAGCTACGCCGGGAGTGCCCCGGCGACGATCCGGGGACCCGCACGGCGGAGCTGTTGCGTGCCGTGGAGCTGCTCGCCGAGGCGTCGGCCCTGAGTGGTCGGTACGACGAGGCACTGGAGCCGACCCGTGAGGCGGTGTTGCTGTCCCGACCGCTGGCCGGGACCGACCCCACCCGCCTGCCACAGCTGGCCCGGTCGCTGGACCGGTTCGTCGCGGTCCGCCGGCGGTGTCGTACCGAGGCAGCCGAGGCTTTCGACGCGGCGCAGGAGTCCGTCCAGCTCTGGCGGCGGGCGGCCGACCAGGACCCGACCGAGCACCTGTCGGAGCTGGCCACCGCGCTGCACGTGCTGGGGCAGTGCCTGCACGGAGCGGGGCGGCAGGAGGAGGCGGTCGCCGCCACCGCGGAATGCCTGCGGCTCTGGCGGCGACTGGCCCGCTCCGATCCCGGGGCGAACGCCGGGATGGTCGGTGTCGTGGCCCACGGACTCAGCCGCCGGCTGATGGAGCTGGGACGCGACGAGGAGGCTCTGGCTGCGATCACCGAGTCGGTGGCCGTCCTCGAACCGCTGGCCGGAACCGCACCCGACGACCATCTGGCCGACTACGCCACGTCGTTGTGGAACCGGTGCGTCCTGCTGCGGAAGCTGAAACGAACCGACGAGGTCACGGCGGCCCTGAAGGTGGCCCTGCCGGTGCACCGTCGGCTCGCCGACAAGGATCCGGGCGCTCACCTGGCAGACCTCGCCGTCTGCCTGCACGACCTCGGCGTCTGCCTCAGACGACAGGGCCGCCTCGGGGAGGCGGTATCCCCCGCCGAGGAGGCCGTCACCATCCGACGCCGGCTGGCGGGGACGGCTGCGGAGCACCTGCCCGACCTGGCCACGTCCCTGCACAACCTGGGCAACCTGTGGGCCGACCTTGGGCGTGGCCACGATGCGCCCGGGCCCGTCGAGGAGGCGGTGGCCATCCGGCGACGCCTGGCCGAGGCGGATCCGGGAGCCCACCTGGGCGCGCTGGCCTCCGCCCTGGACGATCTCGGGGTGCTCCAGTCAGACCTGGGACAGCAGGGAAAGGCGCTGGCTCCCGCGACGCAAGCCGCCACCATCCGCCGACGACTCGCCGCCGCAGAGCCCGAGGTGTACCTGCCGGACCTGGCGATCACGTCGCACAACCTCGGCCTGCTCCTGGCCGACCTGGGGCAGGGCAAGCAGGCGTTGACCGCAGCCGCCGAGGCGGTCACCATCCGTCGCCGACTGGCCGGCGGGGACCGGGGCACGTACCTGCCCCCGCTGGCGAGATCGTTGTCCGCCTACGCTCGGGTCTGTCTGCTGACCGGCCGGAACCTGCCCGGCGCGGTCAGGGCGGCCCGAGAGTCGGTCGAGCTGCACACCACGCTCGCCCAACGCGACCCGCAACGCTTCGGCGCGGCTTTCCTCCAGGCGTGTCACCTCCTGGCCGACGCGCTGGACCGGTGCGGGGAACCGGCGGAGGCCGCGGTCATGCGACGGCATCTCGACACGCGCCGAGCCGGCGGCACCGCCCGCTGACACCACTCCGGCCCCCGCGCGGGGGTGAATACGGGCATCATGGGCCTCTCCGCACCCCACCGCGCGGTGTTCATCGCGAGCCCGACGAAAGGTGATCAATGCAACGGGCGTTCCTACAGCCGGACGATGTGCGCGACCTGGTAGCGGACCAGTTCGGCGCTGCCCGCCGTCCCATCGCGCTGGACCGGCTGACCGGCGGCAGCAGGAAGGGCGTCTACCGGCTACGGCTGGACGACCAGACCAAGGTGATCCTCTATGTGTGGGCGGCCGTTGAGAACTACTGGCCGCCGTGGTCGGTGGACCGGGCGCTCAGCCATCTCCACACCGCAGCCACCCGCGACGCCCGGCTGGCCGACGCACACGACCGGATCGCCGGACATGTGCGTCGCCTCCGTGGCGCGGTCACGGCTCGTGAGACGTACGGGCTGGTCCACGGCGAACTCGGGCCGGATCACGTACTCGTCACGCCCGCCGGCGAACCTGTCATGATCGATTTCGAGGGCCTGACGTACTTCGACGTCGAATGGGATCACGCCTGGCTACAGATGCGCTTCGGCGACGCGTACCCGCTGCTGCGCCCGGTCGACCTCGACCCACACCGGTTGGAGCTCTACCGGTACGCGCAGGTGCTGTCCCTGATCGAGGGTCCGCTGCGGATCGCGGACACCGACTTCCCCGGTCGGCAGTGGATGCTGGATCTGGCCGAGTGGAACATCGGCAAGGCGCTCGCCGTCCCCTGACGGGCACGAGCGCCACGGCCCACCAGTGTACGTGTCGCCGCAGTCACCCCAGGCGGTGTCGACGAGCGCCGGCGGCACCTGGGCGGCCGGTCCACGCAGGCTGACCGAGGTAATCCGGTCCAGCGGAATCTGCTGCGGGTTGACCTGAATCACCGTCGCGCCGAGGCGGGCCGCAGGCACCCGTGGCCGACATGGTCGATGGCCTCGACACACGAAGCGGGCCGAACTTCTGCGCGCCCGTGGTGGACGAACCAGACAGGACCGTTCGCGCCAAGGAGGCCCCGATGTTCACCCGTCCCACTGTCGCCGTCACGCTCGCCCTGACCGCGGCGCTGCTCGCCGGCTGCGGTGATGAGCCGGTCTCGCCGATCACCGGCCAGCCCGCCACCGGGCCGACCACCTCGCCCACCGTCGCCCCGACGACCGTCGCGAGCACGCCGGCGCCGCCCACCACCCGCACC
>NZ_SMKN01000291.1 GCF_004348675.1 Micromonospora sp. KC606 | reverse complement strand
GCGCCACCCCCGTACCCCCCGCGATCAACAGCAACGGCAGGTGCGGCGCCCGGTCGTACGACGACAACGCCGTCCCCGTCGGATGCCCCAACAGCAGCCGATCCCCCGTGCCCAGCCTGCGCACCAGATGCGTGGAAAACCGGCCCGTCGCCCGCACGTGGAACTCGATCGTGCCGTCCGCCCGCGGCGCGTTCGCCGGCGACAGGTACCGCCACACCCGCAACTGCGGCACCTGCACCGGCAACGACTGACCCGGCGCGTAGGTGCACAGGTAGTTCGGCCGCACCGTGAACACCGCCACGTCCGACCGTCGCCGCTCCGCGCCCAGCACCTCCGCCTCCCAGAACGGCGGCGACGACCGCTCCGACTCCGCCGCCCCCGCCAGCATCAACTGCGACACCGCCTCGTACGCCGCCGCCCACTGCTCCTTCAACGCCGGCGTCCAGCCCGGACCCAGGAACCGCTCCAACGTGGCCAACAACGCCTGCCCGACCCACCCGTAGTGCCGCTGCCCCAACGCCACCGGATTGCCCCACTGATCCTGGCCGTGGAACCGACGGTGGTCGGCACCCAACCGCCGCGCGAACACCCCCAACACCGCCGGATCGTCCAGATGCGTAATGATGTGCCCAAGAGCCTGGAGCAGCTTGTCCTCCTGGTACTGCATGTTCGTCGGAAACATCGACCGGGCCTCCGGGGCCACCACGAACAACGTCGCGTAGAAATACTTGGCCGCCTCCGGACCCGCCGCCGAGAACTGGCTCCAACTCTGGCGCAGCGCCGCACTGTCCATACCGTCAGACCTCCTGCGACCGCGCGGTGGCGTGCCGCTCCCGCAGCGTCGACTTCACCACACCACTGGGGTCGTAGACCCGAGGCACCGGCCAGATGTTCGGGTTCGGCACCCGAGTGTCGTAGTAGCGGTGATGCACCGCGTGCAGCGCCGCCCACCCCACACTGCCGTTGAGCCACGACCAGTCACCGTGCACCGGCCGGCCCGCCCGCTCCTCCTGCGCGCAGAACTTCATGAACAGCTCCGACTCGGTGTGCGGATCCGACACCCGCACCCCGGCCGCCGCGAACGAGTGCAGCACCGCCTGGTTGATCACCAGCACCGCCTGCTCCCGCCACAGGTTGTCCTCCCGGGACGTGTCCAAACCCAACGCCCGCGCCACCACCGGCAACTGGTCGTACCGGCCCTGGTCCCCCATGTTCCGGGTACCGATCTCATCACTGAGATAGTGGCCGTTGAACGGCGCGCAACTGTAGTCCACCCCACCGATCCGCAACCGCATGTTGCTGATCACCGGCAGGGCGTGCCACCGCAGCATCAAGTCCGCGAACCACGGATGATCCGGATGCGACAACGCCACCTCACGAACCAACTCCCGCGGCACCCGCACCACCGTCGGCTCCGCCCGCGCCGTCTCGATCACCCACGGCAGCAGGTCGAAGCGCCCCGGCGCCGGCGGCGCACGCCACCCCAACCGCCGCGCCGCCTCCGTCATCCCCACCTGCGCCGGGTCACCCAGCACCGAACCGTCGTCCCGCCGATGCCCGCAGTACCGGACCAACTGGTCGTTCCAGATCCGCGCCCGCGGACCCACCCCCGGCCGGTCCGGCGCGAACACCGTCACCACCGACTGGATCCGCCCACCGTTGTCCCCAGCCACCAGGTGCGCCGACAACTCCCGGGCGATGCCCGCCACCGTCGTCACATGCCGCCGGTCGCGGACCTTCAACCCGGCCCACCGGACCCGGCCCACACACCGCGCCGACTGCCGCCACGCCACCCTCGCCCCGTACACCAACTCGTCGCGGGTGTGCCGGTACGACCCCGTCACCGCGATCTCGTCCCGCACCTGCGCCAACCGCTCGGCCAGCCCCGGCAACCGCCGCTCCCGGTGGAACAACTCCAGGAACCGCGCCGCCTCCTCGGCCACGTCCACGTCGCCCGCCACGACGTCATCACCGGCCGACCGGCCCACCGGCCCCGCCACCGGACAGCCCGACACCGGATGCTCCGCCACGGCGCTACCGGCCCACACCGAGCCCACGCCGACATGGTGGTCTGTATGCACTTCGGCTCTTTTTCCCGTCCTCCGGCAGGCTCCGACGCGACTCGCGTCAGCCACCCGCATCAGCTCGACGCCACCCACCCGAAGTCACTCACCGTGACGATTCGGCGCTCCTGGTGATCGCCCTGGACAGGATTCCTGGGAACGCCACAACTGTCAACAAGACGACCGCCCCACGGAAACACCACAAGGGACACAACCCGGCCAGCCCCTCACCCGACACCAACGCCACCGCGCCGCGCGAAACCCCCTACACACACGACAACGCCGCGGCCGACATCGGCCGCGGCGTTCACACCACACAAACTCAACCCGCCCGACGACGCGCCCGACGTGCCGCCAACTCGTCTCCCACCACCTCCGGCGCCGACCCGACGGACTCCCCGCCACCCGACGTCGCCGGCTCCGCCGGCAGATGCGACAACGAACCCTGGATCTCCTTGAACGCGCCACCGATCGCGATACCGAACACGCCCTGGCCCCCCTGCAACAGGTCGACCACCTCCTCCGGCGACCGGCACTCATACACCGTCGTCCCGTCCGAGATCAGCGTGATCCCCGCCAGATCCTCCACCCCACGCGACCGCAACGCCTCGATCGCCTTGCGGATGTTCTGCAGGGACACCCCGGCATCCAACAACCGCTTCACGACCTTCAACACCACCAGGTCGCGGAACGAGTACAACCGCTGCGTCCCCGAACCCGACGCGTCCCGCACACTCGGCACCACCAGCGACGTCCGCGCCCAGTAATCCAACTGCCGGTAGCTGATCCCCACGGCGTGACAAGCGGTCACACCCCGATAACCCACCGCACCGTCACCGTCCGCGCCCACCACACCCGGCTCGCCCCGCTCCGTGCCCGGCTCAGGAACCCGCGGCTCGTGCATCCCGACAACCTCCCCGTCAGTGCGGTGACACGTCGTTTCCCAGACGCGTACCCCTCGACAAGGCAACCCTACCGACGCACCCAGGCATTACCCCGCAGGAACGACCACGACACGCCGCGCGGGCGACACGACACACCCGCCCATCACCCACAGTGACAACGCTGCCGAAAGACGGCAAACCCCACTCAGCCGGCGAAATCCTCCGGACGCACCTGCTCCAGGAACTCGCGGAACTTCTCCACCTCGTCCTCCTGCTCGTCCGGGATCACAATCCCAGCCTCACTGAGGACCTGCTCCGCACAACGAATCGGCGCACCCACCCGCAACGCCAACGCGATCGAATCACTGGGCCGGGCAGACACCCGCACCCCGTCCCCAATCAGCAGATCCGCGTAGAAGACGTTCTCCTTCAACTCGATGATCTCCACCGCCCGCAACGGCGCCTTCAACGCCGCCAACACGTCCCGCAACAGATCATGCGTCAACGGCCGGGCCGGCTTGACCCCCTGCTGCTCGTAAGCTATCGCCGTAGCCTCGACCGCACCGATCCAAATCGGCAGATAGCGGTCGCCCTCGACCTCCCTGAGCAGGACGATCGGCTGATTGTTCGGCAGCTCCACCCGAACCCCGACCACGCTCAGCTCGCGCACCGCCGCCTCCGTGTCGTCGTCATCCAAGCCCCCACCGCGCCCACCCCTGCACGGTACACGGACCGCGACACGGTCATCCCATGCGCACCAGCCCCACGCCGCGCCAGAAAAGGCTTACCCCGGCAAGCCTACGACACGCTTGCCGGGGCAGATCTCTCCGCACGACACCACCAAGTCACCGACCCAACGTCGACCGCAACCCCACCCGCACCAACGCCGCGTGCAACTGCTGCGACAACGCCACCAACTCCCGCGCCGTCTCCGCCGCCCGCGCCCTCGCCGCCGGATCAGTCTGCCGCACCAACGGCGCCACCAACTGCGCGAACAAACCCACCTCACGATCCGCGGCAGACCGATACCCCCGCAGATGCCGCGGCTCCAACCCGTACGCCGCCAACCCCGCCACCGCCCGCGCAATGATCAACGCATCCGCGTCGTACCAGCCCGGCGGATCCGACACCAGCACACCCAGCCGCTCCAACTCGCCCAACGTCGACTCGTCGACACCGCTGCGCGCCACCAGGTCAGCCCGCCCGAGCCGCAGCTGCGACGACTCGGGCTCCTCCACCGACCGGCCCGGAACCTCACCACCCGGACCCACCGCCACCAACGCCGGCCGCTGCCAACCCGGCGTTTCATCACCGGAATCCCACTGCGCCAACTGCTCACGGATCACCCGCAACGGCAGATACTGATCCCGCTGCGCGGTCAACACGAACCGCAGCCGGGCCACGTCATCCCAGCTGTACTTCCGGTAACCCGCCGCCGTCCGCTGCGGCTCCACCAGCCCCTCGGCCTCCAGGAACCGCAACTTCGAGATCGTGACGTCCGGGAACTCCACCCGCAACTGACCCAGCACCTCACCGATACTCATCAGCGGATGCGCCCGGGCCACCCCAGGCGGCGAGGAAGCCGCAGGCTCGTTCACCCCCGGCCGGCCTCCTCCTCCGGACGCGGACCGGCGATGAACACCACCCGGAACTTACCGATCTGCACCTCGTCGCCATTGCTCAACGTGGCCGCCTCGACCCGCTCCCGGTTCACGTAGGTGCCGTTCAGGCTCCCCACATCCCGCACCGTGAACGTCCCACCATCCCGATGGAACTCCGCGTGCCGCCGTGACACCGTCACGTCATCAAGGAAAATGTCACTGTCCGGATGCCGCCCGCTCGTGGTCACGTCATGGTCCAGCAGGAACCGGGCACCCGCGTTGGGACCACGCCGCACCACCAGCAGCGCCATACCCGGCGGCAACGACCCGGACATCCGGCTCGGCACCACATCGGTGTCCGGACCCTCCAGCACTTCGTCCAACGAACCGAGATTGAGCGTCGAAGTGACGTCGAGCGGGGGGAACTCGTCGCCTGGGCGCGTCATGGGACCACCTCACGGATCAGTTCGGTCAGCGTCAAGGTAATGGCGGGTCTGGCCGCCGGGCAGTCGCACACCCGGCGGCTGGCTCCCCGTGCCCGGGAAGGCAATTACACAACGCTCAACTATGGGATTCTCGGTCGACTGGGCGAGCCTAGCCAGCGCCGAAATGCAGGGCAACCGGACGCGCGGAAACATCATCGTCCCCACGCCCGGCACAGGCAACACTCAGCTCTCGGTGAGCTCGCGGTACGCACCAGCCGTCAACAGCCCGTCCACCGCGGACGGATCATCCGCAACGATCTCCAACAACCAACCCGCACCATACGGATCCGTGTTGATCACCTCAGGGGTGTCGCCCAACGACTCGTTCCGCGCCGCCACCGTACCGCTCACCGGCGAGTAGATCTCCGACACACTCTTGGTCGACTCGATCTCGCCCAGCGGCTCACCCGCGGCCACCACCGCACCCACCACCGGCAGCTGGACGAACACGATGTCACCCAGCGCGTCCTGCGCGAAATGAGTGATACCGACACGGAGCCTGCCGCCATCGGCACCCACCACCCACTCGTGCTCGGCGGTGTAACGCAGATCCTCAGGAATCACCAGACGCGTCCTTCATCCATCGGTGCACCGGACAAACCCGGCGCGGCCGCGCCGGTCACGAGACCGGACGGGCGTGTTCCAGCTTCATCGGCCCGTGCAGCGCCGAAACCTCGGCAACCTCACGCTCCTCGACGATCACGTTACCGCCGTCACCGGCAACCGTCGCGGCCACCCCGCCCGGAATCTTCAACGCCGTCTCCATCGTCGTCGGATCACCGATCACCGTGATCGTGTACGGACCGGACAACGACCGCCCGCCCACCACC
>NZ_SMKN01000290.1 GCF_004348675.1 Micromonospora sp. KC606 | reverse complement strand
TGGCAGTGGGGGCCTACTTCCTGGCGCCGGGGCTCTTCCATGACGGGGTGGTGGCGGCGGCGTGCGGTGCCGGTGCGGTCGCGGTCAGCGGGCCGCTCACCGACGCCCCCGAGCTGGCCGATCTGGTGCTGCGTCGGGTGGACGCGTCCGTCCCGTCGTGACGAGGGCCGCAATCATGATCGACGGTGGGACCGGTGGCTGGCAGCGGCTGGGTGCGGAACGCGGACAGCGTAACGCCCCGGCGGGTGGAACCCGCCGGGGCGTACAGCTCTGTGTGGTGGGTCAGGCGGAGTGAGCGCGCAGCACCCGGAGCCCGCCGCGGCGCTTCACCGCGCGACGTTCCTCCTCGCTCATCCCGCCCCAGACGCCGGCGTCCTGACCGGACTCCAGCGCCCACTGGAGGCACTGGTCGGTCACCGGGCAGCGCCGGCAGACAGCCTTCGCCTGCTCCACCTGCAGGAGGGCCGGACCGGACGTCCCGATCGGGAAGAACAGCTCCGGGTCCTCGTCGCGGCAGACGGCATCGTGGCGCCAGTCCATGGCGGCAACACTCCTCATTCTGGATGGGTGGAAGATAACGCTGTTGCTTTTTCCTATATGCGTCCGCAGTGCCGGTCGTAACGGTTCGCGCCCGACTATTCAGCAATGCGTGAGCAGGCTCGTTCAGCCCCGGGACCTGCTGGAACAGCTCAACCTGCCGAGCGCTCCTGGCAATGTCCCGGTAGCTCAAGTTCGCTTGTGAATACTTTCACGAACGCTGTCGATGTCAAGGGTGCCGCGAGGAAAAACTCCGTACGGTGAGCAAGCTCACGACCCTTTTGTCCGGCTTTGTGGCACCCCCGGCTACCCGGCGTGCCACAGTCGATAGTCAATATAGTACAGTCCGCGCGACAATGCTGACATTTCCGGCACCACCCTCCGTCCGCGGCGGCCACCGCTCCGTGCGGTGTAACGATCGCCGACCTAGGGCGTTACCCGAGACCTAGCAGATTACTCTCAGTGCCTCCGGAACGGAGGAAAATCTGACCTTTTCTCGTTCGCCGAGGTAGTCGCCGTCGACCTGGAAGGCCTGCGGGCGGCTGCTGACCAGGGTGAACTCGGGCACGTCGTGAAGCCGCAGCACCTGTTTGCCGTGCGGATCCGGGTTCCGCGACAGGAATTGCGTCACCGTACGTGTGGTGCTGGCCACCCGGAGCTGCCGCAACGCCAGCACGTCCAGCCCGAGGTCGAAGGACGCCTCGGGATTCGGATTGATCTCCCGCTCGCCGAGGTAGGTCCACGGAGCGCAGTTCTGGATGATGACCGTCGCCAGCTCGCCCTCGGCGGGCTCGCCCGGGCGCTCCAGGGAGATCGCCGGGTGCCGGCGGTCCGAGTCGAGGAAGTACTGGCCCAACGTGGCGCGGAAGTAGAGCGCGGGCGTCGACACCCGACCCCGCCTGCGGGCCTGCTCCACCCGGTGGATCACTGCGGCGTCCACCCCGAAACCGGCGCAGAAGGTGAAGAAACGGTCGTCGGCCTGACCCAACCCGATCGTCCGGGACCGGCCCAGCCGCAACCCCTCCAGGATCATGCTGGTGCCCTCCGGCCACTCTCGGGGCAGACCCAGGGCGCGGGCGAAGACGTTGGTCGAGCCGCCCGGCACCGTCGCCAGCGCGGGCAGCCGGTCGGCACGGGCGCCGCCGGTGCGGATCGTCGGCGGCTCGGCCGTCATCAGGCCGTTCACCACCTCGTTGACCGTGCCGTCGCCACCGAGCGTGACGACGACGTCGACCCCCTCCTCGGCCGCCTCCCGCGCCAGGTCGGTGGCGTGCCCCCGGCGGCGGGTGTACCGCACCGACAGGTCTACTTCGCTGCGCAGCGCCCGGACCAGGACGTCCCGGCTGCGCTCGCTGGTGGTGGTGGCCTTCGGATTGACCACCAGGACGGCCCGCATGGGCGGCACTGTACCGCGACCGCTCCCGGGTATCGTGGCCGCGTGACGCTCGACTCCGACCCGGTGCCCGACACGCTCCGCTGGGCGGTACGGCTGCTGCGGGGTGAGGCCGCCGCCCTGGCGCTGCTCGCCGGCTGGCTGATCTGGGCCGACCTGACCGCCGCCCGGACCGACCTGCTGTCGGCGCTCGTCGTGACCGGGTTCGCGATCGCCGCCGCCGCCGCGCTCTGGGCCCTCGGCGGTGCGCTGGCCCGCCGACGGGCCGGTGCCCGGGCACCGGCGATCGTGCTCCAGCTCATGCTGCTGCCGGTCGGCTGGTTCATGCTCCAGGCCGGGCTGGGTTGGCTGGGCGTACCGCTGATGGTGCTCGGCGTCGGGGTCTGCGCGCTGCTGCTCAGCCCGCCCACGACCCGGTCCCTGGGTTTCGGGTGAGGCCTCGGCCCGGTGACGGTCAGTAGCCGGGCGAGCGGCGGGTCAGCAGTGAGATGGTGGCCCGCCCGTCGGCCGACTGGGCGGCGGCGGCGGTGGTCAGCGCGGCGAGCACCTTCCACGCGAACGAGGACTCCGAGGGCAGCGCCGCGCCCCGCACGACCGGCACGGTCACCTCGACGGTGAGCGCGTCGTCGGTGACCGCGAACCGGCACTCCAGCTCGGCGTCGCGGGTGGCGATGGCCAGCAGCATGGCGCAGGCCTCGTCCACCGCGATGCGCAGATCCTCGATCTCGTCCAGGGCGAACTGGAGGCGGGCCGCGAGCCCTGCGGTGGCGGTGCGGAGCACACCGAGGTATCCGACGTCGGCGGGCACGGTGAGGTGCACCACGTCGTCGTCGGTCGTCGGTTGCCCGGTCAGTTGAGTCACGCCTCATCCCCCCGGTCGGGGACTCTACCCTCGCAGGCGTTCCGCCGGGCGGGGGCCGCCTCCGCCTGCGCGGCGAGTGCGTGCAGCGCCGGCCCACCGAGCCGGTACGGCACCAACCCCTCCATCGGGACGGCCCCCACGGTGGCGTAGAAACCGGCGGCCGGATTTCCCTCGCGCATCAACCACTCGAGGCGCTGATAGCCGCGCAACCAGAGCGCGAAGCCCACCGGCTCGTCGTCCGCGTCGACCGCCACGTGCCCGAACACGGCGGGGGACGGGCCGAACAGGGCCACGGTCAGCTGCTCGGCGGTCAGCCGGCACTGGTCGGCGCAGCGCTGGTAATCGGCGAGCTCGTGCACCATCGCGACGACGGCCGGCACGTCCTGGGGACGTGCCGGCCGGATCGACGGCAGGAAACCCTGGCTCACGCCTGCTTGGTCTCCCAGAAGATCTTGGAGATCTCGTCGATCTTCTGGAGCAGCTCGTCGGCCTTCGACGGGTCGGTCCCGCCCTTGGCGCCGGCCGCGCCGGCCAGCTTGGTGGCCTCGTTGAACAGCTGGTGCAGGTGCGGGTACTTCTCGAAGTGGGCTGGCTTGAAGTAGTCGGTCCAGAGCACCCACAGGTGGTGCTTGACCAGGTCGGCGCGCTGCTCCTTGATCAGGATGGCCCGGGTGCGGAACTCCGGGTCGGTGTTGGCCTGGTACTTCTCGCAGATCGCCTTCACCGACTCGGCCTCGATGCGGGCCTGCGCCGGGTCGTACACGCCGCAGGGCAGGTCGCAGTGGGCGCTGGCGGTGACACGGGGCGAAAGGATGCGGGGAAGTCGCATCAGAGTCCTCCACGGGATGTTTGCGATGATCCAAGCCGACATTACTCCTGGGAGGTCCCCGGTAGGGGCGGAGGGGAAACCTGATGACGGTCGAGCCGCCGGGGCCCGGAGGGCTGCTGCGCCGCCCGTTGGCCGCCGTCGGGGTGACCGGCCCGTCGATGTCGCCCACCCTGCGGCACGGCGACGCGCTGCTGGTCCGCGTCGGCGGCCGGGCCGTCCGCCCCGGCGACCTGGTGGTCGCGGTCTTCCGCACCCGCCCCGACCTGCTCGTGGTCAAGCGCGCGGTCCGTCCGCAGGACGGCGGCTGGTGGGTGCGCGGCGACAACGCCCTGGTCACCGACGACTCCCGGGCGTACGGCGTGGCCGACGTGCTGGGCCGGGTGGTGCTGCGCTACTGGCCGCGTCCCGGTCGCCCGCCTCGCCGGCGGGAGTTATGACCCTGCTCACATGTCGGCACGAGGTGTCTGACTACACTCCGAAAGTGCCTGGGTGACCCCCGCACCGCGCGCCGCCGCCGACGCCTCACCTCGTGCCTCGCGCCGGCCGCTCCATCTGCTCGACAGATCCTGGAGTCACCATGTCTGCGTCCACCGTGGATCCCGCTGATCCCGTCTTCCGGCTGCACGTCGGCGGCAAGATGGCCGTCGCCTCGACCGTCCCGCTGACCAGCCGGGAGGACCTCTCCCTCGCGTACACCCCGGGCGTGGCCCGGGTCTGCGAGGCGATCGCCGCCGACCCGGCCCTGGTCGACGAATACACGTGGGTGTCGCACGCCGTCGCGGTCGTCACCGACGGCTCGGCCGTACTCGGGTTGGGCAACATCGGTCCCCGTGCCGCGCTGCCGGTCATGGAGGGCAAGGCGGTGCTGTTCAAGCAGTTCGCGGGGATCGACGCGGTACCGATCTGTCTGGACACCCAGGACACCGACGAGATCGTCACGGCGGTGCGGATGCTCGCGCCGTCCTTCGGTGGCATCAACCTGGAGGACATCAGCGCCCCGCGCTGCTTCGAGATCGAACGCCGGTTGGACCAGGAGTTGTCCATCCCGGTCTTCCACGACGACCAGCACGGCACCGCGATCGTCGTGCTGGCCGCGCTGCGCAACGCGGCCACCCTCCTGCACCGCAAGCTCGGTGACCTGCGGGTGACGGTCAGCGGCGCGGGCGCGGCCGGGGTGGCGGTCACCCACATGCTGGTCGCCGGGGGCATCAACCCGGAGCAGGTGGTGGTCTGCGACTCCCGGGGGATCATCGGCCGGCACCGCGCCGACCTGACCGAGACCAAGGCGTACCTGGCCGAGACCACCAACGCCGGGGGACGCGAGGGCGACATCACCGAGGCGCTGCGCGGCGCCGACGTGCTGGTCGGCGTCTCCGGCGGGGAGATCCCGGAGGAGGCGGTGGCCGGGATGGCCCCGGGCGGCATCGTCTTCGCCCTGGCCAACCCGACCCCGGAGGTGCACCCGGAGGTGGCGGCCCGGCACGTGGCGGTGGTCGCCACCGGGCGCAGCGACTTTCCCAACCAGATCAACAACGTGCTGGCCTTTCCCGGCGTGTTCCGGGGCGCGCTGGACGCCAGGGCCACCCGGATCACCGACGGAATGAAGGTGGCCGCGGCCGACGCGATCGCCGGGGTGGTGGCCGAGTCGCTGACCGCCGACGCGATCGTGCCCTCCCCGCTCGACCCCCGGGTCGCCCCGGCGGTGGCGGAGGCGGTGGCCGAGGCGGCCCGGCGCGACGGCGTCGCCCGCGCCTGACCTGTCAAGAAGGGCCCGAGCGGATCCGCCCGGGCCCTTCTTGGCGACCGTTTCCCTTGTTACGGTGCCGATCATGCGTGCCGCCTGTGCCTCCCGCTTCGACACCGACCACCCGCTCGCCGCGCTCGCCGTCGGCGAGCGGCCCGAGCCGACCCACCCCGACGGCAGTTGGGTCACCGTGCAGGTGCGGGCCAGCTCGCTCAACCACCACGACATCTGGTCGCTGCGCGGAGTGGGACTGACCGCCGACCAGCTCCCGATGATTCTCGGCTGCGACGCCGTCGGCACCGACCCGGACGGCCGTGAGGTGGTCATCTACCCGGTGGTGCCCACCCCCGGCGACCCGCGGGGCGTCTCCATCCTCTCCGAGCACTTCCCCGGCACCCTGGCCGAGCGGGTTGCCGTACCCCGGATGAACCTGCTGCCGTTGCCGGCCGGGCTGTCGGCGACCGACGCGGCCTGCCTGCCGACGGCCTGGCTGACCGCGTGGCGGATGCTGACCACCAAGGGGCGGGTGGACGAGGGCGACTC
>NZ_SMKN01000028.1 GCF_004348675.1 Micromonospora sp. KC606 | reverse complement strand
CCCCGACGGTCGAACCAGGCTCACGGGGGACACCCACTAGCGTCACATCCGTGACGGTGGCGGTGGTCGAGGCGTACGCGACGCTGGCCCGGCGGGTGCTGGCCCGGCCGGCGCGGCTGGGGCGTACCCGACTCGTGTCGGTCGACGGGCCCAGCGGCGCGGGCAAGAGCCACTTCACCGCGCGCCTCGCGGACGCCCTCACCGCGCTTGCCGGCGGCAGGCGGCCACCGGTGGTGCACACCGACGACCTGCTCGACGGCTGGTACGACCAGCTCACCTTCTGGCCCCGGTTGGAGGAGGGCGTGCTGGCTCCGCTGCGGGCCGCCCAGCCGGGGGCGTACCACCGCTACAACTGGTCGCGGCGGGCCTTCCTGCCCCGACCGGTGCCGGTGCCGGTCGCGCCGGTGCTGCTGCTGGAGGGGGTGAGCGCGGCGCGGGCGGTCATCCGCCCGGAGCTGAGCCTGGCGGTCTTCGTCACCGCGCCCGCCGACCTGCGCCTGACCCGGGCGGTGGCGCGCGACGGACCCGGCATCCTGCCCGAGTTGCGCCGCTGGCACGCCGGGGAGCGCGTTCACTTCGCCACGGACGCCACCGCCGTGCACGCGGAGCTGCTGGTCGACGGCGCCCCGCGGCTGCCGCACGACGCCGACCGCTACTACCTGCGCCTGGCCGGCAGGCGGACAGGGCGGGTACGCACCGGTAAGGGCGGCATACGATGCCGGTCATGACCACTCCGATCATGTCCGAGTCCGACGTCCGGGCCGCGGTCGCGCGTGCGCTGCCCGGGGTGCGGGCCGACCTGGAACGCCTCGTCCGTATCCCCGGCATCGCCTTCGAGGGTTTCGACCACTCGCACGTGGAGCGCTCCGCCGAGGCCGTCGCCGAGCTGCTGCGCGGCTGCGGCCTCGACACGAAGATCGTGCGTTCGGGCGGCCAGCCGGCGGTGATCGGGACGAAGCCGGCCCCGCCCGGTGCGCCCACCGTCTTGCTGTACGCCCACCACGACGTGCAGCCGGTCGGCGACCTCTCGCTGTGGGACTCCGACCCGTTCGAGCCGGTCGAGCGGGGCGGCCGCCTCTACGGCCGGGGCGCCGCCGACGACAAGGCCGGCATCCTGGCGCACGTCGCCGCGTTGCGCGCCTTCGGCGACCAGCTCCCGGTCGGTGTGGTCCTGTTCGTCGAGGGCGAGGAGGAGTACGGTTCCGACTCGCTGGAGTCGCTGCTCGCCGCGCACCGCGACGAGATCGCCTCCGACGTGATCGTCATCGCCGACTCCGTCAACTGGGACATCGGTGTGCCGGCGCTGACCACCTCGCTGCGCGGCATCGTCAACTGCTTCGTCGAGGTGCGTACCCTCGACCACGCCGTGCACAGCGGTATGTTCGGCGGCGCGGTGCCGGACGCGCTGACCGCGCTGGTCCGACTGCTGTCGACGCTGCACGACGACGCCGGGAGCGTGGCCGTCGAGGGCTTGGTCGGCCGGGAGGGCGCCAGCGTCGACTACCCCGAGGACCGGTTCCGTGCCGAGGCCGGGCTGGTGGCGGGAGCGTCGTTCTTCGGCACCGGGCGGATCACCGACCGGCTCTGGACCAAGCCGGCGCTGGCGATCCTCGGCATCGACGCCCCGGCCACCGCCGAGGCGCCGAACGCGCTGGTCCCGGCAGCCAAGGCCAAGCTCAGCGTACGGCTGGCGCCGGGCGACGACCCGAAGCGGGCGTACGAGGCGCTCCGCGCCCACCTGGAGCGGCACGCCCCGTGGGGTGCCCAGGTCACGGTGAGCTTCGAGCACGATGGCGCCCCGTGCGTCATTGACGCCACCGGCCCGATGTTCGACGCCGCCCGGTCGGCGTTCCGCATCGCCTGGGACGGCACCGACCCGGTCGACATCGGTCTCGGCGGCTCGATTCCGTTCATCGCCACCTTCCAGGAGATGTTCCCGGAGGCGGCGATCCTGGTCACCGGCGTGGAGGACCCGCACGCCCAGGCGCACGGCCCGAACGAGAGCCTGCACCTCGGCGAGTTCGCCCGGGTGTGCCTCGCCGAGGCGCTGCTGCTGGCGAAGGTCGCCGAAGCCGCCCGGCGCGCCGGCTGAGTCGACGGGCCCCGGTGCCGCCGGGGCGGTGGGAGCGTCTCCCGGGCGGGAGCGTGTGCCGCCGCGCCAGGTCGCGGAACCGTAACTTTGAGGCGGATGTCGGAGTTTGCGGTGTGTCGGGCGCGCGGCTGCTATAGCCTTTCGAACATGCGTACGAACGAGGTGATGTCGCGGCTCGAAGCCGCCGTCAGTGCTCTGGGGGACATCGACGTCTCCGCGTGGCCCGAGGACACGCTCAAGGACCAGCTCGGTGAGCTCTCCGCCGCGCTGGTCGCCCTCGACGCGGTGCTCTCCCGGGTCGCCGACGGGGTGCGCGCTCGTGGCCTGCGTGTCGAGGAGCCCGTGTCCGCCTGACTGCCCGGCAACCGGCCCCCGGGTACGGCAATACCCGGGTGGAGTCGGGGGTGGCTGGCAGGATGAGGCCGTGCGGTTTCTCGACCTGGCAGCCACCTCCGCAGCCGTCGCCGCAACCAGCGGCCGGCGAGCCAAGGTCGAGCTGCTCGCCGTCGCCCTCCGGTCACTGGACCCGGCCGAGGCGCCGGCCGGCGCCGGCTACCTCGCCGGAGAGCTGCGCCAGCGGCAGACCGGCGTGGGCTGGGCCAGCCTGCGGGACCTGCCGGCGCCGGCGACCGAGCCGACGCTGACCGTCGCGGTCGTCGACGCCACGGTGGAGCAGATCGCCGCCGTGCACGGGCCCGGCTCTCAGGTCCGCCGGCGGGAGCTGCTCCGCGCGCTCTTCGCCGCCGCCACGGCCGAGGAGCAGCGGCTGCTGGTCGGGCTGTTCCGGGGCGAACTGCGCCAGGGCGCGCAGGCGGGGCTGCTCGTGGATGCCGTCGCCCGGGCGGCGGAGGTGCCGGTCGTCGCCGTCCGCCGCGCCCTGCTACTCGCCGGTGACCTGCGCGCCGTCGCGGTGGCCGCGCTCACCGGGGGCACCGCCGCGCTGGCCGGGTTCGGGTTGCGGGTGGGTCGACCGCTGGCCCCGATGCTGGCGCAGAGCGCGCCGACCGTCGACGCGGCGCTGGAGGCCACCGGTGCCCCGGCGGTGGTCGACGTCAAACTGGACGGCATCCGCATCCAGGTGCACCGTTCGGGCGACGACATCGCGGTCTTCACCCGCAGCCTCGACGAGATCACCACCCGGGTACCGGAGGTGGTGGCCGCCGTGCGCGCGCTCCCGGCCCGGGAGCTTGTGCTCGACGGCGAGGCGATCGGGCTGGACGCGACCGGCCGCCCGCTGCCGTTCCAGCAGACCGCCAGCCGCGCCGCCCGTCGCGCCACGCCGAGCACCACCGGCGGCACGCCCGTGGCGCCGGCGGTGCTCGCCGCCGCCCGGACCACCGGCAACGCGGTGCTCACGCCGTACTTCTTCGACCTGCTGCACCTCGACGGGGCGGATCTCATCGACCGGCCGGGCCGGGAGCGGTGGGCGGCGCTGGCCAGCACGGTCGACGAGTCGCTGCTGGTGGGGCGGGTGGAGGTCACCGACGGCGAGCAGGCCGGCGCGGCCTTCGCGGCGGCGCTCGACGCCGGGCAGGAAGGTGTCGTGGTGAAGGCGCCGGACGCGCCGTACGACGCGGGGCGGCGCGGCGCGGCCTGGGTCAAGGTCAAGCCCCGGCACACCCTCGACCTGGTGGTTCTCGCGGTGGAGTGGGGCAGCGGCCGCCGGCAGGGCTGGCTGTCGAATCTCCACCTCGGCGCGCGCGACCCGCGCACCGCAGGCTTCGTGATGCTCGGCAAGACGTTCAAGGGCCTCACCGACGAGCTGCTGCGCTGGCAGACCGAGCGGTTCCTCACCCTCGCCGTCGAGCGCGGCGACCGGGTGGTGCGGGTCCGGCCCGAGCAGGTGGTCGAGATCGCCTTCGACGGGGTGCAGACCAGCTCCCGTTACCCGGGCGGGGTGGCGCTGCGGTTCGCCCGCGTGGTGCGCTACCGGGAGGACAAGACCGCCGCCGAGGCGGACACCATCGACATGGTCCGGGCCATCCACGCCGGAAGGGCCGGCGGCTGACGGGCCGACGGGTCAGGCCGGCGTGGCCGGTTCGGCGGCCCGGTCGACCGGGCCCTTCGGCCGATCCGGCCCGGCCACGTGCTGGGCCTCCCGGCGGGCCACCCAGGCGTAGCCGACCAGCGTCATCCCCGCGAAGATCCACCACTGGACGACGTAGCCGAGGTTCTGCCAGTTGTTGGCGTGCCCGATCGGCACCGCCTTGAAGGTCGGGTCGGGTGCCGGATTCTGCTCGTCTGACAGCAGGTACGCCCCGTGCACCGGGTAGGGCAGCTGCGCGGCGAGCTTGCCGACGGTGACCCGACGGGTCTCCAACCGGCCGTCGCGCCGCTCCACCCCACTGCCGCCGGTCTCCGTGGGATGCACCCGGCCGATCACGGTCACCTCGCCGGCGGGCACGGCGGGCACCCGCGGGGCGGTCATCGCCCCGCCCCCCGGCGCGGGCGGGATCCAGCCCTGGTCGACCAGCACGGCGCTGCCGTCGGCTAGGAGCAGCGGGACGATCACCTCGAAGCCGACGGTGCGGTCCACGGTCCGGCCGCGGACCAGGACCACGTTCGTCGGGTCGTACCGGCCGGTGACGGTGACCCGGCTCCACTGGTCCTCCTCGGCGGGGGCCGGACCGGCCGTGCCCGCGCCGCCGGTGGGGGCCGGCACCCGGTCGCGCAGCGGCGCGGCGGCCCCCCGGCTGCCGGCGTCGATGCGCTCGTTGACCGCGGTGCGCTCCCGGTAGCGGTCCAGCTGCCAGTCGCCGAGCAGCGCCATCACCGCGGCGGCGACCAGGGTCAGCGCGAGAATGCCCAGCCAGCGGGGGGTCAGCAGGAACCGGTACACAGCACGAGGCTACCCGTTCGGCCACCGCCACCGGTCGCGACGGCCCGGGTGGGTCTTGCCCGGAGGCCGCCACCAGCTGGTCCGGTGGCCAGGAGGCCGCCACCGGCTGGTCCGGGCGGGTATGGTCACGCGAGCGGATCGCCGGGTGGGTTCCTCCCGGTTGTCCGTGCGCCACTTCCTGTCGCCTGCGAGGAGTCGATGATGACCCCGGTGCCGCGCCTCGTGCTCAGCGCGCCGTCCTCCGGACACGGCACGAACGCCCTCGCCGTCGGCCTGCTCGCCGCGCTCGCCGAGCGCGGCGTCGAGGTCGCCGGCTTCAAGGTCGGGCCGGACCACGTCGACGCCGCCTACCTGGGGATGGCGGCCGGGCGGCCCGGACGGAACCTGGACCCCCGGCTGGTCGGGGCCGACCGCCTCGGGCCGCTATTCGCGCACGGCGCCGCCGGCGCCGGCCTGGCGGTGGTCCAGGGCACGATGGGCCTCTACGACTCGGTCTCCGGCCGCCCCGACGAGGAGTCGACGGCGGCGGTCGCCACCGTGCTGCGCAGCCCGGTCGTGCTGGTGGTGGACGTCGCCGCGATGGGCCAGTCGGTGGCCGCCCTCGTGCACGGATTCCGGTCGTACGACGAGCAGCTCTGGCTGGGTGGCGTGATCCTCACCCAGGTCGCCTCCCCACGGCACGAGACGATGCTCCGCGAGGCGCTCGACGACATCGACGTGCCGGTCTACGGCGCGCTGCGCCGCCACGAGCTGCCGTCGGTGCTGCCCGCCCGCCGGCACGGGGTGCTGCCGGTGGTCCGGCGCGACGCCGAGGCCTCCCGGGCGGTGCGTCGGCTCGGTGAGGCGGTCGCCGCCACCGTCGAGCTGGACCGGCTGCTCGCCCTGGGCCGGTCCGCGCCGCCCCTGTCGATCCCGCCGTGGTCGCCCGCGACGCAGGCGCTCGCCACCGGTACCGGTGCTCCGGCCGGGTCCGCCACCGGTGAGGCAGCGACCGGGCCCGCCCCGGTCGTCGCGCTGGCGGGTGGACCGGGTGGCGGCTACAGCTACGCGGAGACGGCCGAGTTGCTGCGTGCCGCCGGCGCCGAGGTGGTCACCGTCGACCCGCTGCGCGACGAGGCGCTGCCCGCCGGCACCCGGGCGTTGGTGGTCGGCGCCGGCCTGCCCGAGGCGTGCGCCCGGGACCTTGCCGCCAACCGCCGACTCTGCATCGCGGTCGCGGAGCTGGCCCGCACCGGCCGTCCGGTGGTGGCCGAGGGCACCGGTCTGCTCTGGCTGTCCCGGGAGCTGGACGGCCTGCCGATGTGCGGGGTGCTGGACGCCACCGGCGTGACCCGCGACGGCCTGGTGGTCGGCTACCGCGAGGCGACCGCCCGGACGGCCAGCGTGGTCGCCGAGGCGGGCGCGACCGTGCGGGGCTACAAGCAGCACGCGGCGGTGCTCACCCCCCGCGCCGGTGAGCACCCGGCGTGGTCCTGGGGCGGCGGCGCACCGGAGGGTTTCGTCTGGCGGGGCGTACACGCCTCGCAGCTCGGGCTGCACTGGGCGGCGGATCCGGCGGTGGCGGCCCGGCTGGTCACGGCGGCCCGGCAGGCCGAGGGCGTCGGAGCCCTGGCGTGATCGGGCAGGTCGCGGTGCGCCGCTTCCCGGAGCTGACGGTCTCCACCCCGCGCTCGGAGGTGCGCCAGCTCGTCGCGGCGGACGCGGAGGCGGTCGACGAGGTCTTCGCCGACCGGCAGACCCAACGGTGGCTGCCGTTGGCCGACTCGGCCGGGCGGATCGACGGGCTGGCCTGGTGCACCGACCTGGCCCGGCAGCGCCGGGACAGCGGCGACGGCGACCACTACGCGGTGCTGCGCCGGGAGGACGGCAGGGTGGTCGGCTGCCTGTGGACCCGGCGGACCGACTGGGGCGCCCGGCTCACCGAGGTGTCGTACGCCCTCGCGCCGCACGCCCGGGGCTTCGGCCTGGCCGCCGAGGCGGTCGACGCGCTGGCCATCGCGCTGATCCTGGAGCACGGCTTCCAACGGGTGGAGCTGCGGGTGGCGCCGGGCAACACGGCGTCGCGCCGGGTGGCCGAGAAGGCCGGGTTCAGCTATGAGGGCCTGCTGCGTAACGCGGGGTTCGTCCGCGGCGCCCGGGTCGATCTGGAGTCGTGGTCCCTGGTCGCCGCGGACCTGCACTGAGCGTCGCGGTCGGCACTCGGCCTGGCCGGTTCGGCGCGCCGGGGCGCGGCGGGCTCCGCGCCGGAAACCGCACCATTCCCGAGGCGGAGCCCGCAACCACCGCCGGTCACCCCACGATCTGGTCCGACGGCGGGGTGAACTGGCGGACCGGTGTGCGCTTCAGGGCCGACTTGAGCGTGTTGGCCACGGCGTGGATGGGGATCTGGGACTGCCCGTCACCCACCGCGTTGAACGGGTTGTCCGGGTCGGCGATGAAGCTGGCCGCCGCGAGTTCCGGGGTGTAGCCGACGAACCAGGCCGTCCGGGTGCTGTCCGTGGTGCCGGTCTTGCCGGCGACCGGGCGGCCCACCGTGCCCCGGACGCTGTCCGCGGTCGACCAGCCGCCGCAACTGCCTCTGGCCGGGGTGTCGCCGGTCGGGCAGCGGGCGGCGTCGGTGGCGGCCCGGGCCGCGTCGGCGCTCACCACCTGCCGGCACCGGGGCTTGGCCACCTCGCGTTCGATTCCGCTGGCGGTCCGGTAGGTGGCGGGCGTGCCGTCCCGCCTGGTGATCGAGTTCACCGGAATCGCCTCACAGTACCGCCCGTCGGCGGCGACCGCGGCGTACGCGTTGGCCATCTCCAGGGGGGTGGCGTCGGAGACGCCCAGGGTGAACGCGCCCCACTTCTTGGCCCTGGCCGGTGAGGCGTGCTCGCGGTCCACGTCGGTGCGCCAGCGCAGCCCGAGTTGTTCGGCCATGCGTACCGCCCGGTCCGCGCCGACCTGCTCCTCCAGCCAGACGAAGTACGTGTTCACCGACTTGCCGAAGCCGGACCACATGGTCTGCCGTCCGGTCATCGCGCCGCTGGCGTTGGAGGGCGACCAGCCGTCGTACACCTGGGAGTGGTAGCGGTGCGGCGAGTCGAACGCGGTGGACAGTGGCAGCCCGGCGTCCAGGGCGGCGAGCATCGGGAACATCTTGAACGTGGAGCCGGCCTGGTAGCCGGGGAGGCTGCCGCCGCCGAGCAGGGGCGCGACGGTGTTCGGGTAGTTGGCCTTGACGTTCGGGCCGGCCTCGGGATTGGAGCTGGGCCCGTTCTCGCTCAGGTCGAGAGAGTAGGTCCGGTTGACCGCCATCGCCTTGATCCGGCCGGTGCCCGGTTCGGCGACAACGATGCCGTTGGCGAACGGGCTGCCGACGTTCTCCTCGGCGCCGACGTTCTCCTCGGCCGCCGCCTGGACCTTCGGGTCGAGGGCCAGGACGATCCGGTAGCCGCCACGGCGCAGCTTGTCCATTCGTTCCAGCCGGTTCGCGCCGAAGGCGGGCTGGGCGCTCCACCAGTTCTTCACGTAGTCGCAGTAGAAGCCCCAGGTGGTGTACTTGGGGGCGATGGCGGCGCAGTCGTTGGCCGGAACGGTGACCCTGGTCCGGATGGGTTCGGCCCTGGCCGCCGCGGCGGCGTCGGGGGAGAGGTAGCCGAGCTGCGCCATCCGGTCGAGCACGTAGTTGCGCCGTTCGGTCGCCGCCTTCTTGTCGGAGGTGATCGGGTCGTACTCGGACGGGGACTTCACCAGCCCGGCGAGAGTGGCCGCCTCGACGGGGGTGAGGGTGGCCGGGGTCTTGGAGAAGAAGATCTGCGCGGCGGCGTAGATGCCGTACGCCCGGTGCCCGAAGTACGCCGAGTTGAGGTAGCGCTCAAGGATCTCGTCCTTGGTCAGTTCCTTCTCGATGTCCAGCGCCATGCGCATTTCCTTGATCTTGCGCAGGCTGGTCTGCTGGGTGGCCTCCTGGACCTCCTTGGGGGTGGTGGCGCTGTCCCGCAGCGCCATCCGGACGTACTGCATGGTGATGGTGGAGGCGCCCTGGGAGACGCCGTTGGAGCGGGCGTTGGCCACGAAGGCGCGGGCGACGCCCTTCGGGTCGACGCCGCGGTGCTGGTGGAAGCGGTTGTCCTCGGCGGCGATGATCGCCTGCTGGATGTTCGGCGACATGTCCGACAGCTTCGTGTACTGCCGGTACTCCTCGTAGAACATGGTCAGGACCGTCTTGCCGTCGGGGGCGTAGAGGTACGACGTCTCGGCCGGCATGGCGGTGCGCAGGATGTTGGTCTTGTGCTCCATGGCGTGCGCGGTGGCCTTGGCGCCCAGGCCGGTGGCGGCGGCCAGTGGATAGGCCAGCGCGGCGACGACGAGGCCGGTGATCAGACCGGCGCGCAGGAGCGGAAGGGAACGACCAGCGGCGGCGAGGGGTCGGTTGCTCACGGGGTCAAGTTATGACATTTCCGATTCGCGTATGAGAAGAACTCATGAACGCGGCTGGACGGGTGACGCGGCCCACGGTGGGATCGGCTGTGCAGTCGGGCGGCTTCCCGGCAGGATTCCGGACATGCGTGGGCAACTGATCGGCGCGGAGCCGACCACCCGGGACGGGCCGGCCGCCGACCCCGGCCCGGCCACGGTCGAACCCGACCTCGCACACCACGGCGACGTCGAGGCCACCCCCGGTCTGGTGGACCTGGCGGTCAACGTCCGGCGGGACGAGATGCCGGACTGGCTGGCCGACCCGCTCACGGCGGCCCTGGCCGACCTGGCCGCGTACCCCGATCCCCGGCCGGCGCGCGCGGCCGTCGCCGCCCGGCACGGCCGTCCCCCGGAGGAGGTCCTGCTCACCGCCGGCGCCGCCGAGGGCTTCGTGCTGGTCGCCCGCGCCCTGACCGGGGTACGCCGACCGGTGGTGGTGCACCCGCAGTTCACCGAGCCGGAGGCGGCGCTGCGGGCCGCCGGGCACACCGTCGAGCGGGTGTTGCTCGACCCGGCCGAGGACTTCCGCCTCGACCCGGCGCGGGTGCCCGCCGACGCCGACCTGGTGATGATCGGCAACCCGACCAACCCCACCTCGGTGCTGCACCCCGCCGCCGACCTGGCCGCGCTGGCCCGGCCCGGTCGGGTCCTGGTGGTCGACGAGGCGTTCGCCGACACGACCCTCGCCCCGGGCGTCGACGGCGAGCCGGAGTCCCTCGCCGCCCGGCGTGACCTGCCCGGCCTGGTCGTGGTCCGCAGCCTCACCAAGACCTGGGGACTGGCCGGCCTGCGGATCGGCTACCTGCTCGGCGAGGCCACGCTGCTGGCGCGCTTCGTGGCCGGGCAGCCGCTCTGGGCCGTCTCCACCCCGGCGCTCGCCGCCGCCACCGCGATCGCCGCGCCGACCGCCGTCGCGGCCGAGCGCGCCATCGCCGCCCGACTCGCCGCCGACCGCGACCACCTGGTCGCCCGCCTGGCGGCCCTGCCCGCGGTACGCGTCGCGGGCCGCCCGGCCAGCGCCTTCGTCCTGATCCACCTGCCCGGCGCGGACCGGGTACGCGAGACGCTGCGCGAGCGCGGCTGGGCGGTCCGGCGCGGCGACACCTTTCCCGGGCTGGGCCCCGACTGGCTGCGGGTGGCCGTCCGCGACCCGGCCACCTCGGACGCGTTCACCCAGGTACTGGGCGAGATCCTGGAGGCATGAAGTTGGAGACCACCATCGCGGCGATCCGGCCGCTCGACGAGCCGGCGATGGCCGCCGCCCGGGACCTCCAGGGGCGGCTGACCAAGCCGGCCGGGTCCCTCGGCGCCCTGGAAGACCTGTCCGTACGCCTCGCCGGGCTGGCCGGGGTCTGCCCGCCACCGCTGCCCGAGCCGGCCGCGGTCGCGATCTTCGCCGGCGACCACGGCGTGCACGCCCAGCGAGTGACCCCCTGGCCGCAGGAGGTCACCGCCCAGATGATCGGCAACTTCCTGGCCGGCGGGGCGGTGGTCAACGCCTTCGCCCGGCAGGCCGGCGCCTCGGTCACCGTGGTCGATGTCGGCGTCGCCACCGCCCTGCCGGTCGACCCCGCCGGGTCGCCGGCCGGGCCCCGGCTGGTGGCCGCGAACGTCCGTCGGGGAACCCGGGACATGACCGTCACCGCCGCCCTCACCCGTGACGAGGTCCGAGCGGCGGTGGAGACCGGCGTGCGGGTCGCCGACGAGATGGTCGACTCCGGTGCCGGCATTCTGCTCACCGGCGACATGGGCATCGCCAACACCACCCCGTCCGCCGCGCTGGTCGCCGCCTTCACCGGCGCCGACCCGGCGGGGGTCACCGGGCGCGGCACCGGGGTCGACGACGAGACGTACCAGCGCAAGGTCGACGTGGTGCGGGCCGCGCTGCGCCGGCACCGTCCCGACCCGGGCGACCCACTGGGCGTACTGGCGGCCGTCGGCGGCCTGGAGCACGCCGCGCTGGTCGGCCTGATCCTGGGCGGCGCCGCGCGCCGCGTCCCGGTGCTGCTGGACGGGGTGATCGCGGCCAGCGCCGCGCTCGCCGCGGCGGCCCTGGCCCCGCACGCGGTCGGCGCGATGGTGGCCGGGCACCGGTCGGCGGAGCCGGGCGCGAGCGTCGCGTTGCGCCACCTCGGGCTGGACCCGCTGATCGACCTGGGTCTGCGGCTGGGTGAGGGCACCGGGGCGCTGTTGGCGCTGCCGGTGGTCACCGGCGCGGTGCGGGTGCTGCACGAGGTCGCCACCTTCGACGCGGCGGGGGTCTCGGAGAAGTGAGCGCCAGTCCCTATCCCCTGGGGTTACGCCTCACCGGCCGGCGGGTGGTCGTGGTGGGCGGGGGAGCCGTCGCCACCCGGCGGGTGCCGGCGTTGCTCGACGCGGGCGCCGACGTGTTCCTCGTCGCGCCGGAGTTGACCCCGGCCCTGCAGGCGCACGTCGACGCCGGCCGGCTGCACTGGGCTCCCCGCCGCTTCGCCCCGGACGACCTCGACGGGGCCTGGCTGGTCCAGGTCGCCGTCGACGACCGGCTCGCCGCCGCGGCGGCCAGCGCCGCCGCCGCCGAGCGGCGGGTCTTCTGCGTACGCGCCGACGACCGCGCCGCGGCCACCGCCTGGACCCCGGCGGTGACCCGGCACGGCCCGGTCACCGTGGCCGTGTTCGGCGGCGGGGACCCGCGCCGGGCGATGACCGTCCGCGACGCGGTACGCGACCTGCTGACCGTCCGCACCGGCCTGGCCACGCCGGCGCCCACCGGGGCCGAACCCGGGCGGGTGGCGCTGGTCGGGGCCGGCCCCGGTGACCCCGAGCTGATCACCGTCAAGGGTTGGCGGCTACTCACCGAGGCGGACGTGGTGGTGGCCGACCGGCTGGTGCCCGGGCTGCTGCTGGACGAGTTGCGCCCCGACGTCGAACTGGTCGACGCCTCGAAGATCCCGTACGGGCCGTCCCGTGCCCAGGAGGAGATCAACCGGATCCTGGTGGACCGGGCCCTGGCCGGGAAGGTCGTGGTCCGGCTCAAGGGCGGCGACCCGTACGTCTTCGGCCGCGGCGGCGAGGAGTTGCTGGCCTGCGCCGCCGCCGGCGTACCGGTGACCGTGGTCCCCGGGGTGACCAGCGCGATCGCCGTGCCGGCGGCGGCCGGTGTCCCGGTCACTCACCGGGCGGTGGCCCACGAGTTCACCGTCGTCTCCGGGCACGTCGCCCCGGACTCGCCGGATTCGCTGGTGCGTTGGGAGGCCCTGGCCGGTCTTCGCGGCACCCTGGTGGTGCTGATGGGGTTGAAGAACCTGGCGGCGATCACCGCCACCCTCACCGGCCACGGCAAGGACCCGGCCACTCCCGTCGCGGTGGTCCAGGAGGGCACCACCGGCGCCCAGCGCAGCCTGCGGTCGACCCTCGGCGCGGTGGCGGCGGACGTCAGCGAGGCGGGCCTGCGCCCGCCGGCCATCGTGGTCATCGGGGCCGTGGTGGGGGCGCTGGACGCTCCGGCCTGAGTAGGTTCCGGACGTGCGACGGCGGCCGGGGACCTGGTCCCCGGCCGCCGCGGCGGGTCAGGTCACTGCTTGAGCATGTTGTCGAGCAGCAGCGCGCAACGGATCAGGCCGAGGTGGCTGTACGCCTGCGGATGGTTGCCCAGGCCGCGCTCGGCGAGCGGGTCGTACTGCTCGGGCAGCAGGCCCGTGGGGCCGGCGGTGTCGACCATCTGCGTGAACAACTCCTCCGCGTCGGTGCGGCGACCGGTGCGCAGGTACGCCTCGACCAGCCACGCCGTGCAGATGTGGAAGCCGCCCTCCCGGCCGGGCAGGCCGTCGTCCCAGTGGTACCGGTAGACGACCGGGCCGCTGCGCAGGTCCGCCTCGATCCGCAGCACGGTGGAGAGGAAGCGTGGGTCGTCACCGGGGAGCAGCCCGGACAGGCCGATCCAGAGCGAGGAGGCGTCCATGTCCTCGTCGCCGTACGCGACGCTGTACGCCTCGACCTCCTCGTGCCAGCCGTTCTCCAGCACGTTGGCGCCGATCCGGTCCCGCAGCTCCACCCACTCGGGCCGGTCCTCGCCGCCGTGCTGGCGCACCACGTGCAGCGCCCGGTCCACGGTCATCCACAGCATCACCTTGGAGAAGACGTGGTGCCGGGGCGGGAGGCGGGCCTCCCAGATGCCGTGGTCGGGCTCGTGCCAGCGGCGGCGGACCGCCTCGACCATGTTCTCCAGCACCCGCCACTCGTCCTCGCGGACCGAGCCGCGGGCGTCGGCCACGGCGGCGATCAGGTCGGCGACCGGGCCGAACACGTCGAGCTGGAGCTGGTGGTTGGCCAGGTTGCCGACCCGGACCGGCCGGGAGCCGGCGTACCCGGGCAGGGTGTCGATGACCGCCTCGGCGCCCAGCTCGAAGCCGTCGACGGTGTAGAGCGGGTGCAGCCGCTCCGGGTGCCCGCCGGTGCGTTCGACGACACCGTCGATCCACCGCAGCAGCCCCTCGGCCTCCTCGGTGGAGCCGAGGTCGACCAGCGCGCGGGCGGTCATCGCCGCGTCGCGCAGCCAGCAGTACCGGTAGTCCCAGTTCCGGACGCCGCCCAACTCCTCCGGCAGTGAGGTGGTGGCGGCGGCGAGGATCGAACCGGTGGGCTGGTGGCAGAGCCCGCGCAGGGTGAGCGCGCTGCGGGCGACCAGTTCGCGTTCGGTGTGCGGCAGCCGCAGCGAGGCCACCCAATCCTTCCACGGCCGCTCGGCGGCGGCCTGCCGCTCGTGGATCGGCACCAGGTGGTGCTCCAGGCTGTGCGTGCCGAAGCGGAGCTCCAGCACGACCTGCCCACCGGCGGCCCGCAGGTCGACCACGGCACGGGCGCTCTCGTAGCCGCCGTCGTTGCCGACCTCCCACTCCACGCCGGGGGCGTACAACGACACCGGCTCGTTGGAGCCGAGCACCAGCAGGCCGTCGTCCATCGGCTGGAGCTGGACCTGGACCTGCCCGAACTCGGGGCGCGGAGCGAACTCGATCCGGGCCCGTCCGGTGCCGGTGAGCACCCGGACCAGGGTGGAGTCGCCGCTGACCACGGCGGCGCCGTCCGGGGTGGTCTCGGCGGCCGGCAGGTCCAGCCAGTCGGTGACGGTGAGGCCGGACCAGCGGGTCTCCACGGTCATGGTGCCGTTGCGGTAGCGCTGCCCGAGCGGGATGCCGCCCTTCTCCGGCCCGACCGTGAAGTGGCCGGCCGGAGCACCGCCGACCAGGTCGGCGAAGATCGCCGCCGAGTCGGGCTTGGGGTGGCAGAGCCAGGTGACCTTGGCCTCGGGGGTGAGCAGGGCGACGGTGCGGCCGTTGGCCAGCATCGAGTGCCGTTCGATCGGCACGGCCCGCTCGCCGAAGAGCCAGTGCCGGCGGGTCTCCAGGAGCAGGCCGAGCGCCCGGGCGGCGTCGAGCGGCTCGGCGACCCGGAAGTGCGCCTGGGTGTCGCCGGGGCCGATCTTGATGCCGATGTCGGGGCCGTGCAGGTTGCCGAAGGCGTTCTCATCGGTGACGTCGTCGCCGATGAACAGCACCGCGCTGGCCGACAGTTGGGTACGGAGTTGGTCGACCGCGGTGCCCTTGTGGGTGGCGACCACCGACAGTTCGACGACCTCCTTGCCCTGGGTGACGGTGACGTCCGGCCATTTGGCGGGGCCGTTGCGGACCGCCTCGACGGCAGCCGCGGCGACCTGCGGGTCCACCCCGCGGGTGTGCACGGCGACGCTGGCCGGTTTGCGCTCCAGTCGTACGCCGGGGTGGGCGATGGCGATCTCGCGCAGCGCGTCGCGCAGCCGGGTGCGGACGGCGACCAGCTCGGGGGAGAGCCGCTCGACGAAGCCGATGTCGAACTCGGAGCCGTGGCTGCCGACCAGGTGCACCTCGCTGGGCAGCCGGGACAGCGCGGCCAGGTCCCGCAGCGCGCGACCGGAGACCACCGCGACGGTGGTCTGCGGCAGCGCGGCCAGAGCGCGGACCGCGGCCACCGACTCCGGCAGCGGCACGGCCTTGCTCGGGTCTGCGACGATCGGCGCGAGCGTGCCGTCGTAGTCGCAGGCGACCAGGAGCTGCGGCACCCGGGCGATCCGCCCGATGGCCGCCCGCAGCTCGGGATCCATCGTCCCCGCGGGCGGGGTCACGATATCGGTTGGGGCGTTCACAGGGTCACCTCGGTTCGCGACTGCGGGGCTCGCAGGATCGGCTCGCTCCTCACGCTCACAGGGTCACCTCGGTTCGCGACTGCGGGGCTCGCAGGATCGGCTCGCTCCTCACGCTCACTCGGCCTCCACCCCGGACGTGCCGAGTTCGGTCAGGAACGATTTCGCCCAGTGCCCCACGTCGTGGGCGCGCAGGTGACGTTGCATGATCCGCATGCGTCGGCGGGCCTCCGTCTTCTCCACGTGTACGGCCCGCAGGAGAGCGTCCTTGACGGCGTCGGGGTCGTGGGGGTTGCACAGGAACGCCTGGCGCAGCTCGGTGGCGGCGCCGGCGAACTCACTGAGCACGAGCGCGCCGCCCTGGTCGGCGCGCGATGCCACGTACTCCTTGGCCACCAGATTCATTCCGTCTCGCAGCGGGGTCACCATCATCACGTCGGCCGCGACGTACAGCGCGGCCAGTTCGGAGCGACTGTACGACTGATGCAGATAATGCACCGCAGGCACGCCGACTCGACCGAATTCGCCGTTAATCCGACCAACCTCGCGCTCCACCTTGACGCGAAGTGCCTGGTAGTGCTCCACACGTTCTCGGCTGGGCGTGGCAACCTGCACCATAACCGCGTCGGGGACTGTCAACTTTCCGTCAGCGAGAAGTTCGCGGAAGGCCTTGAGTCGAAGCTCGATGCCCTTGGTGTAGTCCAGCCGGTCGACGCCCAGGATGATCGTCTTCGGGTTGCCGAGCTCCTCGCGGATCTGCTTGGCCCGGGCCTGGATCGCCGGGTCCTCGGCCAGCCGCTCCATCTCCCTCGTGTCGATCGAGATGGGGAAGGCGCCCGCCTTCACCTGGCGGCCGTCCACCTGAATCATCTGGCCCTCGTAACGCAGGCCGAGCAGGTGCCGGGCCAGCCGGACGAAGTTCTGCGCGGCCAGCCGCTGCTGGAATCCGACCAGGTCGGCACCGAGCAGACCACGCAGGATCTCGGTGCGGAAGGGCATCTGCATGAACAGCTCGATCGGCGGGAACGGGATGTGCAGGAAGAAACCGATCTTCAGGTCGGGCCGCAGCTCGCGCAGCATCGCCGGGACCAGCTGGAGTTGGTAGTCCTGCACCCAGACCGTCGCGCCCTCGGCCGCCACGTCCGCCGCGGCCTCCGCGAAGCGGGCGTTGACCAGCCGGTACGCCTCGCGCCAGCGGCGCTTGTAGGCCGGCGTCTCGACCGCGTCGTGGTAGAGCGGCCAGATGGTGGCATTGGACTGGCCCTCGTAGTAACGCTCCAGTTCCTCGGCGCTCAGCGGCACCGGGTGCAGCCGGATGCCCTCCAGGTCGAACGGCTCTGGTGCGGCGCCGGTGCCACCGGCCCAGCCGACCCAGGTGCCCTGGTGCTCGGCGAGGACGGGATGCAGGGCGGTGACCAACCCACCAGGGCTGCGTCGCCACTGCCGCCCTTCGGGTGTGCTCACCTCGTCGACCGGCAGTCGGTTCGCCACTACGACAAAGGAGCTACGGACGGTCACGATCGGCCACCTCCGGGTGCTGACGGGTCCACCGCGATGAGCGTACTGAGCGTAGCTGCGGCGTCTGGGCCCCCGTGCCGCAGTCACCTACCCGTCCCAGAACCACCGAACCCCCAACGTGATCTTGTTGACACTCCTGCCCGGGGTGCCGCACGCCGCCGCCAGGGCAGCGGCACGGCGCGCGCGTACCTACCCAGGCGGGGTGATGTGGGCGCGACCGCGCGTACCTGTCAGGATTGACGACGGCGTGTGCGCGGCCGGCCCGGCCGGCGGCGGGCGGAAGTGGCCGCCCGTGCCCGCGCCCGCAAGCTCGCGACCGCAACCGACGGAGGTAGCCCGCACCGTGGCCCAGTACATCTACGTCCTGGAAAAGGCGCGCAAGGCGCACGGCGACAAGGTCGTGCTCGACAACGTGACGCTGAGCTTCCTGCCGGGGGCCAAGATCGGTGTGGTCGGTCCGAACGGCGCCGGTAAGTCCAGCCTCCTCAAGATCATGGCAGGACTGGACCGGCCCAGCAACGGCGAGGCCCGGCTCATGCCCGGCTACACCGTCGGCCTGCTCGCCCAGGAGCCGCCGCTCAACGACGCCAAGACCGTGCTCGGCAACGTCGAGGAGGCGGTCGCCGAGACCAAGGCCAAGCTGGAGCGGTTCAACAAGATCGCCGAGCAGATGGCCACCGACTACTCCGACCAGCTGATGGAGGAGATGGGCAAGCTCCAGGAGGAGCTGGACCACGCCGACGCGTGGGACATCGACTCCAAGCTCGAACTGGCGATGGACGCGCTGCGCTGCCCGCCGCCGGACGCCGACGTCACCCAGCTCTCCGGTGGTGAGCGCCGCCGGGTGGCGCTCTGCAAGCTGCTGCTGGAGGCGCCCGACCTGCTGCTGCTCGACGAGCCCACCAACCACCTGGACGCGGAGAGCGTCTCCTGGCTGGAGCAGCACCTGGCCAAGTACGCCGGCACCGTCATGGCGATCACCCACGACCGGTACTTCCTCGACAACGTGGCCGGCTGGATCCTCGAGCTCGACCGTGGCCGGGCCGTCGGCTACGAGGGCAACTACTCCACCTACCTGGAGAAGAAGGCCGCCCGGCTGGCCGTCGAGGGCCGTCGCGACGCCAAGATGAAGAAGCGCCTCACCGAGGAGTTGGAGTGGGTCCGCTCCAACGCCAAGGCGCGCCAGACCAAGTCCAAGGCCCGCCTCGACCGCTACGAGGAGATGGCCACGGAGGCGGAGAAGACCCGGAAGCTGGACTTCGAGGAGATCCAGATCCCGCCGGGCCCGCGTCTGGGTAGCACGGTGATCGAGGCGCACGACCTGACCAAGGGCTTCGGCGACCGGGTGTTGATCGACAACCTGTCGTTCTCGCTGCCGCGCAACGGCATCGTCGGCATCATCGGTCCGAACGGTGTCGGCAAGACCACGCTGTTCAAGACCATCGTCGGGCTGGAGCAGCCGACCGGTGGCGAGGTCAAGGTCGGTCCCACCGTCTCGCTGTCGTACGTCGACCAGAACCGGCAGGGCCTGGCCGGCGACAAGACGGTCTGGGAGGTCGTCTCCGACGGGCTGGACCACCTCATGGTCGGCAAGGTCGAGATGCCGTCGCGGGCGTACATCGCCGCGTTCGGCTTCAAGGGGCCGGACCAGCAGAAGCCGACCAAGGTGCTCTCCGGTGGCGAGCGTAACCGGCTCAACCTGGCGCTGACCCTGAAGATCGGCGGCAACGTCATCCTGCTCGACGAGCCGACGAACGACCTGGACGTGGAGACCCTCTCCAGCCTGGAGAACGCGCTGCTGGAGTTCCCCGGCTGCGCCGTGGTCATCTCCCACGACCGGATGTTCCTGGACCGGGTCGCCACGCACATCCTGGCCTGGGAGGGCGACGAGGAGAACCCGGCCAGGTGGTTCTGGTTCGAGGGCAACTTCGAGGCGTACGAGAAGAACAAGGTCGACCGGCTCGGCGCGGAGGCGGCCCGTCCGCACCGGGTGACCTACCGCAAGCTCACCCGCGACTGAGCATGGCGGACCGCTTCGTCTACCACTGTGCGCTGCGCTGGTCCGACCTGGACGCGTACGGCCACGTCAACAACGCCCGCGTCCTCACTCTCTACGAGGAGGCCCGGGTGGCGATGATGTTCGCCGGCGGCCGGGCGTGGGGCGTCGACTCGTTCGCCGACGGAGTGGTCATCCGCCGGCACGAGGTCGACTACCTGCGCCCGATCGACTACGCGCTCGGCCGGGCCACCGCGGAGGCGGCCCCGACTGTCCGCATCGAGCTGTGGGTGGAGCAGGTTCGGGCGGGCTCGTTCACCGTCGCCTACGAGTTGCACGACGGCGACGTGCTGGCCAGCACCGCCCGTTCGGTGCTGGTGCCGTTCGACCTGGTGGCGAAGCGACCCCGGCGGATCAGCGCCGACGAGCGGACCTTTCTGCTGTCGTACGCGCCGGCCGGCGGGTCGGTGTGAGCGGGGCGCCGGGGCACGGGCTGGCCGGGGTCGCCGACGCGGGCGCCTTCCTGGCCCGGCTGGTCCGCTTCGACCCGTCCACCGTGGTCCGGCTCCGGCCGGTCGACGGGGCCGGACGGACGGCGCTGTGGGCCCGGCTGCCGTGGGAGGTGCTGGTGGTCCGTACGGTCGCCGGCCACGCCCCGGGCGATGTGACCGTCACCGCCGCCGACCTGCTGGCCCGGCTGGAGTCGGCCGACGCCGCGTTACCGGCCCGGCGGGACGACCGGTGGCGCTGGCCGCTGCCGCCGGTGGCGAGCCGGCCGGTGGAGGAGGTGCCGGTCGGTGAGTTGCGCCGGATCGCCGAGGCGGCGGCGGGTGCCCTGCGCAGCGCGGCGGCGCACGGGGTCGGTGGGCGTGCGGTGGGGCAGCGGATGCTGCGCGACGCGCTGCTGGACCACGTCGCGATGGTGGTGACCCCCGACGAGGCGTCGGGTGAGCCGGTCGAGGTGAGCCAGCGGTTGGTGCAGGGGGTGGTCCGGATGGGCTTCCTCGGGCCGGCTGACGCGGCAGGGGCGGTCCAGGTCCGGGTGGCCGGCCGCTGGGTCGGACTGATCGGACCGTACGGAGCGGCATGGTCGCGGAAGGTTTCCGAACTCGCCATCCAACCCCGCAAGGATCACCCGAAAGTATGACCATTGGTCATCCTTCTGGGCTGGTGCTGTCGTTGGGGGGGTGCCTCAAGCCGGCTATCCGGGTACCGTCCATGCTCGGATCCAACGCACCGTAGGCGTCCGGATCCGCTGGGGAGTGAGGTGCGCGGGCGATGCCGTGGTGGTCATGGCGCCCTGGTTCCGCCGCAGGTGGCGACCAGGAAACTCGAAGCGGGATCACAGTGGACAGCACCGTCCGGGTCGGGCCGCCGTCCCCCCGGCAGCCGGGTGACGACTGCACGGCCGCCGACCGGCCGGGGATCGGCGACAGGCCGCCCGCGGTCGCGCCGGTCACCCTGCGTCGGGTCTGCGACGCGCTCGACCTGCTCGACGTGCGCTACCTGGCCGACGGTGACGGCAACCTGCTGGCCATGTGGGAACGGCACGCGGTGCTGGTCACTCTGGAGGGCCCGGAAGACGAGATCCTGGTGATGCGGGCCCGTCCACACGCCACCGTCCCCCCGGACTGGGCGGACCGGGCCTACCGGGTGGTCAACGAGTGGAACCACACCCGCCGGTTCTGCAAGGCATACATCGGCGACCCGACCGAGCGCGGGCAGTTGCCCATCTACGCCGAGCTCCAGGTGCCGCTCGGCGCCGGCATCCACGACGCGCTCCTGGTGGAGATGCTCGACTGTGGCGCGGCCGTCGCGACCACCTTCGTCGACTGGCTGCACGACGAGGGCGCGCTGCTGTAGACCGTCGGGCGGCGGACGCGGCGGGTGCGGAAGGGGCCGGGCTAGCCGGCCGGGTCCTCCATGACGTTCACCATGAAGTAGGCCGCCCGCTCCAGGTAGTCCCAGAGCACCCCGGCGATCTCCGGCGGTAGGTCCAGCCGGTCGACCGCGCGTCGCATGTGGCGTAGCCACGCGTCCCGCTCCGCGGCGCCGATCCGGTACGGCGCGTGCCGCATCCGCAACCGTGGGTGCCCACGCTGTGACGAGTAGGTGTTCGGGCCGCCCCAGTACTGCATGAGGAAGAGGGTCAGGCGGTCGGCGGCCGGGCCGAGGTCCTCCTCGGGGTACATCGGGCGCAGCAACGGGTCGGCGGCGACGCCGGCGTAGAACTCGTCGACCAGCTTGCGGAAGGTGGGCTCGCCGCCGACCGCTTCGAAGAGGGTCGTCGACGGCTCGGTACGCTCGGACTCACCTGCGGGGTTCACCGTTCCATCCTGCCAGGCGTCCCCGTCCGGCGGTCGCCGGCCACGGCCCGGGGCGGCGACGGTCACGTCACCGCGGGGCTGCGGCGGTCCGTTCGTCGGTCCGGCCGTCCGTGACCGGCCGATCGGCCACGGGATGGGCCCCCACGGGAGCGGGCGGCCCGTCCCGGTCGGTGACCTCGCCGGCGTTGGCCCGGTTGGCCGCCGCCACCGCCGCCTCGACGGTCGACCCGTCGGGCCAACGTAGTGCCGCGACGAGCATCAGCAGGACGCCGGCGGCGCTCCACACGCCGACCACCAGGGGGATGGAGAACCGGTCGGCGAACATACCGGTGACCAGTACGGCACCCCCCTGGATCACCTGCATGCCGGTGGCCATCACGCCGAAGGCGCGGGCCCGGAACCCGTTGGGCAGGGCGCGGACGAAGAGCCCGTTGGCGGTCGGCAGCACCCCCGCCACGGCGAATCCGCATGCGCCGGCGAGCAGGGCCACCACCAGTGGCGGCGGGTCGAGCAGCGCGGGCACCAGCACCAGTGGTGCGGCCACCGCCAGGGGGCGCATCAGGGCGATCCGACGGGCCGGCGCGACCGCCCGCCCGACCAGCAGTCCACCCAGGATGAAGCCGACCGGGCCGGCCGCCATGATCAGGGCCTGCGCCGGGCCGCTGCCCAGCCGGGCGTCGGCCCGCTCGCCGGCCCAGGCGGCGGCGAGTCCCTCGGGGACGATGGAGAAGAGCATGGCGCTGAAGACCAGCACGGCGATCGACCGCAGGACGGGGTTGCCGAAGACGATGCGGAATCCCTCGCCGGTCTCCCGGAGCAGATGACTGCGGTGCGCGGCGCTCATCGCCGGGGCCCGGTCACGGACGCCCCACCGGACCAGCACGGCCGAGACGGCGAAGGTCGCCGCGTTGACCAGCAGCGCGACGGTCGGGTTCACCGCGGCCACGGCGGCCCCGAGCAGGTAACCGACGACCTGCGCGGCCTGGCCGGTGCTGGCGTTCAGTGACAGCGCGACGACCAGCCGGTCGCCGTTGAGGATGGTCGGCAGCAGAGCCGACCTGGCGGCCTGGCTGGGTGGATTGGCGAGGGTGGTGGCGAAGAGCAGGGCGAGGATCACCCAGACCGGTGTGTGCGGCACCGCGATCAGCGCCATCAGCGTCATCCGGACCAGGTCGCAGACCACCATCACCCGGCGGTACGGGTACCGCTCGGCCAGCGCCGCGAGCAGCGGCCCGCCGGCGAGCCAGGGGAGATAGCTGACGGCGAACGCGGCGGCGGAGAGGGCGATCGACTTGCTCTCCTGATAGACCAGGACGGTGACCGCGGCCTTCGCGAGGTAGTCGCCGATCCAGGACAGCAGGCTGGCGGCGAAGATCGCTCGGTACTCGGGCTGGCCGAACACTTCACGGAATGTTGCCGGGCGGTCCGGAGAGGCTCGCTCGTCGGACACCGTCGCCTCCATCGGGCCCGCCGACGGCCACTCGTGACGGCCTGGCGGGACCTCGTCGTCAGATCTACGGATCAGCGAGGAAATGGGTACGCTCCGGCGGGAGCGCGTGCTCCGGATTCTGCCCGATCGTCTGAGCCCTGGCTAGGGTGAACGGATTGATCGTCGCATCTCCGACTGAACGAACGGACGATACCCGAAGGGTCTTGTGGTCGGGAACCCCCGGAATTCGGATCAACGGCTCCAGCGGCGTGCGGCAGCGGCCGCGTGGTAGTCGCCACCGCCGCCTCATTGCCGGGTTCTTCCCAGGTCAGGTGGCACCACCCTGGCCGGTGTGCGGGGCGGCCCCGCCCCCCGGCGCGGGCATCGGCAGGCCCGGGTAGAGCCGGGCGGCGGCGATCTTCGCGGTGATGCCCGAGTTCTCCAGCGCCTCGGCGAGCCGGCGGCGCAGCTCCCGGCCGACGGCGAACTGGCCGTCGGCCGTCGTCTTGACCACCGTCCGGATCACCGCGCCGTCGACCGTCATCTGTTCCACGCCCAGCACCTCCGGCGCTTCGACGATCTCCGGCGCCAGCTCCGGGTCCATGGCCACCGAAGCCGCGGCGGTCCGCAGCACGGCGCTGGCCTCCTCGGTGCCGGCGAACCCGATCGGCAGGTCCACCACCACCAGCGCCCAGCCCTGGCTCTTGTTCCCGACCCGGACGATCTCGCCGTTGCGGATGTACCAGAGCACCCCGCGCCCGTCACGGACCGTGGTCACGCGCAGCCCCACCGCCTCGACCACGCCGGTGGCCTCACCCAGGTCGACCGTGTCGCCCACGCCGTACTGGTCCTCGATGAGCATGAACAGGCCGGCGATCAAATCCTTCACCAGGCTCTGTGCGCCGAAGCCCAGCGCCACCCCGGCGATTCCGGCGCTGGCCAGTAGCGGGGCGAGGTCGAAGCTGAACTCCTTGAGCACCATCAGCAGCGCGATGCCGAAGACGAAGGCGGTGACCATGCTGCGCAGCACCGAGCCGATCGCCTCGGCCCGTTGCCGGCGTCGCTCCGGGACGAACTGCTCCGGGTCCACCGCCGCCGACGGGATCCGCTCCCGCAACGGCCGCAGCAGGGTGGGCATGGTGCTCTCACTGGTGGAGCGGACCAGCCGGTTGATGGTCCGGTGCAGCGCCCACCGGGCGGCCAGCGCCAGCAGCAGGATCAGGACGATCCGCAGCGGCTTGAGCACGATCCAGTAGCTGCCCTCGGCGAACCAGGTCGACCCGCTCGTCTTCAGCACAAACTCGCACAGGGGGTCGTCGAGGCAGGTCCGTGACGGGGAAGGGTCGATGATCGGCTCGGCGAGGATCGTCAGATCGGCGGTGTGCACCCTGCTTTCGTACCCCACGGCGGAGCAGGGCCCGCCGGCGACCCGCCGGCCGCCCGGGTCGCCGCAGTTGATGATCATCGGTGTCGAACCGGCCATCCTCGCACGACCGGGAGAAAGCCTACGGGGGACCCCGGATTAGTGCGTGCAATCCGGGGTCTTATCAGGGACGATTGGCGCAACGGACGTCGGTGATCCCGCCGGCGTCGGTCGTGGTCACCCCTGTGCCCGGGCCACGGCCGGCGTGGCCAGCGGTGGGAGCGGCTGGACCGGGAGGGTGAGCACGATGCCTGACATACGACCCATGGTGGGCTCCGGCGCGTTGGTACTCAACGCCACCTACGAGCCGCTGTGTGTCGTGTCGGTGCGTCGCGCCGCGATCCTCGTGCTCACCGCCAAGGCGGTCTGCGTCGCCGACGGCGAGGGCATCCTGCACAGCGCCCGAAGTGCCCTGCCGGTCCCCTCGGTGGTCCGGCTCACCCGCTTCGTCCGGGTGCCGTACCGTACCCACGTCGGGCTCTCCCGGCGGGCCATATTCGCCCGCGACGGCGGGCGGTGCGCGTACTGCCGGGGCCCGGCGGAAACCATCGACCACGTCTTCCCGCGCAGCCGGGGCGGCCGGCACGCGTGGGAGAACGTGGTCGCCGCCTGTGCCCGGTGCAACCACACGAAGGGCGACAAGACCCCCGCCGAACTGGGCTGGCGGTTGCACAGTTTGCCCGCCGCGCCCAAGGGGACGGCCTGGCGAGTGCTCGGCCACCGCGCCCCCGACCCCCGCTGGGCCGACTGGCTCGACCTGCGGGAGTCGCTGCGCGAGACCGAGGCCGCCTGAGCCGGTCGCTCATCCGTCGTGGGCGCGGACCAGGGAGGCGTACACCACCACGTTGTCGGCGTACCCGGTGTCACCGCCCACCCAACGTCCGCCACAGGTGATCAACCGGAGGTTGGGGCGGCTGAAGTCGCCGTAGACCTCGTCCACCGGCAGATTCTCCTTGCCGTGCCGCTGCACCTGGTCGACCTCGAAGACGGCCACCTTCCCGTCCTCGCGGGTCACCTCGACCTCGTCGCCGTCGCGCAGGTTCCGCAGCCCGTGGAAGACGGCCGGCCCGCTACTGGTGTCGACGTGCCCGACGATCACCGCCGGGCCGTACTGGCCGGGCGCCGGGCCCTGGTCGTACCAGCCCGCCTCCTGGGCGCGGGCGGCATCCGGCACCCCGATGCTGCCGTCCGGGGCGATGCCGACATGGTGAACCGGAGCCCGTACGTCGATCCGGTCGATCGCGATGCTCGTCGGTGGGCTCGCCGGCAGCACCGGGAACCCCCTCGGCGGAGGGCGCAGCCCGGCGATGAACCGGTCCGGCAGCAGGCTGAGGCCGGTCACCCGTTCGGCGCCGAGCAACGCGACGATCAGCACCATCAGTCCAGCGACCACCATGACCGGCAGCCCCGGCCCCGGGGCGGTGCCCCGGGGCCGGGCCGGGCGGCGGGTCGCCGGCCGTACCGCAGCCGCGTTGGCGACCGAATCAGTGGTGGTCACGCTGGCGGTGACGGCGTGGCCGGCCACCCGGCGCAGGCGGCCGGCGGCGCGCGCCACCAGCCGGGCGGCGGCCCGGACCCGGTGCGGCCGTGGCGGACGCGAACGTGGACGAGCCATGGCGGCGTGGTGTCAGGAGCCGTTCCCGGCCCGACGACGGCCCCCGCCGAACATCCCGAGTCCGGCCACCACGGCGACCGCGACCAGGCCGCCGACCAGCAGCAGTGAGCCGGCCCCGCGGTCGTCCGCGGTGCCGCCGCCCCCGGTCGCCGGACCCTTGGTCGGCTGGGTCATGTTCAGCACGGTGAGCACGGTCGACGCGGTGTTGCCGTTGGCGCAGCGCAGATCGACCGGATATTCGCCCGCCTCCTTGCCGTTCGGGATGGTGACCGCCCCGGCCAGGAAGCCGTTCTCCGGCCGCAGCACCACCCGGCCGAACGCGTCGGACTGCACGGTGGCCTGCTGGTTGTTGGTCTTGTCGCAGCTGGCCCGGATGTTCACCCGGGTGCCGGCCTGCGCGGTGTTCGGCGTGACCTCGACGAACGTGTTCTCGCCCGCGCGGGCAGGTGTCGCCCCGATCAGCACGAACGCCACGACCATCGCCAGTACGGCGGAAAAGGCACGATGGTGCCCGATGAGCCCCCGCATGATTCTCCCCTCCCGGCACGCGCGCCGGAATCCTGCGACGGGTGTCCGGGGCTGCATTCCCGTTGCCGGGGTGGCAAACCGCGATCACCCGTCACGCCGCGCGGCGGATTCGCCGCCCGTAGGTGCGGGCGCGAGGGTGACCGTGAGTTGGGGAGCGGTCTGGGGTCCAGCGCTGCCCTTCGCGCCCTTTGCTCTGCTGCCTTATCCGCACCAGCGGGCTGAGCAGGCATGTCGCGCGTGGATCGGCTCGTCGGGTCAGACATCACGAGTAGTGGTGGGTGACCGACGCGTCCATGGCAGCAGAGCAAAGGGCCGTGGTGGGGATGCCGGACTTCGCGGAGCCGTTCACTGAGGGTGATACCAGCCGGCCCGAGGGCGAAGCCCACCCGGGGTGCTCAGCGACGTCGCGGCGCGGCCGTGGCGGTGCTGGACGGCAGCGGGGCGACCGGGTGCCAGTCCAGCGGGGTGGACAGCACCATGGTGCTGGACGGTTGCCCGTACGGGGCGAGCCGGTCGATGACGGCCTCGAAGTTCTCCATCGAGCCGGCGGCGACCTTCAGCACGCTGCACGCGTCGCCGGTGATCCGATGGATCTCGCGGATCTCCGGCCAGCCGACCACCTCCGGGTCGTGCAGGATGCAGCGCGGCCCATAGCAGGACATCCGGATCAGGGCGAGCACGCTGCGGCCGGCCCGGGTCAGGTCGACGTGGGCGTGATACCCGAGGATCACCCCGGTCTCCTCCAACCGGCGCACCCGCTCGGCGACCGCCGGCGGGGACAGGTGCACCCGCCGGGACAGTTCGCTGTACGACAGCCGCGCGTCGGCCTGCAACTCCCGGAGCAGCGCCCAGTCCATATCGTCCACGCTCGGACTTTACCTTCCGTAGGCAAGAAGGCAGCAACGCCTTCGGAGCTGAAGGCGATCTGCCCGGAGCGCCGTCGAATTGGCATTCCGTGCACCGTCCGTGCCGCGGGAACATGTTCTAACCGACCACGGAGGTGACGAGACGGTGAAGCAGACGGATCGGCGGGCGACCACTCTCACCGCGGCGGTGCGCCCGGCCACCCCACAGCAGCGGACCGCACGCGCAACCCGCAACGGCGGCGAGCCGACCCTGGAGTTCACCGACCGGGTGCCGTACGACGCGTACGTGCACGCCAGCACGCTGCACCGGTTGCAGCAGCCGCTCAGTGACGACCCGGGCGAGATGTCCTTCCTGATGGTCAGCCAGATCATGGAACTCTACTTCGGACTGACCTGTCACGAGCTGCGCCAGGCCCAGCGGGACCTGCGCGCCGACCGGGTCTGGGACGCCCTGGCCCCGCTGCGCCGGGCCGCGCTGCACCTGGAGGGGCTCAACGCCGCCTGGCGTGGGCTGCGCTGGATGACCCCGGCCGACTTCAACCGGTTCCGCAACCTCCTCGGCGAGGGCTCCGGCTTCCAGTCGGCGATGTACCGGCGCCTGGAGTTCCTGCTCGGTCTGCGCGACCCGGCCCTGATCCGCCCGTTCCGCCGCCAGCAGCAGGTGTACGACGAACTGCGCGCCACCCTCGCCGCGCCGAGCATCTGGGACGACGTGGTCGCCCTGCTCGCCCGGCACGGCCACCATCTCCCGGCCGACCTGCTCGACCGGGACGTCTCCGTCGAGCACCGCCCACACCCCACGGTGGAGGCGGCCTGGCTCGCGGTCTACGACGACGGTGGCCCCGACAACCACCTCCGCCTGCTCGGGGAGGCGCTGACCGAGGTGGCCGAGCAGTTCGGCGACTGGCGATGGAACCACGTCAAGGCCGTCCAGCGCACCATGGGCGCCAAGGTCGGCAGCGGCGGTTCCGCCGGCCTGGCCTGGCTGCAGCGCAGCATGGCCCGGGTGGTCTTCCCGGAGCTCTGGTCGGCCCGGACGGCGATGTGAGCGGGAGCGAGGACATGCGCGGCGACGAGCAGGAGGCCCACCGCCTCGACAAGGCCGACCCCGGCCACCGCCACCTCTTCCACGTGCCGCCGGCCGACGGTGGCCGCTACCCAAAGGCCGCCTACCTGGCCGGCAACTCGCTCGGCCTGCAACCCCGGGCCACTCGCCGCGAACTCCTCGCCGACCTCGACGCGTGGCGCCGGCTGGGCGTCGAGGGGCACCTGGAGGCCGAGCGGCCGTGGCTGCAGTACCACGAGGTGTTGACCGCACCGGCCGCGCGACTGGTCGGCGCGTCGCCCGCGGAGACCGTGGTGATGAACTCCCTCACGGTGAACCTGCACCTGCTGATGGTCAGCTTCTACCGCCCGGCCGGGCAGCGGACCCGGATCGTGGTCGAGGACGCCGCGTTCCCCTCCGACAGCTACGCGGTGCGCAGCCAGGCCCGCTTCCACGGCCTCGACCCGGACACCGCCGTGGTCCGGCTGACGCCCCGCCCGGGTGAGGAGACCCTGCGGACGCGGGACGTCACCGACTTCCTCGCCGCCGAGGGCGACACGGTCGCGCTGGTGCTGCTCGGCGGCGTCAACTACCTCACCGGCGAGCTCATGGACATTCCGGCGGTCACCGCCGCCGGCCGGGCCGCCGGCGCGGTCGTCGGCTGGGACCTGGCACACGCCGTCGGCAACGTGCCGCTGGCGTTGCACGACTGGGAGGTCGACTTCGCCGCCTGGTGCTCCTACAAGTACCTCAACTCGGGGCCGGGAGCCCTCGCCGGCGTCTTCGTCCACCAACGCCACCTCGGCGACCCCAACCTGCCCCGGTTCGAGGGCTGGTGGAGTACCGAGGCGGCCACCCGGTTCGAGATGACCCCGGTGTCCCGGCCGCCGGCGACTGCGGAGGCGTGGCAGATCTCCAACCCGCCCATCTTCGCGATGGGCCCGGTGCGCACCTCGCTGGAGCTGTTCGACTCCGTCGGCATGCCCGCGCTACGGGCGCGCAGCGTCCGGCTCACCGGCTATCTGCAGCGGCTGCTCGACGAGGTGACCGCCGGCCGGCCGCTGAGCGTCATCACCCCGCGCGACCCCGACCGGCGTGGCTGCCAACTCTCGGTGCGCGCCGGCGCGGGCAGCGTCGCCGAGCTGACCAAGCGGCTGCGCCACGAGCACGGCGTGGTCGCCGACGCCCGGGAACCGGACATCGTCCGGCTCGCCCCGGTGCCGCTCTACTCGACCTACCACGACTGCTGGCGGGCCGCCGAGGCGCTGGCCGCGACCGTGGAGGCACTTTCATGACCACCGGACGCGAAGAGATCGCCGTCGTCGGGGCCGGGCTGGCTGGCTGCCTGCTGGCCTGCTTCCTGGCCCGGCGCGGGTACCCGGTCGCGCTTTACGAGCGGCGACCCGACCCGCGTACCGCGACGGTGGAGCGGGGCCGCTCGATCAACCTGGCGCTCTCCGCGCGCGGCCTCGACGCGCTGCGCCGCATCGGCCTGGCCGAGCAGGTGATGGCGGACGCGCTGCCGATGCGCGGCCGGATGATCCACCCGGTGGCCGGCGCTCCGCGGTTCCAGCCGTACAGCGTCAACGGCGACCGGGCGATCAACTCGATCAGCCGGGGCGCGCTTAACAACGCCCTGCTCACCGCCGCCGCCGCGTGGCCCGGGGTGCGGATCGCCTTCGACCACCGGTTGGTCGGGCTCGACCCGGCCACCGGCGCGATGACCTTCGAGACCCCGCGTGGCAAGGTCACGGCCACCGCGTCGGTCGTGCTCGGCGCCGACGGCGCCGGCTCTGCCGTGCGCGGGCAACTGCTCGGGTACGGCGTGCTGAACGAGAGCCTCGACTTCCTCGACTACGGCTACAAGGAGCTGTCCATCCCGCCGGTCGGCGGCGAGTTCGCCCTCGACCCGGCGGCTCTGCACATCTGGCCGCGCGGCACCTCGATGATGATCGCTCTACCGAACCCGGACCGCTCCTTCACCTGCACGCTGTTCTGGCCCACCCACGGCACCGCCGCCTTCGCCTCGTTGGGCAGCCCGGCGGCCATCGAACGGCACTTCGCCACCCACTACCCAGACCTGCTGCCGCTCGCCCCGAACCTGGTGGAGGACTACCGGCACAACCCGGTCGGGGTGCTCGGTACGGTTCGTTGCCACCCGTGGCAGGTGGGCGGCCGGGTGGCCCTGCTCGGCGACGCCGCGCACGCCATCGTCCCGTTCTACGGCCAGGGCGCGAACTGCGCCTTCGAGGACGTGGTGGAACTGGACCGTTTCCTGGACGCCACGGGCGACGAGTGGACCGCCGCGCTGCCGCGCTACCAGCGGCGGCGGCAGGAGAACGCCGAGGCGATCGCGCGGATGGCGCTGGCCAACTTCGTGGAGATGCGCGACCGGGTCGCTTCCCCGGTGTTTCGGGCCCGCAGGCGGATCGAACACGCTCTCGAACGGGCCCTGCCCGCCCGGTACGTCTCCCAGTACGAACTGGTGTCCTTCTCCACCACCCCGTACGCGGAGGTGCGCCGCCGGGTCCGCCGCCAGTACGCCGCGGTCGGTGCGGCGGCGGCCGGTGCGGCGGCGCTGCTGGCCGGCGGGGTCGGCGCACTGCTCGCCCGGGGAGGGCGCGACTGACGGGGTGGAGCGAGAACGGCCCGCAACCGGGGGCGGTCCGGTCGGGAGCGGATCTCGTGGGGGTGCGGAGCGGGCACGGGTTGCACGGCGTTGCTCCCTACGGGGCGGGCGGCGGGTGGTCCGCGATCGACATCGATCGCCATTGATCGATCACCATCGTCCGCGCCGGCGCCCGGCCGCCGGCAATCCCGGCCGGGTCATGTCAGTGCGATATGAGGTGCCGCCGGGGGGTGAGCCCGCCGGCCGTGTCGCCCCGCCGATCCGGCCTCGAACCGGCAGGATGGCGGCATGGCCGAGCCGCACGACCTGACCGCGCTGCAACAGGCCGCCGCTGTCGCCCGTGGCGAACTCTCCAGCGTCGAGCTGGTCACCCACCACCTGACCCGGGTCGCCGCGCTCGGTGACGCCGTCGGCGCGTTCGTCACCGTCACCCCCGAGCGGGCGTTCGCCGCCGCCCGGGCCGCCGACGCCGTGCCGGCCGGCCGGCGGGGGCCGCTCCACGGCGTGCCCACCGCGATCAAGGACCTCACCCTCACCGCCGGGGTGCGGACCACCTTCGGCTCGGCTGCCTTCGTCGACTTCGTCCCGCCGCTGGACGCCGACGTGGTCCGGCTGATGGCCGCCGCCGGGATGGTCAGCCTCGGCAAGACCACCACCTCGGAGTTGGGCTGCTCGCTCTACTCCGAAGGGCTGGTCGCGCCGCCTGCCCGCAACCCGTGGGACCTCGCCTGCACGGCCGGCGGTTCCAGCGGCGGCGCGGCGGCGGCCGTCGCCGCCGGGCTGGTCCCCGTTGCGCAGGGCTCCGACGGCGGCGGGTCGCTGCGCATCCCCGCCGCACTCTGTGGGCTGGTCGGCTACAAGCCCAGCCGGGGCCTGGTCTCCGGCGGCCCGGTCGGCTTCGGCGCGTTCGGCCTGCCCACCAACGGCCCGATCGGGCGTAGCGTCGCCGATGTCGCCGCACTGCTCGACGTGATGGCCGAGCCGGTGTCCGGCGAGCCGTACCTGCCGCCGCCCCGCCCCGACGGCGGCTACCTCGCCGTCGCCCGCCGGGCCGACCCCGGGCGGCTTCGGATCGGCCGGTTCACCGCGCCGATGCTCGCCGAGGAGCCGGTCCACCCGGACTGCCTGGCCGCCGTGGACCGGGCCGCCGGGCTGCTCACCGCCGCCGGCCACCAGGTGGTCGCGGTGGACCCGCCGTTCGGCCCGGCGGTGTGGCCGCTGTTCGAGACCCTCTGGTATGTGCTGGCGCTGGCCCCGGTGCCCGCCGAGCGGGAGGCCCAGCTGCTGCCGCTGACCCGGCTGCTCCGGTCCCGGGGCGCGGCCGTCGGCGCGGGCGTGCTGATTGCCACCCTCGGCGAGCTCCAGGCCCGGGTGCGTCTCGCCGCCCGACGCACCGCCGGCTACGACCTCCTGCTGTGCCCGACCCTCGCCGCGCCGCAGGCCCCCGTCGGCTGGTTCACCGCCGACGGCGACCCGGTCGCCGACTTCGACCGGCAGCGCCGGTTCTCTCCGTTCTGCGCCGTCTTCAACGTCACGGGCGAGCCGTCCGTCTCGCTGCCGATCGGGCGGACCGCGACGGACCTGCCCGTCGGGGTGCTGCTGACCGGTCGGTACGGCGACGACGCCCGACTGATCGCCACGGCCGCGCAACTGGAACACTCGAGTGACGAGTGGGATCGGCACCCCGCAGTCTGGCGGGGCGTGACCTCCGCTAACGTGAATGGCAGCGGAGTCGGGGGGTCGACGCCATGATCGTCTTTCCGAACCGGATGCTCTGGTCTCTCTTTTCCGCCTGGGGGCGTTGGGATTGTCTGTCACTGAGACTGCGCTGATCTTCGTCGGCATCCCCGCGGCGGTGATGCTGGTGATCGTCGGGCTGGTGTTCGCCGGCAACCGTGACAGCGGCGGCGGCGCCAAGCGTTACCGGCCGGGCCGCCGCTTCGACTTCACTCCGGTCTGGTTCCTGAGCCGGCCGGAGCAGCTGGCCGACTCCGCCGGCCTCGCCCTGGCCGCCGGGGCGCAGGCGCCGGCGCTGACCAGCCGCAAGCAGGAGCAGGCCGGCGTCGAGGCGCCGGCCGGTGGAACCGGAGGCGCAAGTGACCGTTGGTGAGAAGCGGGCCGAGGCCGGCGCGGCCGCCCCGCCCGACGTGCTCGACGGGCCGTTCTCGACCCGCCAGCTGCTGCGCATCGACGAGGCCCTGCGCCTGGCCGACCAGGGCACCGGCCTGGTCTTCTCGGTCTACGTGGGCGGCCTCGACGAGCCGGTCCGGGAACACGCCGAGCGGCTGCACCACCAGCTCGCCGATCCCGACCGGTCCGTGCTGATCGCCGTGTCGCCCAACCAGCGCCAGCTGGAGATCGTCACCGGGCGGCACGCCCGTAAGCGCATCCCCGACACGTACGCCAAGCTGGCCGCCCTGTCCATGGCGGCGGCGTTCGGCGGCGGCGACCTGGCCGGCGGCATCATCCAGGGCCTCGACCAGCTCGCCAGCCACGCCGGCCGGGGCTGAGCCCGCCCCCGACACGGCAAAGCCCGGCCCGCGAGACGCGGGCCGGGCTTTCGCGTGCGTCAGGGTCAGCGGGGCCAGACGCTCGGGTCGATCCGCACCGACCACGGCTCCTCGATCCGCACCGACCACGGCTCCTCGATCCGCACCGTCCACGGCTCCTCGATCCGCACGCACCCACGCCGGCTCGGGCCGCGTACTCCATCGATCAGGCGGTCCGGGCGTCCCGCTCGCGGGCCTTCAGGGCGCGCAGCACACCGTCGCGCCCCTCGGCGACCAGTCGGCGTAGCGGTGCCGGGTGGCCCTCCTGCGCCAACCAGGCGTCGGTGGCTGCCACCGTCTCCTCCTCAACGAGGTACGCCGGGTACGCGAGTTGCGCGAACTCCTGCGCCGGCTCGCTGTCCCGCTGCGCCCAGACCTGCGCCACGGCCGAGAAGAACCTCTCGCGGTACGGCGCGGTCAGCTCCACCTGAGCCGGGTGGGTGAAGCCCTGCAACAGCGCCCGGTTGCGCCAGTTCGGCAACGGCTGCGCGCCGGTGAGCTGCGCCCACACCGCCGCCTTGTTCTCGGCGGTGGGCACCAGCGCGTGCGCGTACGCGGCCTCCCGTTCACCGCTGGCGGTCCGGTCGCCGGCGAGTTCCGCCTCGATCTCGACGGTGCCCGCCGCCCCGTTGGCCACCAGCGACTGCAGCACCGTCCAGCGCAGCTCGGTGTCGACGGTCAGGCCGGTCGGCACGTCGACGTCGGCCAGCCAGCCGCGCAGCGTCGCCAGGTCTTCGCCGGAGCGGGCCGCCGAGGCGTACGCGCGGGCCCAGGCGAGTTGGAACCCGCTGCCCGGTTCGGCGGCGGTCAGCGCCGCCCTGGCGGTGCGGGCCAGCTCCGCCCAGCCCGTCGGCGCCCAAGCCGGGTCGGCGTAGAAGGTGAGCGTGCTGCTCGCCTGCCGAAGGGTGGCGGTGACCAGGTTGATGTCGGTCTCGGCGGGCAACCCCGCCAGCACCAGCGCCACGTAGTCGCGGGCCGACAGCTCCGCGTCGCGGACCATGTCCCAGGCGGCCGTCCAGCACAGCGCCCGGGCCAGCGACGACTCGAAACCGGCGATGTGCTGCACCACCGTGGCCATCGAACGCTCGTCCAGCCGCAGCTTCGCGTACGTCAGGTCGTCGTCGTTGAGCAGCAGCACGTCGGCGGCGGGCCGGCCGGTCAGCACGTCCAGTTCGGTCAGTTCGCCGGTGACGTCGACCTCGACCCGCTCCCGGCGGATCAGCCGCCCGTCGGCGAGGTCGTAGAGGCCCACGCCGATGCGGTGGGTCCGCAGCGTCGGGTGCCCGGCCGGCGCCTCCTGACGTACCAGCACCTGCTCGTACGTCCCGTCGGCGCCGATCGTCACCTCCGGACGCAGCGTGTTGACCTGCGCGGTCTCCAGCCACTGCGTGGCGAACTTGCGCAACTCCCGGCCGGAGGCCGCCTCCAGCTCGCCGAGCAGGTCGTCGAAGGTGGCGTTGCCCCAGGCGTGCTTGCCGAAGTACGCCCGCAGCCCGGCGAGGAACGGCTCCTCGCCCACGTACGCGACGAGTTGCTTGAGCACGCTGGCGCCCTTGGCGTACGTGATGCCGTCGAAGTTGACCTCGACCGCCTCCAGGTCCGGCATCTCGCAGTACACCGGGTGGGTGGAGGAGAGCTGGTCCTGCCGGTAGCCCCAGTTCTTCCGGATGGACAGGAATGTCGTCCAGGCCTCGGCGAAGCGGGTGGCGTGGGTGTTGCACCAGTGGCTCGCCCACTCGGCGAACGACTCGTTCAGCCACAGATCGTTCCACCAGCGCATGGTGACCAGGTCACCGAACCACATGTGGGCCAGCTCGTGCAGGATCGTGTTGGCCCGCTGCTCGTACTCGAAGTCGGTGACCTGCGAGCGGAAGATGTAGTGCGACTCGGCGTGGGTGACGCACCCGAAGTTCTCCATCGCGCCGGCGTTGAAGTCCGGCACCCAGAGCTGGTCGTACTTGGGCAGCGGGTAGCGCACCCCGAACTGCTGGTGGAAGAAGTCGAAGCCCTGCTTGGTGACGAGGAACAGGTCGCCGGCGTCCAGGTACCGAGCCATCGAGGCCCGGCAGAAGACCCCCAGGTCGATGCCGTCGTGGCTGTCGCGCACCTCGTGGTACGGCCCGGCGCAGAGCGCGGTGATGTAGGTGCTCATCCGCGCGGACTCGGTGAAGTGGACGGTCTTGAGCGCCTCCCCGGCGGGCTCCTCGCGCGCCACCGGCATGTTGGACACCACCCGCCAGTGCTCCGGGACGGTGGCGCGCCAGGTGTAGACGCTCTTCAGGTCGGGCTGGTCGAAGCAGGCGAAGACGCGCTGCGCGTCCGCGGTCTCGAACTGGCTGTAGAGGTAGGTCTCCCCGTCGACCGGGTCCACCGTGCGGTGCAGGCCCTGCCCGCTGTTCGAGAACGCGAACTCGGCGTCCACGACAAGGGTGTTCTCGGCGGCCAGCCCGGTCAGGGTCAACCCCTTCTCGGCGGACCAGTCGGATAGGTCCACCGGCGTGCCGTTCAGCGTGGCCGAGCGTACCGAGTCGGCAGCGACCTCGACGAAGGTGCCGGCGCCGGGTTCGGCGCAGCGGAACCGCACCTCCGTCACGGACCGGAAGGTGCGGCCCTCGGCCTGTACCGCGGTCGACAGGTCCAGGCTGATGTCGTACCCGGTCACATCGAGCAGGCGGGCCCGCTCGGTGGCCTCCACCTGGGTCAGGTTGCGCACTCCCGGCACTTTCGTCTCCATCCCACTCTCGCCGCCTGGCGGCTGCGCCAGCCCGCCGGCCGCTCGTGGCGGTCGGCCCGAGCCGAGTCTTCCATGCACCACACCCTTCGGTGGCAGAGGTCACGCTCTCATTTCCTGAGCGGTCGACGCCGTTCGGGGTGAGGATCGGGTGTGCCGGCACGGGCCGGCGTACCCGTCGCGAAAGGACCTCACCGTGAGTGAACGTGTCGCCGTAGACATGTGGTTCGACCCCATGTGTCCGTGGGCGTGGATCACCTCTCGCTGGCTGCTGGAGGTGGAGAAGGTGCGCGACGTGGAGATCCGCTTCCACGTGATGAGCCTGTCGGTGCTCAACGAGGGACGCGAGTTGCCCGAGGAGTACCAGGACCTGATGCGGCGGGGCTGGGGGCCGGTACGGGTCTGCGTCGCCGTCGAGCAGCAGCACGGCCAGGAGGCGGTGGCCCGGCTGTACAACGCCATGGGCGCCCGTATCCACCTGGGCAAGGAGGAGTTCGGTCCGGAGCTGTACCGAGCCGCGCTCGCCGACGCCGGCCTCGACCCGGCGCTGGCCGAGGTCGCCGACAGCACCGCCAACGACGAGGCGCTGCGGGCCAGTCACGAGGCCGGGATGCGGCCGGTGGGCACCGACGTCGGTACGCCGGTGATCCACGCCCCGGGCCCGGACGGCGGCACCGTCGCCTTCTTCGGCCCGGTGGTCACGCCGGCCCCGAAGGGCGAGGCCGCCGGCCGGCTGTGGGACGGCACGCTGCTGGTCGCCGGCACGCCCGGCTTCTACGAGCTGAAGCGCTCCCGCGACCTGGGCCCGATCTTCGACTGATCCGGGCGGCCTGGGTCCGCCCGGATCCGCCACGGACCCGGGGTGGGCGGTCGGAGCCTGCAGCACTTGAGTACAGAAGCGAGTCGCCGGCGTGCCGGCTCGCGGCGACTCTGCCGGCTACGGCCTCCCACGCCGGCCGGGAAGGCCAACCACATCCGTACTCAAGTGCTGTAGCGCCCCGCAGACCTCATGGTGCGGGCGGTACCGCCGTTCATCTGGTGGACCCGCCGCGGGGTCCGCGTCGCGCGGGCGGCTGACGCCGGTAGCGTCAGGTGCCATGACGGTCGTGCATCCGATCGCCCGGGCCTGGATCACCACTGGCGGCACCGGCGCGCAGAACTACGACGAGTTCGCCGACGACGCGGAGATCACCGCGATCATCGGGACGAACCCGCACAGTGCCCTCGGCATCGAGATGCCCCACCGGGCGCCGGAGAGCCTCGGGAAGTCCTTCCTCGACGCGCTCCCCGACGCGGTGGCCCGCCTCACCGAGGCCAAGGCCGACGGCAGCTACACCCCGGCCGAGCAGGTCGTCGTCCTCTACCGAATCAGCGCGCCGGGGGACGAACCCGCGTACGGGCTGTTCGCAATGGTCGACACCGACCAGATTTCCACCAGCGCCGACGAGCCCGGTCTGGTCATCCGCAACGAGGACGTCTTCATCGCCAAGGTCCGGGAGCGGGTGGCGCTCGCCGAGGCGCTCGGGCACCTGCTCTCGCCCGTACTCCTGCTCCAGACCGGGCGGGGCGACGAGCTGCACGCCGCCCTCGCCGCCGCGACCGAGGCCGCCGGCGCGCCCGCCGCGACCGACACCGACCAGGCCGGGCGCACCCACGCCATCTGGCTGCTCGGCCCCGGCCCGGAGCAGGGCGAGCTGACCGCGTTGGCCGGCGGCGGGGAGCTGGTGGTCGCCGACGGCAACCACCGCAGCCTGGCCGCCCAGACCGGTGGCCTGCCCCGCTTCCTCGCCGTGGTGACCACGCCGGCCTCGGTCGCCATCCAGCCCTACAACCGGCTGGTCAGCGAGCTGACCGCCACGCCCGACGAGCTGCTCGACCGGCTCCGCGCCGCCGGCGCGGAGATCACCCCGATCGACAATCCGGTCGAGGTCCCGGCCACCGGCGGCACCGTCCACCTCCGGCTCCCCGGCCGGGGGTACGCGGTCCGGTTCCCCCACGAGCAGGACGCCGGCCGGCTGGAGAACCTCGACCACGCCCTGGTCGAGCGGCTGCTGCTACGGCAGGCGCTCGGCCTCGACCCGGGCGACAAACGGATCACCTACGTCGGCGGCGACTACCCGGCGAGCTGGCTAACCGGTGAGGTCGACGCCGGCCGCGCCGAGCTGGCCATCCTCATCGCCCCGGTCACCGTGGACGATTTCGTCGCGGTCAACCTGGCCCGGGAGAAGATGCCCCGCAAGAGCACCTGGTTCACCCCCAAGGCCCGCGGCGGCCTGGTCGTCGCCGAGCTGCCCCGCTGATCGTGTGACGTGTCCGCCCCGGCACGCCGCCCCCGCGGCGCGCCGGGGGACGGCCCTGACAGACTGCGCGTATGCGCGTCTACCTGGGATCCGACCACGCCGGTTTCGAGTTGAAGGTGCACCTGGCCAACCATCTGGCCAAGCAGGGCTACGAGGTGGTCGACGTCGGCCCGCACGTCTTCGACCCGGACGACGACTACCCGGCCTTCTGTCTACACACCGGCCAGCGGGTGGTCGACGACCCAGGCAGCCTCGGGGTGGTCATCGGAGGCTCCGGCAACGGCGAGCAGATCGCCGCGAACAAGGTCGCCGGTGTCCGCGCGGCGCTGGCCTGGAACATCGAGACCGCCCAGCTCGGCCGGGAGCACAACGACGCCAACGTGGTGGCCGTCGGCGCCCGCCAGCACACCCTGGACGAGGCCACCGCGCTCGTCGAGGCGTTTCTCACCACGGCGTTCTCCGGCAACGAGCGGCACGCCCGCCGGATCGTCCAGGTGGCCGAGTACGAGCGCTCCCGCAAGCTTCCCGACCTGCCCTGACTCCCCGATCCCGACCGGCCCCGGACGGGGCCGGTCGGGTCACCGACCGGAGCGGGGCAGCTCCTCGCGGGGCATCCAGTTGCGCCGGACGACGACCAGCCCTGCATCGGCGGCGGCCAGGTCCTCCTCGGTGGGCCGGGCGGCGTCCCGGGCCCGCATCGCCGCGAGGATCCCCACCTGCGACGAGCCGGAGCCGACCAGGCCCCGCAGCCCGCGTTCGCCCTCGTCCCCGCCCGTCCCGCCGCGTCGCGTCCGTGGTGGTGGCGGGCCGTCGTGGACCTCGTCCGTGGCCGCCGTCGTGGTGCCGGACTCCCCGGCCTGACCGTCGGGCTGGTGCCGCCGCCGGCGCCGCCGCCGTTCCACTTCCGCCATCAGTCGACCGTACCGCCGCGCGGGGGCGGGCGGCACCGGCACGGGGACGGCGACTGCTTTGTCCGCTGGCTACCCTCGTAGGTGGGAGGCCGGCAACCGGTCAGGGGGAGGACGACGAAGATGGCAGACCAGACACGGCCGTGGGCCGAGCGGACCGTCGAGGTGCCGCCGCAGCCCGGTGTCGGGGTGCCGCCGCAGCGGGACGCGTTCCGCCGGGGCGTCGCCTCGGTCGGGCAGCCGCGTACGCCCCGCACAGAGCAGTTCCCGACGGTGGGCTCCGAGGAGCAGGGCTGGGCCGGGCCCGACACCCCCCGCCGACCGATGAGCTGGCACCTGGCGCAGTGGCGGCTGGGCCGGGAGTGGAGTGCCGCCGGCGCACTCTTCGCGTTCGTCTGCTGGGGGATCTGGGCCATCTCCAGCCACGGCGACCTGGGCGCCCCGCTGCTCACCTTCGTGCTGAGCCTGCTGGTCGCGGTCGGCCTCTTCCTGCTCGCCCGGCTGCTCGGTCACCTGATCTGGGAGCGGCAGTTGGGCCGCATCCGGCGCAGCGCGCGGGGGGCACATCTGGTGACGGCGGTCTACCTGGTCGGCGTCGGGGTCGCCTATCTCCAGCAGACCAGCTGGGTCGTCTCCGCCTGGAACTTCCTCACCGGCAGCTGACCGGAGCGGCGGTCGGCCCGTCGGCACCGGCATCCGCACCGTCGCCGCTGGACGCGGCCCTCCGGTCAGGCCCGGCCGCTCTGCCCCTCCGCGTCGGCCTTCGGCGACGCCACCCGGGCCGCCGGATTCTCGACGCCGGGCTCACCGCCGCCCGGGGCGACCATGCCGTCGTAGTTGTAGACCGTGCCGTCGTCACCGTGCTGCTTCGTGGTGCGCACGTAACGGTGGATCATGCCGTTCAGTTCGACCTCGAGGAGGGCGTGGTCTGCCTCCCGGCTGCTGCCGTCGCAGGGGCCACCGACCAGGTACGCCATCGTGTTCGTCTCCATGCCGACAGCCCTACCCCTGCCGGAACGGCCGGAAACGCTGCCCGGATACCGGCCGCTGAACACCACTGGCCGGCAGGCAGGGGAGCGGGCGACGGGAATCGAACCCGCATCAGTTTGGAAGAGCGCGCTCAACGGGCCGTGATGCCCGAAACGCCTGCCGCCAGCGGTGGAGCTGGTTGCCCCTCGTGCCCGCTCGTGACCGCTGCGCACCACCGTTACTGGCCCAAGGATGGCCCATGACGGCCTTGCGATTGAAAGAAGATCGCGGATGGCGGGCCGGGTGGGCTGAGCATTTGTCAACCTGTGCGGTGTTGTCGGGCAGCGGCGGCACTGCGGGTGGTCTTGGCTGTATGACGGCCTGAGATAGGTTCACGCTGTGACAGCACCTGAGATCACCGTCGCCACGCCGAAAGACCGTGAGCACGTCATCACCTCGCTGGTCGCCGCATTCACCAAGGACCCCGTCCTGCGGTACTTGTTCCCGGAGGAGGCAACCTATCCGCAGTACTCAGCCGCCTTCTTCGGGCACCTCTTTGACAAGCGGGTGCATAAAGGAACGATCTGGACGATCGAGCACGGCGCGTCGGTCGCAATCTGGGAACCGCCCGCAGCCGAGGACGAGTGGCCAGACGACAATCTCGCCGCCCAACTTCCCGCCGATGCATTGGCCCGCGTCCGCGCCTACGACGAGGCGGTGCACGCCGCACTGCCGGCTGCCCCCTTCTGGTACCTCGGGGTATTGGGTACGCACCCTGACAACGCCGGCCGTCGGTGGGGCCACGCTGTCATGAAGGTGGGACTGGACCGCGCCGCCGCAGACGGCCTGCCGGCGATCCTGGAGACCAGCAACCCCGACAACGTCGAGGTGTATCGTCGCGCTGGCTGGGAGATGGTGCACGCCTTTACGGAGCCCCTGCCTACCTGGGTCATGCGGCAGTCGATTCGCTGACTTCGGCGAATCTTTTCGGTGGCGGTGTCTGTTACCACCCTTGCCGTTGGCCTGTTCCCTGGTAACGGGCTGGCGGATCTCCTCGTCGGGCAGTCGTCGACCGTCGGGGGAGGCTGCTAGCCCTTGTAGTGCCCGGCGAGGTGATCCGCTCCCGGCTGATCTCTGAGGAGAGCCGGGGTTCGGGGCGGAGCCCCGAGGTCTTCAAACGGTCTTGTCGTCCGTCAGCCTGGCCGGCCGGAGGTCGCCAGCAGGCCGGGGCCGGGCCGGCGCGGCCCGCTTTGCGGGCCGCCTTGCGTACGCGCTGCTGCGGGCCATCCTCAACACGGCGGTTCGTGAGGACGAGATCATTCGGCAGAACCCGTGTCGGATCAAGGGCAACGACCAATACCACACGCCGGAGCGGCCTACCCCGACCGTCGCCCAGGTGTACGCCCTGGCCGCCGCAGTGCCGGCTCGGTACTCGGCGCTGATCCTGCTGGCGGCGTTCTCTGGCCTGCGATGGGGCGAGCTGGCCGCGCTGCGCCGTCAGGACATCGACCTCGACGCCGCCACCGTCCGTGTTGCCCGCAAGCTTGCTGCCCTGCGCAGTCACTTGGAGTTTGGTCCTTCCAAGTCGGCTGCCGGAGTGCGGGTCGCGGCCTTGCCGGCCGCCGCCGTGGATGTCCTCCGGGTGCACCTGGACGAATTCACCGCCGCCGACGCTGACGCCCTGGTCTTCACCGGGGACAAGGGCGCGCTGTTGCGTTCCGGCAACTTTGGGCGGGCGGTTAAGTGGACGCAGACGGTTGCAGCGCTTGGCCTATCGGGCTTCCACTTCCATGACCTGCGCCACACGGGCAACACCCTCGCCGCCGCTTCCGGTGCCAGCACTCGGGAGCTGATGCACCGGATGGGCACGCGAGCATGCGCCCCGCATTGATCTACCAGCACGCGACCAACGAACGGGACCGCGAGATTGCCTCGGCAATGGACCAGCGAATCGCCCGGAAGTCCGGACGCAAGGGCGGCCAGAGCAGCTAGTGGCCCACGGATGGCCCGCAAGATCAAAGCGGGGGAGTGGCCGGCTGGCCCAGGATCGGGGGATATAGCCTCTGACCTGGGCCGGAAGGTGTGGAGCGGGCGACGGGAATCGAACCCGCACCGTCAGTTTGGAAGACTGAAGCTCTGCCATTGAGCTACGCCCGCGTGCGTCCTTCGGGGGACGCGCCGACAGCCTACCCGGTCCGGACGCCCGCTGTGCAGAGGCATGTCCGGCCGTGTCCCCCATGGTCCGACCGCGAGGCTCGGCATGTTGCGGTGTCCCTTACGTCGGACACCGCAACATGCCGCAAACCGTGCCCGCCATCCGGGCGTGCCCGTCGGTCGCCTTCGCCTCCTCCTGGGCGCGGAACGCGGCCTCCGGAGGGCCCGGCGGGCTCGTTGGGGGCCGGTTGGTGGGGGT
>NZ_SMKN01000289.1 GCF_004348675.1 Micromonospora sp. KC606 | reverse complement strand
TAGAGTTACGGCGGTCATGGCGGAGGGGAAACGCCCGGTCACATTCCGAACCCGGAAGCTAAGCCCTCCAGCGCCGATGGTACTGCACTCGGGAGGGTGTGGGAGAGTAGGACACCGCCGGACAATCATTCATTCAGGGCCACCCCCGATCCGGGGAGTGGCCCTGAATGCGTTTTCGCCGAGGATCGGAAGCGAGAGCTGCGCATTCACGGCCCGCCTGTCGGACGCGCAGTCCGTACGATCTTCCGCATGGAAACCTTCGACGGCGTTGACGGCACCCGGCTTGCTTACCACCGGACCGGGGCGGGCGCCCCGTTGGTCTGCCTGCCGGGTGGTCCGATGCAGGCGTCGGCCTACCTCGGTGACCTGGGCGGTTTGTCCGCGTACCGGTCGTTGGTGCGGCTGGACCTGCGGGGCACCGGGGCCTCCGCGTTCCCGGGGGATCTGGTGACCTACCAGTGCGACCGGCAGGTCACCGACGTCGAGGCGCTGCGCGTGGCGCTCGGGCTGGACCGGCTTGACCTGCTGGGGCACTCCGCAGGCGCGAGCCTCGCCCTGCTGTACGCCGCCCGTCACCCCGATCGGGTCGGTGCCCTGGTTCTGGTCACTCCCAGCCCGATCACGGTCGGCCTGGAGGTCACCGAACGGGATCGGCGGGAGGTGGCCGAGATGCGCCGGAGCGAGCCCTGGTTCCCGGAGGCCTTCGCCGCGTTGCAGCGGATCTGGGCGGGCCAGGCCACGGCCGACAACTGGGCGGCGATCACCCCGTTCACCTGGGGGCGGTGGGACGACGTCAGCCGGGCTGAGGTCGCCCGGCAGGCGAAGGCGAAGAACGCGGAGGCGGCGGTGGTCTATTACTCCGACTCTGCCGCCGATCCGGGCACGGTCCGCTCCGCGCTGGCCGGTCTTGAGGCACCAGTATTGCTCGTCGCGGGGGAGTACGACGTGGCGCTCCCGCCGGAGCGGGCCGCCGAGTTCACTTCGCTGTTCCCGCGTGGTGAGTCGGTGGTGCTGCCGCGCTGCGGACACCAGCCGTGGCTTGACGACCCCGACGGCTTCGTCCGGGCGCTGATGGCGTTCCTGGCCTGACGGGTGGCCGTGCCGGTGGTGGCCCGACGCGACCGGTGACCGGCCACCGGCCCTCTCTGAGGCCGCGAATTGTGGCGTCCGGTGTCGGGGACACCACGAGCTGCGGCGAGCGGAGCGGACCAAACGCGCCGGGGGACGGGGTACCCCGGTTCATCGACGGTGCAGGCGCCGGTAGACCGGGGCCAGCCGCTTGTGCAGGTCCTGGTAGGTGCCGAAGATCTCGTCGTAGGTGGCACGGTGGGCGGCCGTCGGTTCGAAGATCTGGTCGCTGCGCATCAGGTTGGGGATGTCGGCGAAGGAGAGCATGCCGGTGCCGACGGCACCGATCCAGCCCGCACCGCGGGCGTTGACCGCGAGGGGTTGGGAGTCGCGCCGGATCTCGATGCCGAGCACGTCCGCGAAGATCTGGCACCACGAGTCCGACAGTGCCCCGCCGCCGGTGATCGCCATCGAGGTGACAGGCGCGCCGAGGAATCGGTCCACCGCCCGGGCGAGCCAGCGGGTGTTGAGCGCGACGCCCTCGAAGACCGCGCGCAGCAGGTCGGAGCGATTGGTGTCGAGGGAGATGTTGAGGAAGGCGGCTCGCAGGTGCGGGTCGTCGACGGGGGCGCGTTCGCCGTAGAGCCAGGGGGTGTAGAGCACCCCGTTGGCACCCGGCGGTACGGTCGGAATGATCTTGTCGAAGGCGTCGAAGATGGACCCCTCGTCGCGGGTGAGGTGCCCAGCGCTGAGCAGCGGGTCGTCGTACTCGACGATCTTGTCGCGCAGCCAGGTGAGGTTGGCCCCGGCGGTGGCCTGGAGGGCGGTCATCAGGTAGCGGTTCGGAATGGCGCACGGTACGGAGGCGATGCCGGCGACGACGTCGGTCTTCTTGCCAGGAACGTGGGCGGCGATCCACGACGAGGTGCCGAGGTAGAGGTGGGGTTCGTTGTCGCCGGTGGTGCCGGCGCCGATCGCGGCGGCGGTGTTGTCGATGGCGCCGGCGACGACCTGCACGGACCTGGGCAGCCCCAGGTGGGCGGCGGCGGCCGGGGCGAGCGTGCCGATCACCTCGGTGCAGGCCACGATCGGGGGTAGCTTGTCCCGGTCGATGCCGCAGTCGGCGACCAGGGCCGGGGCGTAGCGGATGTCGCCGGGCCGACGGTTGTCGGTGACCCACGAGGTCAGGATGGAGTCGACCGTCGCCACGGTGCGTCCGGTCAGCTTCAGGTTGATCCAGTCGAGCACGTTGAGGAACGACGCGGTCCGTTCGTACACCGCCGGCATCTCGTCACGCACCAGCAGCATGTGGGCGGCGGGATCCTTGCCGGTCACCGACGGCATCCCCCCGGTGAGGCGCAACCATCGGACGATCCGGCGCACCGACATTCCCTGGTACGCGGGGAAGCCGCCGAACTGCCGGCGCAGGTGCGGTGCCCCGCGCATGTCGAGCCAGCTGATGCAGGCGGTCAGCGGCTCCCCGTCGGCGCCGACGGCGATGGTCCCCTCGCCCTGGGTCGAGGCGCACACGGTGGTGACCGCCCGCATCTGCTCGGGGTGGGCGCGGCCGAGATCGGCGACGACCTGCCCGAGGGCGTCCCACCACGCGAGGGGATCCTGTTCGGCGCCGCCGCCGGGCAGCACCCGCAGCGGGACGGCCCGTTCGGCCCAGCCGGTGACCGTGCCGTCGGCGGCGACCAGAGCGGCCTTCATCCCGGAGGTGCCGAGGTCGATCGCCAGAACCTGGGGTGCGCTGCCGCCCACCGGTCAGACTCCCTCGACGAGGGCGAACACCCGGTCGAACCGGTCGAGCGCGTCGTCGATGACCTCGTCGGTGTCGGCCAGCGAGGTGTACATCCGGGAGCCGGCGAGGGTGATGATGCCGTGGGCGGCGTACGCGGCGCCCATCTGCTCCATCAGCCGCTTGCGGGCCTTGTTCTCCCTGAGCAGTTTCAGCGGGTTGCGCATGTCCAGCAGCATGACGCCGCTGCACTCCAGGTGCACGATCGACCCCTGGTTGTACGCGACGTACGGCAGACCGTACCGGTCGATGAGGCGTTGCAGGCCGCGGGTGAGGCGGTCGCCGGCGCGGCCGGCGATGACGGGGGCGTTGGTGCGGGCCATCTCCTGGATGGCGAAGTAGCCGGCCGCGCAGGACAGTGGGTTGGCCGAGAGGGTGCCGCCGACCTGGATGTGGGCGCCGCTCTTGCCGTCGAGGCCGGAGCCGAAGACGGCCATGATGTCAGCCCGGCCGCCGACGCCGCCGGCCATCGGGTAGCCGCCGGAGACGGCTTTGCCGAGGACGGTCAGGTCGGGGGTGACGCCGAAGTAGCCGGCGGCGCCCCCGAGGCCGAGCCGGAAACCGGTGACCACCTCGTCGAAGATCAGCAGTGCGCCGAACTCGTCGCACAGTTCGCGGACCTTGGCATTGTAGTCGCGGGGCACCGGGCGGGTGCCGGACTCCGGGCCGACGGGTTCGACGACGACCGCGGCGGTGCCGCCGCGCAGCCGGTTCTCGATCAGTTTGCGCTTGAGCTGGCCCAGGTCGTGCGGGAATGCCTCCCGGGTGCGGCTGGTGGCCCCGAAGGGGATGCCCTTGGCGTTCATCCGGTAGGTGCCGGGCACTCGTAGCCCGTACACCATGGTGTCGGACCATCCGTGGTACGCGCCGCCCAGCTTGATCACCGTCTTCTTGCCGGTGAAGGCGCGCGCGCCGCGTACGGCGGCCATCACCGCCTCGGTGCCGGAGCCGAGGGCCCGGTACATCTCGATGTGCGGCATGTACCGGTGGATGATCTCGGCGAGTTTGAGCTCGTACTCGTGGAACAGGCCGGTGACCGGGCCGGATGCACGGACGACCTCGGCGACCTGCTCGTTGACCGGCCCGTAGTTGCTGCCCAGGATGGTCGGGCCGCCGGCCTGGAGGAAGTCGATGTAGACGTTGCCGTCGCGGTCGACCAGGTGGGCGCCCTCGGCCTTGTCGATGGCGAGCGGGAACGGGTAGTTGAACGCCAGGTTGTGCTGCACCCCGCCGGGGATGCGCCGCTTGGCGCGGTCGGTGATCTCCTTGCTGGCCCGGCATTTGGTGTCGAAGTGGTTGAGCACGTCGAGCAGCGCGTCGTGGCGCAGCCCGCGCACCGGCTGGGCGACCAGTGCCTTGAGTCGGCGCATGACGTCGGGGACGTCGGGGTACTCGCTGATGGCGTACCCGAGGCGGGCCGACTCGGCGCCGGGCTTGTTTGGTGCGGCGTCGACGGCGGCGGCCCCACCGGTGGTGGCGATCTCGGCGGCGGCATCGGCGCTGGGCAGTTCCTCGCCGGCGGGCACCCGCAGCGGCTCGACCGCCTTGGTGATCTGGGCCGCGATGCGCTTCTCGTCGGCGCGTAGCTTGCCGAACGCGATCTCGCGGATCGGGGCGGGGATGGTGTAGACCCTGCCGGCCTCGGTGGTCAGGGCCAGCAGATAGGCGATGGAGACCTTCTCCAGCAGCGCCATGTTGAACACCGCCCGGTCGGGGTCGGTGCCGAGGGCGACGATGCCGTGGTTGGCGATGATGAAGGCGTTGTCCCCGCCGGCCACCTTCTTCTGCACGTTCTTGGCGAGGAAGCCGGTCCCGGACGGGGCGTAGTCGACGATCGCGACCCGCTTGCCGAGGAAGCGCACCTGCTCGTCGGTGAGGGCCGGGATCGGTTTGCGGAGGAACGCCAGCGCGGAGGCGTACGGCTGGTGGGTGTGCACGATCGCGTTGACGTCGGGCCGTTCCCGGTAGATGTTGGCGTGCATCCCGCACTCGATCGACGGTGCCAGGCCGGCGCCGGAGTCGTCGGGCACGTGCCGGCCGTCGAAGTCGACGATGCAGATGTCCTCGACGCGCATCCGGTCGTAGTCGTAGTTGCTCGGCGTGACCGCGTAGAGCCGGTGCCCGGGAATGCGCACCGAGACGTTGCCCTCGGTGGCCTTGAGGTAGCCCCGGTCGAGCATGGTCCGGCACATGTCGACGACGTGCTGGCGGGACATGCGATGCTTCACGACGCTCTCCTCGCTCCACGGGGGTGGTGCCCATCGTCGCCGGACAGCCGGATCGAATCACCGTCCCCGCGACAGCGAGATTGCCGGCCGGATCTATCACGGCGTGACAGAATCCCGCGGTGACCGCGACCCCGTGGCGGCGTCTGCCCGCCGACCTGTCCACCGCGATGCGCCCGCACCTGCCCGCGACCGTCGGGGCGGTCGCGGTCGCGGTCACCGAGGCGACGCCGGCCTTCGCCACCATCAAGGCGGTTAAGTTCGAACGGGACGTCCGCACGGCGGTGCAGGTCGCGCTCGAACGCTTTCTGGACCTGGTCGGCACCGACGAGCCCGCGCTGCCGCCCCGGTTCCGGGAGGTCTTCGTCGCCCTCGGCGCGGCCGAGGCGCGTGAGGACCGGGGACCGGAGGCGCTGCTGGCGGCGTTGCGGATGGCGGCGCGGCTGATGCTGCGGCTGGCGTCGGAGTCACTGGCGCGGTTGCGGCCGGTCGACACCGGTGAGCTGATCGACCTGTCCGACGCGATCAGCGCGTACGTCGACGAGCTCACCGCGGCGAGCACCGACGGGTACGCCCTGCAGTTACGTGAGCAGGCGGGGGAGGGGGACCGCCGCCGGCACCAGTTCGCCGAGCTGCTCCTGCGCGGCGACGGCATGCCCAGCGCGGTCGAGGCGGCGGCGTCGCGGATCGGGTGGGCGGTGCTCGACGAGGTGGTGCCTGTCCTGTTGCCGCCCGACCAGGTGCGCGACGCGCGGTTCCGGTACGGTGCCGACGGGCTGGTGATCGAGCGGCGGCACGACGCGGTGCTACTGCTGCGCGCCGGCCCCCGCACGGCCCGTCTCCCGCTGTCGGAGACGCTGGCGGGGCGGCAGGCGGTGGTGGGGCCGACGC
>NZ_SMKN01000288.1 GCF_004348675.1 Micromonospora sp. KC606 | reverse complement strand
GCTCACCATCGACACGCTGGCGCTGCACACGCCCACACCCAAGGAGAGCCAGCCGTGGACGCGCTGATCGACACCCGCACCGGCGTCGTGCGGGGCACCGTCCGGCTGCCCGTCGAGCAGTGGTGGCCGTCCGGCCTGGACATCGTGGTCGCGGACGTGGCCGACATGATGCGCCACCTGCCCTGGCCGGCCGACCGGGTCGCCACCGGCACCGCGTTCGCCGACCCCGAGCAGGCCCGCCGGTCCGCCGTCGGTGAGGCCGTCGAACGCTACTGCGGCAACTTCGTGCCCGCCGGGCTGCGCCGGGCCAGCTACCGGCAGCTGGCCGCCAGGGGAGACCGCGCCGTCGACCCGACCGCGTTGGCGCTGCACTCGCCGGCCCAGTACGCGCAACCCGACTTCCCGTTCGAGCCCTTCACCTCGGACGTGGAGGCGCTGTGGACGGCCGGCTACGCCCTGTCGGACGGCGCACCGACGGCCGTGCCGGCGTCTCTGGTCTACGTCAACTGGCTGATACCGCCCCGGCAGGACGAACCGCGTACCAACTTCTCGATGCTGTCCGGGCTGGCGGCCGGGCCCACCCGTACCGCCGCGGAGACCGCCGCGCTGGAGGAGGTGATCGAACGGGACGCCACGGTGATCTGGTGGGCCAACGCGCTTGCCGCCCGCCCGGTCGACGTGGCCCACCCGGCGCTGTCCCGCCTGCTGGTGCCGGACCCGGAACGGGGCCCGGGCTGGGCCCGGGCCGCCGGCACCCCGGCCGACATCCGCTACCGGGTGATCGCCATTCCGACCGTGTTCGACGTCCCCGTCATCGGGGTGCTGCTCGACGACCCCGAGCTGCGGATCACCGCCATCGGCGTCGCCGCCCGGCCCGCACCGGCGTCGGCGGTCGCCAAGGCCCTCGCCGAGGCGGTCACCCTGCGCCGGTACGCCGTCGGCCTGCTCGACCCGGACGGCGAGATCTGGCGGGCGGCCCGGACCGGGCTCATCGACGGCACCATCTTCCACCCCTGGCGCGCCGACCGGTGCTACGCCCGCTCGTACCGGCCGGACTGGGCCGACGTGGTGGACCTCGGCTGCCACGGCCAGCTCTGGCTCGACCCGGCCATGCGCGCGCACCTGCACCCGATCACCGGCGGTGACGAGCTGGTCGGGCTCGACGACCTGCCGCACCTCGACGGCGACATCCGGGCCGCCTACCTGCGTCGGCTGGCCGCCCAGGGCATCGAGGCGGTCGCCGTGGACGTGACGACACCGGACGCCGCGACCGCCGGGGTCTTCGTGGTGCGGGTGGTGGCCCCCGGCGCCTACGGCAACCCGCCGGCGGCCTACCCGTTCCTCGGCGGGAGCCGGCTCTACACCGACCCCGTCCGACTCGGTCTGCGTGCGACACCGCTGCCCGAGGCGGACGTCAACCGCGTCCCACTCCCGCACACATGATCACCGACCGGCGTACCGGCCTCGTCACCGCGCTGCACCACGAACGCCTGCCGGTCGGCCTGCACGTCACGCACGCCGACCTCGCCTGGCTGGGTCCGGCCGGCGGGCGACCCACCGTGTCCGGGTCGTCGTGGACCTGCCCGGACGCCGCGACCGCCGCCGCCCTGGGCGAGGCGATGGAACGCTACTGCGGGCATCGCACCCCACGGCCCGCCACGGTCGACACCTGGCACGGCCTGACCGCGGGCGGCCACCTCGCGGTCGACCCGCGGCTGCTCGTCCTGTACCGCCCGGACCAGCACGTGCCGTTCACCGGCCTGGACCGGGACGACCGGATCGCCTGGGTCGCCGGCACGGACGGACACCGGGCGCGGGTCTGGGCGCCGGCGTCGCTGTGCTCGCTTTCCCCACCGGCCACCGGGCCGGCGCCCCACCTGCCCGTCGCGGCCGGGATCGCGGCCGGCCGCACGTGGGCGCGGGCCCGCGCCGCCGCGCTGGCCGAGGTCGTCGAACGCCACGCCCTGGCCACCTGCTGGCACGCCGGCACCCGGTTCCCGCTGCTGAGACACGCCGTTCCCGGCTTTCCCGGGACGCTGCGGGCCGTGCCGAACCTGCTGTCCGCACCCGTCGTGCTGGCCGTGACCGAGGACCACGACGGGCTGCTCGGCGTCGGCTGCGCGCTCGCCGCGGACGCCACCTCCGCCGCCGGCAAGGCCGCCGCCGAGGCGTGCCAGAGCCTGCGGACGGTCCGGCTGGTCGCCGACGGGGCCCTGGACTGGCAGCCGCTGCGGCCACACCGGGCGGACCGCCGCTACGCCGATTCGTACGCCCCCGACCTGTCCGACGCCACCGACATCGTCTGCCACGCGCAGCTGCTCGCCGACCCCCGCGTAGCCGGGGCGGTCACCCGCCGGCTCGCCGGCGGTGATCCCGTCCCGGAGCACCACGGCTGGGCCGCCGCCGGTCGCGACCTGGACGCGGCTCTCGCCGCCCATGACCTCGCCGTGCTCACCGTGGATCTCACCACCGCGGACGTCGCCGCGCTCGGTCACACCGTCGTCCGCGTCCTCGTGCCCGGCCTGCGGTCCACGGCGCCGGCCGCCTTCCCGTTCCTCGGCGCGGGCGTCGAACCCCTGCCCGACCGCCCCTGCCTCCTTCCGGTGCCCCATGTCTGACCGGCAGCGACCTGGCCCACCACACACCCGGCACCGCCCACCGCGCCAGCCCGCCGTTCCCACGAGAGGAAAACAACACCAATGAGAAGAACGCTCATCGCAGGGGCGTTGTCCTTCACCCTGGTCGCCTGCGGCGGACCCGCCGAGTCGACCACCGCCGGGGCCGGCGACGCCCCCGGGCCGAAGACCGTCACCAACTGCGGCCAGCAGTACACCTACCGGCAGACGCCGCAGCGCATCGTCACCTCCAGCACCCCGGCGACTGAGTTGGTCCTGTCGCTGGGCCAGCGCGAGCGCCTGGTCGGCACCGTCGCCCCGGGTGAACTGCTGCCCGAGTACGCCGGCGACATGCAGGGGGTGGCCATCATCGCCAAGAAGGCGTTCCCCCCACCGTCGAAGGAGACCGTGCTCGCCGCCCGTCCCGAACTCGTGGTCAGCGCCTACCCCGACGACTACGGGCCCAAGGCCCTCGGTGACCGGGCGAAGCTCGCCGGGGAGGGCGTCAACTCGTACCTGCTGTCGGGTGCCTGCCAGGGCCACAAGGCCACGCTGGAGGACACCTACGCCGACCTGAAGAACCTCGGCGACCTGCTCGGCGCGGCGGACAAGGCCGACGCGGTGGTCACGAAGCTGCGCGGCGAGGTCGACGCCGTCAAACCGGTGTCCGGCAACCCGACGGTGTTCGTCTACTCCGGCGGCAAGGACAAGCCGACGACGCCCGGGACGCACTCACTGGTGGACGACCTGTTGCGCCGGGCCGGCGCCAGCAACGCCTTTCCGGAGGTCACCGGATACGGCCAGGTCAACTGGGAGGAACTGGTCAAGCGCGACCCGGACGCGATCCTGATCGAGGACCAGGCATTCGAGCCCGCCGACGCGGCGATCGCCTTCCTGACCAGCTACCCGCCGATCCAGGGCGTCACCGCCGTCAAGCAGAAGCAATTCATCGTCGTCCCGGTCAACGACAACCAGCCGGGGCTGCGCTCCGGCCGGGCCCTGCGGACCATCGTCGCCGGGCTCGGCTGAGTGACCACCCGTACCGCCGCCCCCGCCGTGGTCGTCCGGGCCAGGGCGGGGGCCTTCCGGCTCCCGCTCACCGGATGGCTCACCCTGCTGACCGTCGCGCTCCTCGCCTCGGTCGCCGCCGCTGTCAGCCTCGGCCCCGTCGCCATCCCCCTCGACGTCGTGTGGCACGTCATCGGCCACGAACTCGGCCTCGCCGACGGCGCCGGCATCATCGGCCCGGACCGGGCGATCGTCTGGGGCATCCGCCTGCCGCGCGTCCTCCTGGGCGCCGTCACCGGCGCCGGGCTCGCCCTGGTCGGCGCCGTGCTCCAGGCCGTCCTGCGCAACCCGCTCGCCGACCCGTACCTCATCGGGGTCACCTCCGGCGCGTCCCTGGGCGCCGTCAGCGTGATGCTGATCGGCCTGTCTCCGCTCGCCGTCGTCTCGGTGCCGGCCGGCGCGTTCACCGGCGCGATCGCCGCCTTCGCCGTCGTCCTCGCCCTCGGTCGCGCCAGCACCGTCCGGTTGATCCTGGCCGGCGTCGCCGTCGCCGCGCTGTGCGAGGCCGTCACCCAGTACGTCGTGCTGACCACACCGGACCGGGACGTGCGCTCCGCGCTGCACTGGACCCTCGGCGGGCTGGCCGGCACCGAGTGGGGGCACCTGCCCGTCGCGGTCGCAGTGACGGCGGCGGCGGGCGTCTGGTTCGTCACCCACATCACCCGGCTGAACGCGCTGACGCTCGGCGACGACACCGCCGCCAGTCTCGGCGTGGACGGCGAGCGGGTACGCCGCCACCTCATCGTCGGCTGCGCCCTGGTGACCGCCAGCCTGGTCTCCGTCACCGGCGGAATCGGTTTCGTCGCCCTCATCGTCCCGCACACCATGCGGCTGCTGGTCGGGCCCGACCACCGGCGTCTCCTGCCGGTCGCCGGCCTCGCCGGCGCGGTCTTCCTGGTCTGGGTGGACCTGGCCGCGCGCACCGTCAACGACCCGGACGAGGTGCCGATCAGCGTCATCACCGCGCTACTGGGCGCCCCCTTCTTCCTGTACCTGCTGCGGAGGGCACGCACGTGACCCCGGCCCGCCTCGACCTACGCCGGGTCTCCTGGGGGCCCCGCGGCGCGATGATCGTGCGCGACGTCGACCTCGCCGTCGAACCCGGCGAGATCGTCGGGCTCCTCGGCCCCAACGGCAGCGGCAAGTCCAGTCTGCTGCGGTGCGTCTACCGCAGGAACCGGCCCACCGCCGGTTCGGTCCTGCTGGACGGGACGGACGTGTGGCGCCAGCCCGCCCGGCAGGTGGCCAGGCACGTGGCCGTGCTCACCCAGGACACGCCGGTGGATCTTGAGCACACCGTCGCCGACCTGGTCGCGCTGGGCCGGGTGCCGCACCAGTCCGCCGTCGGCGGTGCCGGCGCGGACGACCATCAGGTCGTCACCGACGCCCTGCGTCGATGTTCCCTCGACGACCTCGACGGCCGACGCGTGGCCACCCTGTCCGGCGGGGAACGCCAGCGTGCCCACCTCGCCCGGGCCCTGGCCCAGCAGCCACGGTTGTTGCTGCTCGACGAGCCGACCAACCACCTCGACCTCGCCCACCAACTGGCGGTGCTCGACCTGGTCTGCGGCCTGGGGGTCACCGTCGTCGCCGCCCTGCACGACATCGAACTCGCCGCCGCGTACTGCGACCGGCTGGTCGTCCTGCACCGGGGCGCGGTCGCCGCCGCCGGCCCGCCCCGGGACGTCCTCACCGATCGGCTCCTGCGTGACGTGTACGGCGTCGCGGCCGAGGTGACCGACGACGGCAGCGGCCGACTGCGCCTGCGGTTGCCCGAGCCGGCGCACCGCCGGGGCGGACGCGGACGGCTGGTCGAGCGGGACCAGACCACGGCGAGCACGGCGTCACGGTGACGACCGGGTGGCGACGCTGGTGCCGCTGACGTTGCCCGTGCCCCACGGTCGCCGTGGCCCGGGCGGGGCGGGCGGCCGGGGAGCGGTTGCTCTTATCTGGACCGCGACCAGAGCCCGGCCCGAGGCCGTGGTGGACGCGTCGTCCGCCCACGGCCCAGGGCGGTGGATCAGGCGACCGTGCAGGCGGTCCCGTTCAGGGTGAACGAGGTCGGCCTTGCGGTGTTGCCGGTGTGGTTGGCCTGGAAGCCGATGTTCACCGACGCGTTCGGCGCGATGCTCCCGTTGTAGGAGACGTGACGCGCGGTCACCGCGCCGCTGGTCGGCGTGTACGTGGCGTTCCAGCCGCTGGTGATGCTCTGCCCGGTCGGCAGCGTGAAACCGAGGATCCAGCCGTTGACCGTGCTGGCGCCGGTGTTGGTGATGGTGATCGAGGCGGTCAGGCCGGTGTTCCACGCGTTGACCGTGTACCCGACGCGGCAGGGC
>NZ_SMKN01000287.1 GCF_004348675.1 Micromonospora sp. KC606 | reverse complement strand
GGGCCAGGCGATCGGCCTGTCCAGCCTGGACGACTGGGTCGACGTTTTCCGGGACCGGCGGCTCGACGTGACCGGGTCCGCGCTCACCCTGGACGCCTGGGTGAAGCCCGGCCAGTGGGCGGGCAGCTTCCCGATCCTCACCAAGGGCCAGTCGTACGGGTTGCAGATGCGCGACTCCGACACCCTCGAGTTCGGCGTACGCGCCGGAGCCGGCCGGGCCACCGTCGCCGCCGACGTCCCCGCCGACTGGTACGACAACTGGCACCGGGTCACCGGCGTCTACGACGGCGCCACCCTGCGCCTGCTGATCGACGGCCGGGAGGTGGCCACCGCCGCCCGCACCGGCACGATCGACCCCGGGCTGTACGAGGTGAACGTCGGGCGCGACGCCGAGACCCAGCAGGACGGCCTGCGGACCCGGACCGGGCGGGGGCTCGTCGACGACGTACGGATCTACCCGGCCGCGCTCACCGCCACCGACCTGGCCGCCGACCCGGTCGACCGGGCGGCGCTCGCGCTCGACTTCGACCGGTTCGACCGCCAGGGCGACTTCCTCAGCCTCGGGCTCAGCCTCTCCGGCACCGACGGCCTGGTCGGCTCCGACCGCTACCTCCAGCCGGAGGTCCACGAGATGGCCTGGGCGCACGCCCCGATCCGGTTCACCGCCACCGACGCGGCGGCCGGCAAGGTGCGGGTGCACAACGAGCAACAGGCCGGCACGCTCCGGGTGGAGCTGAGGTGGGCGCAGCAGGAGGTCGACCGTACGCTGCGTTCCGGCAGCCGCACCCTGACCCTGACCCCGGGCCAGACCGTCGACCTGGATCTCGGCGCGGCACCGGCCAACCCGCACGACCGGCAGCGCCACCTCACCCTGGTCGCGACCAGCAGGCACGACGTGGCGTGGGCGAAGCGCGGCTGGATCGTCGGGCAGGACCAGTTCAGTCTCGGCGGCCGGACGGTGCCCGGCGTGCTGCCCGGCCCCGCCCCGACCGGACCCGCCCCGGCGGCCACCCGTGAGGGGGACCTACTGACCGTCGCCGGCCAGGATTGGCGCTACCGGTTCGACGCCCGCTCCGGGCTGCTCACCTCGATGCGGGGCGACGGCCGGGAACTGCTGCGCGCCGGCCCGCAGCTCGACGTGTACCGCCCTCCGACCAGCAACGAGACCTACAGCTGGGGCACCGACGACCGGCGGATCTGGCACGAGGTGGGGCTGGACCGGCTGCGCAGCACGGTGACCGGGTTCGAGACGTCGACCGAGGGCGGCGCGGTGGTCGTCCGGGTGCGGTCGACCTCGGCCGGGCCTGACACGGAGGCGCTGCTGTCGTTCGACCAGACGCAGACCTACCGGATCGACGCCCGGGGCACCATCACGCTCAGCAACGACGTGCAGGCCAGGGGCTCCCGGGCCGGTTCGCTGCCCTACCTGCCCCGCGTCGGCGTGGCCATCCAGGTCAACGACGACCTCGACCGGTTCGCCTGGTACGGGCGCGGCCCGCACGAGACGTACAACGACCGGCGCTCCGGCGCGCTGATGGGCGTCTGGAAGTCCACCGTGGAGCAGGAGTACGTGCGCTACTCCCGGCCGCAGGCGTACGGCAACCACACCGACGCCGCCTGGGCCACCCTCAGCGACGGGAAGCAGTCGGGGCTGCTGGTCGGTGGCGACCTCGACGTCAGCGTCACCCCGTACGACGACCTGGACCGGGCCGAGTACGACCACCAGCTCCCGCTGGTCCGCAACGACGGCTGGGTGACCCTGCACGCGGCGGCCAAGGAGACCGGCATGGGAGAGACCCCGAACTCCGTGCTCAACCCGTTCCGGGTCTCCCCGACCGCCCGCCACCACCAGGAGCTGGTGCTGCGCCCGCTCACCGAAGCCGAGGTGCGCGCCGGCGGCGTGGTCGACTCGCAGGCCGCCGCCCCGTGCCCGCCCGACGTGGCGGTACGCGCCGACGGCGAGGTCACCGCCGGCGCCGCCGAGCGGGTCGAGGTCTCCGTCTCCGCCCGGTGCGCCGACGGCCTGCGCGAGGTCACCGCGACGCTGGCCGCCCCGGCCGGCTGGACGGTCACCCCGGCCACCGCCGAACTGGGCACGGTGGCGGCCGGCACGCCGGGAACGGCGGTGTTCCAGGTGACCGCGCCGGCCGGCACCGACCTCGGGTCGCACCAGCTGACCGCCACGGTCGCCGCCACCTCCGGGGGCGGGTTCCGTGACACGGTGACCGCGACGGCCACCGTACGGACCCCGCTGCCGGCCGGGTCGGCCTGGTTGAGCGACCTGCCGTGGGTGGACGAGGCCAACGGCTGGGGTCCGGTGGAGAAGGACCGCAGCAACGCCGAGCAGCCCCGGGGTGACGGCCGACCGCTCACCATCGGTGGCGTCCGGTACGACAAGGGGCTGGGTGCGCACGCGCCGTCGGTGGTCTCCCTGGACATGGCCGGCCGCTGCACCTCCTTCCGCTCCGACGTGGGGGTCGACGACGAGACCGGCTCCGGCGGTTCGGTGGTCTTCGAGGTCTGGGTCGACGGCGAGCGGCGGGCGCGGACCGGGGTGCTGACCGGCTCGGCCGGCGCGGAGTCGCTCACCGTCGACGTGACCGGCGGACGTCGGCTCGAACTGCGGATCACCGACGGCGGTGACGGAAACGGCAACGACCACGGCGACTGGGCGGCGGCCCGGCTGGCCTGCGCCGACTGACCGTGGCCGGCGCGGCGGCGACCCCGGTCGCCGCCGTGCCGGCGGTCACGGCCCCTGATGGCCGGTGCTGACCGTGGCCAGCACCGCGCGGACGGCCGGCGGGGCGGACCGCCGGCCGGGCACGGAGGCAGCGGGCCGGGACAGTCGTGGTGTCAGCGGCGCGCGGCGACCACCGCGCGGGCCTCCCGGGCGATCTCTCGCTCCTCGTCGGTGCCGATCACGAAGACGGTGACCTCCGCGCCGTCCGGCGAGACGACCCGGTCCCCGGACCCGGCGTTGCGGTCCGGGTCCACGAGGATGCCGAGCCGTTGCAGGCCGGCCAGCGACGCCGCGCGGACCTCGCCGGAGTGCTCGCCCACCCCCGCGGTGAAGGTGACCGCGTCCACCACCCCCAGCAGCGCGTAGTACGCCCCCACGTAGCCGGTGATCCGGCGGCAGTAGACGTCGAAGGCGAGCCCGGCGGCCCGATCGCCGGCCGCCCGCCGGGCCAGCACCTCACGCATGTCGTTGACGCCGGTCAGGCCGAGCAGCCCGCTGCGGTGGTTGAGCAGGTCGTCGATCTCGTCCACCCCCATCCCGCCTTCGCGGCGCAGGTGGAAGACGACCGCCGGGTCCAGGTCGCCGCTGCGGGTGCCCATGACGAGGCCCTCCAGCGGCGACATGCCCATCGAGGTGGCCACGCTGCGACCGCCGTCGACCGCGCAGGCGCTCGCCCCGTTGCCCAGGTGCAGGGTGATGGTGCGCAGCTCGGCGTACGGCCGGCCGAGCAGGTCCGCGGTGCGCTTCGAGACGTACGCGTGGGAGGTGCCGTGGAAGCCGTAGCGGCGGATGCCGTACCGCTCGGCGGTGTCCCGGTCGATCGCGTAGGTGGCGGCGGACTCGGGCAGGGTGTGGTGGAACGCGGTGTCGAAGACGGCGACCTGCGGGACGTCCGGCAACGCCCGGCGGGCCACCTCGATCCCGGCCAGGTTCGCCGGGTTGTGCAGCGGCGCGAGCGGCACGAGGTCGCCGATGGCGGCGAAGACCTCGTCGTCGACCAGCACCGGCTCGCTGAACCGTCGGCCGCCGTGCACCACCCGGTGCCCGACCGCGCGCAACCCGGCGAGGTCGAGGCGGTCCAGGATCCCGCGTACGGCGGCGGCGTGGTCGGCGGGCCCGCCGCCCGGCTCGCCGACCCGTTCCACGGTGCCCCGGTCCCGGATGGTCTCGCCGTCGTAGAGCCGGTACTTCACCGACGACGACCCGCAGTTGAGCACCAGCACCCGATCGGTCACGGGACCTCCTCCGGCGACCCGGCCGCCTGGATGGCGGTGATCGCCACGGTGTTGACGATGTCGGCGACGGTCGCGCCCCGGGACAGGTCGTTCACCGGCCGGCGCAGGCCCTGCATCACCGGGCCGACCGCCACCGCGCCCGCCGACCGCTGCACCGCCTTGTACGTGTTGTTGCCGGTGTTCAGGTCCGGGAAGATGAAGACCGTGGCGCGTCCCGCCACCGGGCTGCCCGGCAGTTTCGTGGCCGCGACCTGCGGGTCGATCGCCGCGTCGTACTGGATCGGCCCTTCGACGAGCAGGTCCGGCCGGCGCTCGCGGACCAGCTCGGTGGCCGCCGCGACCTTCTCCACGTCCGCGCCGAAGCCCGAGTCGCCGGTCGAGTACGACAGCATCGCCACCCGTGGCTCGATGCCGAACCGGGCCGTCGTGTCGGCCGACGAGATCGCGATGTCGGCGAGCTGGGTGGCGTCCGGGTCGGGGTTGACCGCGCAGTCGCCGTAGACCAGCACCCGGTCGGCCAGCAGCATGAAGAAGACGCTGGAGGCCACGGACACCCCCGGCACCGTGCGGATGATCTCGAACGCGGGGCGGATGGTGGCCGCCGTGGTGTGGGTGGCCCCGGAGACCATGCCGTCGGCGTGCCCGGTCGCCACCATCATGGTGCCGAAGTAGTTTGGCTGCGCCACGATGTCGTGTGCCAACTCGACGGTGACGCCCCGGTGGGCGCGCAGGGCCGCGTACCTCTCGGCGAAGGCGTCCCGCCACCCGCTGGTGGCCGGGTCCACCACCTCGGCGCCGGTGATGTCGACGCCGAGCTCCCGGATGCGCCGGGCGACGTCGTCGGGGCGACCGAGCAGGGTCAGGTCGGCCACGCCCCGGCGGAGCAGGATCTCCGTCGCGCGCAGGATCCGCTCATCGGTCCCCTCGGGCAGCACCAGCCGGCGGGCGGTGGCCCGCGCCCGGTCGATCAGGTCGTACTCGAACATCAGCGGGGTGACCCGTTCGGAGCGGCTGACCCGCAGCCGGCGGGCCAGGTCCACGGTGTCCACGTTCTGCTCGAAGGCGCCGAGGGCGGCCTCCACCTTGCGCGGGTTGGCCGGGCTGGGGCGACCCTCGATCCGGCTGGACGCCTCGACCGTGTGGTAGCTGTCGCTGGGCACCGAGAGCACGGCGAACCCGGTGTTGAGCCCCTCGACCAGGCGCATCGCCCGGGGGTCGGGCGGCTCGCCGAGGGTGAGCACCACCCCGGCGAGCGGGACCTGCCCGGCGACGTGCGCGGCGCTCGCCGCGACCAACAGGTCCGCCCGGTCGCCGGGGGTGATGACCAGCGCCCCCTCGGTCAGGTGGTCGAGCAGGATCGGCACGTGCGCGGCGCCGACCACGTAGTCGAGCACGTCCCGGCCGAGCGCGGCGTCGTCCCCGGCCAGCAGGGTGGCGCCGAGCGCCGAGGCCACCTCGGCCACCGTCGGCGCCGACACCGCCGGCACCTCCGGGATGGCGTACCCGGGGACGGGCAGCTCGGGCAGGGTCATCGGCCCGGGAACGCGGTTGGCGATCACCGCCAGCACCGTCGCGCCCAGGTCCACCAGATCGTGGTACGCCCCGCGCGCCGTCGCCGCGACCGCGTCGGCCGACTGCCCGAAGCCGTCCACCACCGGGACCACCACGCTGCCGAACTCGGTGGCGAGCCGGGCGTTGAAGGCCAGCTCGCGGGGGGCCGCGCCGTCTCCGCCGTCGGCGAAGTCGCTGCCCACCACGACCACGGCCGGGCAGCGGCGTTCCAGGTCCCGGTACCGTTCGACGATCCGGGAGATCAGCTCCTCCCGGCGGCCGTCGGCGGCCAGCGCGGCGGCTTCGGCGTAGCTGGCGCCGCTCAGTGCCCGCTGCGGCAGGTCGATCCGGTACCGGTCGGTGAGCAGGGCGAGAATCGGATCCGGCGCGGCGTCGCTGACGAGCGGCCGGAACACGCCGATCCGTTCGACCTGTCGGGAGAGGAGTTCCGCGAGGCCGAGGGCGATGGTGGACTTACCCCCGCCGGACCCCACGCTGGTCAGGTAGACGCTGCGGGCCACACCACCACCCTAGGAG
>NZ_SMKN01000286.1 GCF_004348675.1 Micromonospora sp. KC606 | reverse complement strand
CCCCCACCTCGCCGGCCGCAGCGGGCTGTACGGCCACCTACCGATCCGCCGGGCAGTGGTCCGGCGGCTTCCAGGGCGACATCGAGGTGACCGCCGGCCGCACCCCGATCCGCGGATGGACGGTCACCTGGACGTTGGCCAGCGGCCAGCGGGTCACCCAGGCCTGGAACGCCACGCTCACCAGCAGCGGGTCCACGGTGACCGCCAGGAACGCCAGCTACAACGGCACGCTGGGCGCCGGGGCGAAGGCGACCTTCGGGTTCCTCGGCTCCGGCAGCGGCGCCAACCCGACCCCGTCCTGTACCGCGACCTTCTGAACCACCCGGCCGGGGCCGTCATCCACACGGTCCCGGCCGGCTCAACCGCCCCGCAGCGCCTGGGACACCCACCGGACAGTCAGACCAGGCCGTTGACGATGTCGGCGACCGCGCGCCGCCGCCCGGTGTAGAACGGCACCTCCTCGCGCACGTGCCGGCGGGCCCGGGACGCGCGCAGGTCGCGCATCAGGTCGACGATGCGGTGCAGCTCGTCGGCCTCGAAGGCGAGCATCCACTCGTAGTCGCCCAGGGCGAACGAGGCGACCGTGTTGGCCCGCACGTCCGGGTAGCCGCGGGCCATCTGCCCGTGCTCGGCGAGCAACTCACGCCGCTCGGCGTCCGGCAGCAGATACCACTCGTAGGAGCGGACGAACGGGTAGACGCAGAGGTACCCGCGAGGCGTCTCGTCGGCCAGGAACGCCGGGATGTGGCTCTTGTTGAACTCGGCCGGCCGGTGCAGCGCCAGCTGCGACCAGACCGGGGTCAGCGCCCGCCCCAGCGTGGTCCGCCGCAGCCGCAGGTACGCGTCCTGCAACGCGTCGCTGGAGGAGGAGTGCCACCAGACCATCACGTCGGCGTCGGCGCGCAGGCCGGCCACGTCGTACACGCCGCGGACCACCACGTCCTTGCCGGCCAACTCCTCGAAGAGGGCCTCGACCTCGCCGGTGACGTTCTCCCGCAGCGACGGCAGCGGGCTGGTGGCCCGGAAGACCGACCACATGGTGTAGCGGATGGCGGCGTTGAGCTCCTTGAGCCGGGCCGCGTTGCTCTGCTCGGTCATTGACCCGATCCTCCCAGTGCTTCGATGATCTCCCCGGCCGCTGTCTCGCCGGAGCGGACGCAGGCCGGGATGCCGACCCCGTCGTGACCGGCGCCGGCCAGGGCCAGCGTCGGATGGTGCGCACGCAACGCCGCCCGGGCGGCGGCGAGCCGGTCGAGGTGCCCCGGGGCGTACTGGGGCAGGGCCCCGCCCCAGCGCTGCACGCGGCCGGCCAGCGGCGCGGGCAGCGCCACCCCCAGCACCCGCGACAGTTCCCGGTGCGTGGCGGCAACCAGGTCGGTGTCGGCGAGCTGGAGCTGCGCCTCCTCGCCGTACCGGCCGACGGAGGCGCGGACCAGCGCGACCCCGTCCGGCCGGGCCAGGTGTCCCCACTTGGTGGTGAAGAACGTGGCGGCCTTGACCAGCAGGCCCTCGGTGGCCGGCACCAGGAGCCCGGAGAGCGCCGGCAGTCGTGGTTCGGGCAGTGCGAGGGTGACCAGGGCGACGCTGGCGTAGTCCAGCCGGCCGACCGTGGCGGCGACCTCGGGGGCGGCGTCGGCGAGCAGCCGGGCGGCGGGACGGGCCGGCGCGGTGAGCACGACAGCGTCCACCTCGACGTGCTCCGGGTCGCGGGTCGGGCCGACGGTCAGCCGCCAGCCGTCGGCCGTCGGCTTCAGCTCCCGTACCGCGGCGTTGCGGCGGATCGTCGCGCCGCTGGCCCGGGCGGCCGTCTCGACCAGCGTGCCCATCCCGCCGGCCAGGGTACCGAAGATCGGGCGCGAGCCGCCGGCCGGCGCGGTCCGCGTGGCGGCGGCCTGGGCCGCCCGCACCGCCCCGGTCAGGGTGTGCGCGACGCGCGACGCGCGGGCCAGCGCGGGCATGGTGGTCGCCAGCGACAGGTCGTCGGCGCGGCCGGCGTAGACCCCGCCCAGCAGCGGGTCGACCAGGCGGTCCACCACCTGGTCGCCGAGCCGGGAGCGGACCAGCGCGCCGACGGCGACGTCCTCGTCCGGGCCGAGCAGCGGGCGACCGGCGTCCCGGTCGGCCGCCGGGTCCACCTCGGCGACCACCGCCACCGACGACGGATCCCCGGGTACGCCCATCAGCGTGCCGCCCGGGATGGGGCGCAGCCCGGCGTCGATCACGAGCGCGGCCTGCCCCACGCTCGGGTGGACGATCCGGTCGGCCAGGCCCAGCCGGTGGACCAGGGCCACCGCGGCGGAGTCGCCGCCGGTGGCCGGGTCCCGCATGAGGAACGACTCGGCGCCCAGCTCCACCGTCGTACCGGCCAGCTCACCGGTACGCAGCTTGCCGCCGAGCGCGCCGGACTGCTCGTACACGGTGATTTGGGTGCCGGCGGGGGCCAGGTCGCGTAACCGGACGGCGGCTGCCAGGCCGGTGATGCCGCCGCCGACCACCGCGATCCGCCAGGGCTGCCGCATCGTCGCCCCGCCCTAGTCGGTCGGTCGCGCGGACACCTCGTGCACCAGCGCGACCACTCGGGTCAGCACGTCGGGGTCGGTCTCCGGCAGGACACCGTGACCGAGGTTGAACACGTGGCCGGGGGCGACGCGGCCCTGCGCCAGGATTCGCCGCACCTCGGTTTCCACCACCGGCCAGGGGGCGAGCAGCACGGTCGGGTCGAGGTTGCCCTGCACCGCCTTGTCCGACCCGATCCGCCGGGTGGCGATGTCCAGCGGGGTACGCCAGTCCACCCCGACGACGTCGGCGCCGGCCTCGCCCATGGCGCCGAGCAGTTCGGCGGTGCCCACCCCGAAGTGGATCCGGGGCACGCCCGCGTCGGCCAGCCCGGAGAGCACGTTCGTCGAGTGCGGCAGCACGTAGCGACGGTAGTCAGCCTCGGAGAGCGCGCCGGCCCAGGAGTCGAAGAGCTGCACCGCGGAGACCCCGGCGTCGACCTGGACCTTCAGGAAGGCCAGCGTGACCTCCGCCAGCCGGGCACAGAGCGCGTGCCACAGCTGCGGCTGGCCGTACATCAGCGCCTTGGTCTTCGCGTGGGTACGCGAGGGCCCGCCCTCGACCAGGTAGCTGGCCAGGGTGAACGGGGCGCCGGCGAAGCCGATGAGCGGGGTGTCGCCCAGCTCGGTGACGAGCAGCCGGACCGCTTCGTCCACGTAGGACACCTCGTCGCGGCCGATCGGCCGGATCCGCTCGACGTCGGCGGCGGTGCGCACCGGATCGGCCACCACCGGGCCGGTGCCGGCCACGATGTCCAGGTCGACGCCGGCCGCGGCGACCGGAACCACGATGTCGCTGAACAGGATTGCGGCGTCGACCCCGTGCCGGCGGACCGGCTGGAGGGTGATCTCGGCGACCAGCTCGGGCTGCCGGCAGGACTCCAGCATCCCCACGTTGGCCCGGATCTCGCGGTACTCGGGAAGCGAGCGGCCGGCCTGGCGCATGAACCAGACCGGGGTGTGGGGGCCGGGCTCGCGGCGGCAGGCCCGGACGAAGGGTGAGTCAGCCGGCCCGCCGGGGCGGATTGCTCCGTCTCGGGCGGCAGTGCCCGTGGTGTCGGTGGTCATCGTGGCAATCGTGCCACGCGGCCGCGGGACCGAAGCGGGCAGCGCCGCCTTTTGTGACCCTCGCCCGGGGCCGCGCGGCCCCGCGCGCCGGGTGGATCCGTACCCACTCCACGGCGCGTCGTGCGCGCAGGCCCTCGGCGCGTCGTCCGCGCAGGCCCTCGGCGCGCCGTCCGGACGGGCGGGCCGACGGCGGCATAGGCTGCCGGCATGGCCCCCCCGATCGCGCTCCCGGAGACCTTTGCCCGCGCGGTCGCCGGGCTGCGGTCGGTCATCCCCCGGGCCGAGATCGAGCTGGAGGAGGTTGGCGCGCCCCAGCGGCTCGCCCCGTACGCCTTCGCCCTGTCCGCGACGGTGCTGCGCGACGAGGAGGAGGTGGCCACCGGGCGGCTGGTGCTGCTGCACGACCCGGCCGGACACGAGGCCTGGCGGGGCACCCTGCGGCTGGTCACCTACGTCACAGCGGAGCTGGAGGTCGACCTCGCCGCCGATCCGCTGCTGCCCGGGGTGGGCTGGACCTGGTTGACCGACGCGCTGGAGGCGTACGACGCCCGGCACCGCGCGGCCGGCGGGACGATCACCCAGACACTGTCGACGAGGTTCGGCGAGCTCGCCGGCCCGCCCGCGGCGGGGGACATCGAGATCCGGGCCTCGTGGACGCCGCTCGGCGACGACCTGGGCCCCCACCTGGAGGCCTGGTGCGCGTTACTGGCCTCAACGGCTGGCCTGCCTCCACCCGGGGTGACCGCGCTGTCCGAACGCCGCCCCGCCACCGCCTGATCCGCACCCCTTTGATCAACCCCCTTTGATCGCTTCCGCCCTCTTGATCGCCCCGCCCCCTTGCTCGCCTTCTTCTGCGGCAGGTGGGGGTGTCTACGAACCCCGGAAGCCGCGATCTGCCGCAGCCACGGTCGGTCCCGCCGCTCGGCGTGCGGCGGGCACCCCGACGACCGGCGTGTCCGTCACCGTTCGTTCTCCGACCGGACACCTCGCCGACACACGCGGGACCGGCTACGCACACGCCGGTCGCGCGGCGCACTAGGGTTGTCAGGTGACCGACGAACCACCCCTGCGCCGTCGGGCCGCCGAAAGCCGTACGGGAGACGCCCCACCCTCGGCCACGCCGGATCCGCAGGACGCGGGGACCGAGCAGCCCACCGGCGGGCCCGTGCCGTTGACCGCGCCCCGCGACGGCACACCCCGACCGGTGGCCGATCCCAGCGATCTCGACGAGGTCGTGGCCCGCTTCGCCGCGGGCACCGGCCCGGTGGCCCTGGACGCCGAACGCGCCTCGGGCTACCGCTACAGCCAGCGCGCCTACCTCGTGCAGCTACGCCGCGAGGGCGCCGGCACGGCACTGATCGACCCGCTACCGCTGCCCGACCTGTCCGCGCTCGACGCCGCGATCGCCGGCGCCGAGTGGGTGCTGCACGCCGCCAGCCAGGATCTTGCCTGCCTCGCCGAGGTGGGGTTGCGTCCCCGGCGGCTGTTCGACACCGAGTTGGCCGCCCGGCTGGCCGGCTTCGAGCGGGTCGGTCTGGCCGCGCTGACCGAGCAGTTGCTCGGCTACACCCTGGAGAAACACCACTCGGCGGCGGACTGGTCGACCCGTCCGCTGCCGGAGTCCTGGCTGACCTACGCCGCGCTGGACGTGGAGATGCTGGTGGACCTGCGCGACGCCCTGGACGAGGAGCTGACCCGCCAGGGCAAGTCGGAGTGGGCGGCCGAGGAGTTCGCCGCGCTGGTGCGCACCGGCGCGCGCCCGCCGCGGGCGCGCGCGGAGCCGTGGCGGCGCACCTCCGGCATCCACCGGGTACGCGGGGCGCGCGCCCAGGCCCGGGTCCGTTCCCTCTGGTACGCGCGGGACCAGATCGCCGCCCGGCGGGACGCCGCCCCGGGGCGGGTGCTGCCCGACTCGGCGATCGTCGCCGCCGCCGAACTGGACCCGAAGGACGAGAAGACCCTGCTCACCCTGCCCGGCTTCGGCGGCCGGTCGGTGCGCCGGCTGGCGCGTACCTGGTTGGCGGCCCTGGATGACGCCCGGCAGTTGCCGGAGGACGCGCTGCCGGCGAGCCCGGTGGTGGAGGGGCCGCCCCCGCCGCACCGCTGGGCGGAACGGGATCCGGTGGCGGCCGGACGGTTGGCCCGTTGCCGGGAGGTGGTGGTCCGGGTCGCCGGCGAGCACCGGCTCCCCCCGGAGAACCTGATCTCCCCCGATTCGATCCGCCGCCTCGCCTGGCAGCCACCCGACGAGGTCTCGGAGGAGACGGTGGCCGAGACGCTGCGCAGCTTCGGCGCCCGCGAGTGGCAGCTCCGCCTCCTGGTACCCGCCCTTACCGAAGCCCTCACCGCGCCCGCCCCTCCAATTGGTTGATCATGAAATTTCGCGTCCACGACACGCCGCGCGGTGGACGCGAACGTCATGATCGACACGGCCGAGCGGGGGCGGACCGGCCACATGAGGGTGTGGGGT
>NZ_SMKN01000285.1 GCF_004348675.1 Micromonospora sp. KC606 | reverse complement strand
GGCGGGGGACGGGGCGCGGATGTCGACGACACCATGGACGTCCGGTTCAAGGTCTACCGATACGGCGAGCCGATGATGCTCTCCGCCGTACTGCCGGTGCTGCACTCCCTCGGAGTCAGGGTGGTCGACGAGCATCCGTACGAGGTGGACCGGATCGACGGCCGGGTCTTCCTGTACGACTTCGGCCTGCGCCTGCCCGAGGGGCACCAGGAGTTGGCCGAGGTGCGTCCGCACGTGGAGAACGCCTTCGCCGCGGCCTGGCGGGGCGAGGCCGAGGTGGACGGCTTCAACGAGCTGGTGCTGCGCGGCGGCCTCACCTGGCGGCAGGCGGTGGTGCTGCGGGCGTACGCGAAGTACCTGCGCCAGGCCGGCACGGTCTTCTCGCAGGAGTACATGGAACACACCTTCATCGCGTACCCGCGGATCGCGGCGCTGCTGGTGGAGCTCTTCGAGGTGCGGTTCGCCCCGGGCGCGGCGAGCGTCGAGCAGCGTCGGGAGCGCAGCGGTGAGCTGGTCACCGCGATTGGCGAGGCGCTGGACGAGGTGGCCAGCCTCGACCAGGACCGGATCCTGCGGTCGTACCTGACCCTGATCCAGGCCACCCTGCGGACCAGCTTCTACCAGAAGCGCACCGACGGGCGGCCGAAGTCGTACGTCGCGTTCAAGCTGGACCCGCAGGCGATCCCGGAGCTGCCGGCGCCGCGGCCGAAGTTCGAGATCTTCGTCTACTCGCCCCGCTTCGAGGGTGTGCACCTGCGGTTCGGGCCGGTGGCCCGGGGCGGACTGCGCTGGTCCGACCGGCGAGAGGACTTCCGCACCGAGGTGCTCGGCCTGGTCAAGGCGCAGATGGTGAAGAACGCCGTGATCGTGCCGGTGGGGGCCAAGGGCGGCTTCGTGCTGAAGCGGAAGCCGGGCGACCGGGACGAGGCGATCGCCTGCTACAGGGAGTTCGTCGGGGCGATGCTCGACGTCACCGACAACATCGTCGCCGGGGAGATCGTGCCGCCCACCGACGTGGTCCGGCACGACGGCGACGACCCGTACCTGGTGGTGGCGGCCGACAAGGGCACCGCGACCTTCTCCGACATCGCCAACGAGATCTCCGCGGCGCACCGGTTCTGGCTCGGCGACGCGTTCGCCTCTGGTGGTTCCGCCGGGTACGACCACAAGAAGATGGGCATCACCGCCCGGGGCGCCTGGGAGTCCGTCAAGCGGCACTTCCGGGAGCTGGGCCACGACACCCAGACCCAGGACTTCACCGTGGCCGGCGTCGGCGACATGTCCGGCGACGTGTTCGGCAACGGGATGCTGCTGTCGAGGCACATCCGGCTGGTGGCCGCCTTCGACCACCGGCACATCTTCCTGGACCCGGCCCCGGACGCCGCCACCTCGTGGGACGAGCGCAAGCGGCTGTTCGACCTGCCGCGGTCGTCCTGGGAGGACTACGACCCGGAGCTGATCTCCGCCGGCGGCGGGGTGTACCCGCGTACCGCCAAGTCCGTGCCGATCTCGCCGCAGGTCCGCACGGTGCTCGGCCTCGACGACGACGTGACGCGCCTGTCGCCGCAGGAGTTGATGAAGGCGATCCTCACCGCGCCGGTCGACCTGTTCTGGAACGGCGGCATCGGCACCTACGTGAAGGCATCCACGCAGACCAACGCCGAGGTGGGCGACAAGTCCAACGACGCGATCCGGGTGGACGGCAGGAACCTGCGCTGCCGGGTGGTCGGCGAGGGCGGCAACCTGGGCTGCACCCAGCTCGGCCGGATCGAGTACGCCCTGGCGGGCGGCCGGATCTACACCGACTTCATCGACAACGCGGCCGGGGTGGACTGCTCCGACCACGAGGTGAACATCAAGATCCTGCTCAACACGGCGGTCGCCGACGGGGTGCTCGACGTCGCCGAGCGGGACGAGTTGCTCGCCGAGATGACCGACGAGGTCGCCGAGCTGGTACTACGGGACAACTACGACCAGGCGCGGGCGATCAACAATGCCCAGGCCCAGGCGAGTTCCCTGCTTCCGGTGCACCGCCGGATGGTCAACGAGTTGGAGCGGGCGGGCCAGCTCGATCGGGCCCTGGAGGCGCTGCCGCCGGACGAGGAGCTGGCGGTCCGCGGCGAGTCCGGGCTGACCGCGCCGGAGTTCGCGGTGCTGCTGGCGTACGTCAAGATCGTCCTGGAGCGGGAGATCCTGGCCGAGGGGCTCGCCGACGAGGAGTGGACGACCGACGTCCTGGTGAACTACTTCCCCTCGCCGATGCGGCAGCGCTTCGCCGACCGGATGGCCCGGCACCGGCTGCGCCGCGACATCGTGACCACGGTGCTGGTCAACGAGGCGATCAACCGGGGCGGCATCTCGTTCGTCTTCCGCGTGGTGGAGGAGACGGCCGCCTCGCCGGCGGACGTGATCCGGGCGTACGTGGTGGTGCGTGACGTGTTCGGGCTGCGGGAGGTGTGGGACTCGGTCGAGGCGCTGGACAACAAGATCTCGCCAGAGTTGCAGACCAGCGTCTACCTGGACACCCGGCGACTGCTCGACCGTGCCGTGCGCTGGCTGGTCACCAACCGGCGCTCGCCGATCGACGTGCCGGCGGAGATCGACCGGCTGCGGTCCGGGGTGGCCCGGCTCCTGCCGGATCTGGAGACCCGCTTCCACGGCCGCGAACGTGAGTCGCTGGCCGCGCACATCGACACGATGACCGCACGTGGGCTGCCGCGCGGGCTGGCCGAGCAGGCCACCCGGCTGATGTACAGCTTCGGCCTGCTGGACGTGGTGGAGACCGCGGCAGCGAGCGGCCGGGACGTCGACGAGGTGGCTTCGGTCTACTTCGTCCTGTCCGACCTGTTCCGGGTGGACAGCCTGCTGTCCAAGATCTCCCTGTTGCCCCGGGAGGACCGCTGGCAGACCCTGGCCCGGATGGCGCTGCGCTACGACCTGTACGCCGCGCTCGCCGCGCTCACTGCCGAAGTGCTCGACTCCACCCCGGACAGCCTGTCCGCGCAGGACCGGGTGCGCGAGTGGGAGCAGTCGAACGCCACCTCCATCCACCGCGCCCGGCGGGCGATGGGGGAGTTTGACGAGTCGCGCGCCGACCTGGCGGCCCTCTCGGTGCTGCTGCGCCAGATCCGCACCCTGGTGCGGACCTCCGCCGCGGCCTGAGACGTGCCCGACGCGCCTCCGGTCTCCCGCCGGAGGCGCGTCGTACGCCGTCAGGACGTCATCCTGGCGAAGACGATGACGTTGTCGGTGTAGCCCGCGGCGGCCTGGTCGTACACCCCGCCACAGGTCACGACCCGTAGCGCCGGGACGTCGCTCGGGCCGTAGACCAGCTCGCTGGGGAAGGCGTCCTTCGGGTACGCCCGGACCTCGTCCACGGTGAAGGTGGCCCGTGTGCCGTCGGCCCGGGACACCGTGATGGTGTCGCCCTTCGTCAACGACCCGAGTGAGAAGAAGACGGCCGGGCCGAGCTTCGCCGAGTCGACGTGCCCGACGATCACCGCGTTGCCGGCCTCGCCGGGGCTGACGCCGGGGGAGTACCAGCCGGCGCGGTGGGCCTGCTCCAGCGAGGGCACCTGAACGGTGCCATCCGGGTTGGTGCCGAGTGTCATGACGTCGGCCTCGACCCCGATGCGGGGGATGGAGATGGCGGTGGGAGCGGAGCGGGGCAGCGCGGGGGCCATGCCTCTCTCGCGGGCGGTGGTCCGCCCGCCCGGCAGGTGGCCGGCGGTGTCCGGGTCGGCCTGCTCCATCAGAGCCGTCCGGCCGATCGGCTGCGGTGGGCGGGGCGGGGGTTCGGTTCGCAGGGACAGGCCGACCATCCCGGCGCCCGCCATGGCCAGGGCGACGACGACGGCCGTGCCGGCGGCACGCCACGGTCTCCCGTGACGGCCGCCGGCCCGTGTCGTCGTCCGGTCAGACGAGCCCATCGGCCCGACGCCGGCGCATCAGCACGATGCCACCCAGGGCAGCCGCGCCGATCATGCTCGCCCCACCGAGAGCCATGCCGCCGTCGGCGCCGGTGGTCATGCCACCGTCACCGCCTTCGACGTGCCCGCGGGGAAGGACGACCAGTTCGCCCTCGCCGCACGAGCCCTTGAGCTCGTACCGGCCCGGAGCGGCGTCCGAGGCGACCCGGCCCTCGCCGTAGTAGACGAAGTCCTTCTTGTGCTTCCAGCCGTGCTCCTCGCCAGCCGCGTCGTCCTCGTACCCGCCGTGGCTCTTGCCGCCGCGCTCGGAGCCGGTGCCGGTGCCGCGGTCCTCGTTCTTGCCGCCGCGCTCGCCGTTCTCACGGCCCTCGGAGCCGTGGCCGCGCTCGCCGTTCTCGCGGCCCTCGGAGCCGTGGCCGCGCTGGCCGTTCTCACGGCCCTCGGAGCCGTGGCCGCGCTGGCCGTTCTCACGGCCCTCGGAGCCGTGGCCGCGCTCGGAGTCGGCTGCCCGGTCGTGCTCCCCGGTCTTCCAGCTGTGCTCGCGGCCCTCGGAGCCGCGCTCGGACCCGGTGCCGTACCGGTGGTCCTCCGAGCCGTGGCCGCGCTCGGACTCGGACTCCGCAGCCTGGTCGTGCTCCTCGGCCCTCCAGTCCTGGCCCTTCCACTCCCGCTCGTGCTGCCCGCCGCGCTCCTCGGCGCCCTGCTCCTCGTGGGCCTTCCGGTCGCGCTCCGCCCCGGCGTCGGCGACGAACCCGCCACCCGTGCCGTTCGGCTGGCCGCCGTTGGCCGGAGGCTGCGGCGTCGGGCTCTTGCGGTGCTCGTCCCTGCCCTGCCTGCCGCCCTTGTCCTTCTCCCGAGAGCCTTCGTCCTTGCCCTTCCAGTCGCGGTGCTCACCGCCGGACTCCTTGCCCTTCCAGTCGCGGTGCTCACCGCCGGACTCCTTGCCCTTCCAGTCGCGGTGCTCACCGCCGGACTCCTTGCCCTTCCAGTCGCGGTGCTCACCGCCGGACTCCTCGGCCGGCTTCAGCTTCACCTTGCCGGTGACCTTTGACCAGACGTAGGCGTGCTCCTGCGGGTGCGGGCAGACCTCGAGAAACTTGACCGTCTCGCCCGGCTTGGCCACGTGCGGCTTGGCGTGGACCCGGCCCTCACGGTCTCCGCGATGGTGCGTGCCGTCCGCGATTGCCATCCCCGGCGTGAGCACCAGGAGGGACGCGCCGCCGAGCGCGGCACCCGCGACGACCTTTCCGAGCATCTTGTTAGCCATGACCTGCGTCACTCCATCTCTGTCGTCCCGAGCCCGACGTCAGTCGAGCTATGACCGACGTTAGACCGTTTCGCGTCTGTTCCGGGGGAACATTCATGTTTTGGAGTTTGATGTCGATCGGAGAGGTACGGGTGCTAGGCGGCTTATGTCGGTTCGGCAACCAGCTGATGCCGGCGCGCGTACTGTGGGTCGCGCCGCGAGCCAGAGTGGTTGGCAGGGTGAATGTCCCGATCGGCAGGAGGTCTCGTCTTCGCCGGCAGGTCGCGGGCACGTATCGAACCATTGCCATGGAAGCGCTCCCATGCAAGAATCGCTGCACGCGGTTCGGGGAGCCACACCGCGTAGGCCGACGTCGAGGGCACCGGTGAGAACCGGACGACGTAGCCACCGACCGGTCCTGCCCGACCGGTCAAGGCACCACCACCACGCCCGTTCCCGGGTCGGGCGCACCCCCCGAAATTCCCGTTGGCACCGTGGGCCGTCCGCAAGGGCCGTCCGCCGGGCCATTTCGCCGGGCCGCACGCGGATCCGGTCTCGCCCAAGGAGTTCAGTGGCATGAATCTGTGGAGAAACCTGTCCGGCCGACGCCGGGCGGTCGCACTCGCCGGTGCGAGCGCCCTGGTAGCGGGCGGGCTCGTGACCATCCCGGTCACCGCGGCCCAGGCTGCGACCCAGTGCAGCGTCGACTACACCACGAGCCAGTGGCAGGGCGGCTTCACCGCCAACGTCACCATCAGGAACATCGGTGACCCGCTGAGCTCGTGGACCCTCGGCTTCACCTTCCCCGACGCGGGTCAGCGGGTGCAGCAGGGCTGGTCGGCGAGGTGGTCGCAGAGCGGCCGGAACGTGACCGCCACCAACGAGTCGTACAACGGCTCGGTCGCCTCCGGCGGCACGGTGAGCATCGGCTTCAACGGCGCGTGGAGCAGCAGCAACCCGAAGCCGGCCTCGTTCACCCTCAACGGTGTTGTCTGCAACGGCGGAACCCCGCCCACCACCACCC
>NZ_SMKN01000284.1 GCF_004348675.1 Micromonospora sp. KC606 | reverse complement strand
GGCCCAGCCCTTCGCGGCGACGTCCCAGGCCGCCTCGGTCCGGGCGGCCAGCCCGTCGACGTCGCCGCTGCCCAGCAGCCCGGTGAAGAGCGCCTTGCGGACCCGGTGCGCGTCGCCGTCGAGAGTGTGCACCGCGCGGTGCCCGAACAGCGTGCTGAGCACCGGCTCGGGGAGCGCCCCGTGCCGGCGGACGTGCCGTTCGTCGTAGAAGAAGCGGGCCGCCTCGGGGCCGTGAAACGCCACCGCGCGCCGCCCGGCCAGCCGGGTGGGGTAGATGTCTGCGCCGACCTCCCGGAACCGGTTGGGCAGCCAGGCGTATCCCTGGGCGATGAGGGTGAGCGTGTCGTCCAGATGCGAGCGGGCCATGCCGGGACTCCTGCCCCGGGCACGGCCCGCCAAACTCGCGTCAGTCCCGACTGACCCCTCTCGTGTGCATCCCGGTGGCCTCCTCCAGGGCGTTGTCGGCCAGGTCGCCGCCTGCGGTGTCGTCCGGGAAGGGGCGGCGGGCCGGTGCGGGGTCGGGAGGGGCGCCGGGCCCCGCCTCCGGAACCGGCGTCGTCTCGACCGGACCGAAACCGTGTCGCCCGGCCGGCCCCGACGGCCCCGCCGGCGCCCCGGCCCGGCGGTCGCCACGCCGTCCCTGCGGCACCGCGGTCTCCTCGCTTCCCTCGCCCATCGGATCATCCTCGCTCGCGCCCCAGGGCGGGTCGGCGTCGAAGCCGTCCGTGGTGCCCCAGGGACCCGCGGACTGTGGCCCGCGTCCGTTGCCGTCCGTCGCTGCCTCGTCCCCCGTCATGGCCACCTCGCTGCTCGTCGTGCCTCCCGGTCGTCCGGCCCCGGCGCGGCGACCGCCGTCGAACCGCGCCGGATGGGCCGCGCCGGCATTTCCGGAACGACCTCAGCCAGCCATCGCCATCCGGCGCTTCGCCGCACCCATCGCGGCGACCTTCCCCATCGTCTTCGGCGCGCTCATCATCCCGCCCGCGCGACCGAGCAGGCCCCGGAACACCTGACCCGGCTTCTGCTGCTCGCTCATGTACGAGGTCACCACCACCAGCGCCCCGGTCAACGCCGGGATCGTCCACTGCAGCACCTTCATCCTGCGCTGGCAGGACGCCACGTCGCCGGGCGTCTGGTAGTTGGGTTCGGTGATCCCCTCCACCGGCGGGTTGCCGGCCTTCTCCAGTCGCATGCCGAGCAACCGGCTGTATCCGGTCACCGCCAGCGCGCCGACGGTGAGCGCCGTCTTGACCGCGCTCATCCGCCCCACCCCGCGTTGGGCGAGGACGCGTGGGCTCTCCGTGGCGAGTTCGCCGACCGCGCCGGCCAGGTGGGCCCCGATCGCCGCCGCGTTGACCGGCGTCCACCGGGACCAACCCGCCGAGGCGATCGGCATGCGCTGGGTCGAGTCGCTGATCCGTGCCGCTGCCCCGTTGACGCCGAGCGCTCCCATCAGGGAGCCGCCGAACCAGGCCGCCAGGCCCAGATCGTGCATGGAACGCAGCGCGGTGTGCCGTTCGGACATCTGATCCCCCTCCACCGTGTTCGGGCGCAGCGGCTTACCCATCCTCGGCCCGGCTACGCACCCGGGCCCGGCACGGTCAGGCACTCTCCGGCAGCCAGTAGACGGAGATGGCGAGAAGCGGTTCGGGCCCGTTGTTCCGAATCTGATGCGGCACGTGGCTCTCGAACGCCACGACGTCCCCGGTGTTGAGGCAGGGGCCGGCGCCGGGAACGGCAGCAGCGCGGCCGGACCACCGTGGCCGGCGGCGCGCCTCAGGCGCGGGGCGTGAGGGTGGCGGTGAAGTCGGCCACCCGGCGGGCCAGCGGCACGCCGGCCCGGACCCAGACGAAGTGGTCCAGTGGGGCCCCGGCCTCGGCGACGGTGTAGCGGGCCCGGGTCACCGGTGCGGCGGTGAGCTTGGCGCAGAGGTGGTCGACCGTGGCGTGCGGGGTGTATTGGTCGTCGTCCATGCTCACCGCGAGCACCGGCGTGGTCAGCCGCCGCACCGCGGCCTCGGCATCCACCCCGTCCAGCGCCGGGAACCGGCCGGTGCGCGCGGTGTGCGCCCAGTCGCGGATCACCCCTCGGGCCTGCCGTCCGCCGAACCCCCACCCGGGCCAGACGCCGAGCGCAGCCGACACCGCCGCGATCCCCTGGGTGTACGCCAGCACGCCGTATCCCCGGACGCCCGGGTAGCTGCGCCACCAGGGCACGCCGACGGCGAGCAGGGCGAGCCCGTCGACCGCGTCCGCGCCGTGTACGGCGAGGTGCAGCACGGCCGCCTGCCCGCCGAGGGAGTGCCCGAGCAGTAGTCGGGTGCGGCCGTCCAGCCGGGGCTTGAGCGCGTCGAGAACGGCACCGACGTCGGTGACCAGCTCGGGGTAGCCGTACCGGCAGGCGCGCGAGGGCCGGGGTGTGCTGGCGCCGGTGCCGCGCAGGTCGACCACGGCCACGGCGAGCCCAGCCTCGCGCAGCGCGGCGGCGAACGGGCGGTAGTAGCGCGCCCGCACCCCCATCGCGGGCCAGATCACCGCCACCGGCGCGTCGGGCACCCCCGCCGGGTCCGGATAGACCTGCACGCCGATCCGCGCGCCGTCGACATCGACGAACTCCTGGGTGTACTCCGGTTCCCCGCTCATCCCCCGAGCCTACGCCGCGATGCTACTGCTGGGTAACCACAGGGTGTCGGGCGCGGGCCGGGACACGAGCCTCCTGCGCGGCCTCGGCGGGTGCGCCGTCCGGCCCGGCTGACGGACCAGCCACCGGGGCCGGGTCGCTGCGGCCCGTTCCACCCGCGCCACGGCGGCCAGCACCGTCGGCACGTCCAACTCGGCCAGCGCCGGGTGCACCCCCGCGCGGGCCGGCTCGCGCGGCCCCACCCAGAGCGCCTGGTGCCAGGGCCGGTCCGGCGGTGGCCCCCACTGCGCGGGCGGTACCGGTCCGAAGAGCAGTACCGACGGGGTGGCGTACCCGGTGGCCAGGTGCCCCATGCCGGTGTCACCGCTGATCACGAGCCGGGCGTGGGCGACCAACGCGGCCAACTCGCCGAGGTCGGTCCGCCCCGCCAGCACCGCCCCGGCCGGCAACCCGGCCAGCGCCGCCACCCGCGCGGCGATGTCGCGCTCACCTGCGCTGCCGGTCACCACCACCCGGTGGCCCCGGTCGGTGAGCGTCCGGGCCACCTCGGCGAACCGGGCCGGTGGCCAGCGCCGCTGCGTCGCCTTCGCACCCGGGTGGACGACGCTCACCCCGGTCGGCATCCGGCCCGGCGCAGGGCGGCGCAGCGCCAGGTCGCTACGGTCGGCGGGGATGCCGTACCAGGCGAGCAGGCGGCACCACCGGTCGACCTCGTGTTCCTCGGCGAACCACGGCGGGCCGTCGAGGTGACCCGCCTCGGCGTTGGCGAAGGCCAGCAGCCGGCGCGGGCGGGCACCGGCGAGCAGCCGGTGCGACTGCGGGCCGCGCCCGTGCAGGTTGACCGCCAACTCCGGCGGCGCGCCGGGCCAGGCCAGCTCGCCCAACCCGTCCGCCTCGACCAGCCGGTCGACCCCGTCGACCAGGTCGGCCAGCGGCGTGAGCCAGGCCGGCGCCGCCAGCGTCAGCTCCTGGTCCGGGTACGCGGCCCGCAGCGCGCGCAACGCCGGCACCGCTGTGGCCAGGTCGCCCACCCCCAGGGCGCGGAGCACGAGGATCACGGCCAGGAGGTTTCCCGCTCGGCGCAGACCACCAGCTCGCGGACGGCGCAGCCGGGTGGCTGGGAGAGGGCGAACATGACCGCGGCGGCGGTGTCGGCCGGGGCGTTGAGGTTGGCGTCCGGCCCGGGCTTGTACTGCTCGTCGCGGTCGTCGAAGAACGCGGTGCGCATCCCGCCGGGGATCAGCAGGGTCACGCCGACCCTCCCGGCGAGCTCGGCGGCGAGGGCCCGGGTGAACCCGACCACCCCGAACTTCGCCGCGCAGTACGCGGTCGCGTCGCTGACCGCCCTGATCCCGAGCGTCGAGGCGACCGTGACGACGTTGCCGTGGGCCGCCTCCAGAAACGGCAGCGCGGCGCGGACCACCGCGACGGTGCCGAGCAGGTCGACCGTGACGATCCGCTCCCAGGTGTCCCGGGGTACGTCGGCGAGCCTGCCGGGCACGTCCATCCCGGCGGCGGTCACCACCGCGTCCAGACCGCCGTGGCGTTCGGCGAGGTCCCGGGTCGCCTCCTCGGCGGCCCGGGTGTCAGCCAGGTCGCACTCGACCCACGGCACCCCGTCGGCCGGCGCCTGCCGGTCCAGCACGTACGGCCGCCCGCCCGTCTTGGTTACGGCGGCGACCACCGCCGCGCCGAGGCCACTGGAACCGCCCGTGACCAGTACCGCTGCTCCGTTCACATCCCTGCTCATCGTGCTCCCTTGACCAGTCGGGTGCCGCGCGCACGCGCGGCGGTGATGGTGGCGGTGGTGGATCGCCCCGCCAGGTACGGCACGGTCACCACCCGGCCGCCCCAGCCGTGTACGAGGTCGGCCTCGGGCAGTTCGGGGGCGCCGTCGCCGGCGTAGTCGCCACCCTTGACCCAGACGTCGGGGCGCAGCCGGGCCAGCGCGGTGGCCGGAGTGGCCTCGTCGAAGACGACCACGGCGTCCACACAGTCCAGCGCGGCCAGCACCCGGACCCGGTCCGCCTCGGTGTGCAGCGGGCGCTCCGGACCCTTCAGCGCCCGGACGCTGCGGTCGGAGTTCAGGCAGACGATCAGGCAGTCCCCGAGCCGGCGGGCGGCCTGGAGGGTGGCCACGTGCCCGGCGTGCAGGATGTCGAAGCAGCCGCCGGTGGCTACCACCGTGCCACCGTCGGCGCGTACCCGGGCGACGAGGTCCTCGGCGGCGGCCGGCGGGCGCGCGATCTGCTCGTGACCGACCCGGGCCAGCCCGGCGGCCCCGCCGGCGGCGACGTACGCCGACGCGGCGGCGACGGCCTCCTGCACCGCCTCCGAAGTGACCGCCCCGGCGGCGAGCGCCGTGGCGGCGGTGGCGGCGAACCGGTCCCCGGCGCCGCAGGTGTCCTCGACGTGCGTCACGGCGGACGGCGGCGGCACCACCAGCGGGGTGTTCCCGCAGTGGCAGAGCACCGCACCGTCCGGGCCCATGGTCACCGCGACAGCCCCGACCCGCCAGCGCCGGCGCAAGTCGTGCCCGGCCCGGGTGGCGGTCGACAGCCGGGAGCCAGCCCCGGCGTCGCCGGTGAGCTGGCGTAGTTCACCGAGGTTCGGGGTGACCAGCCGGGCGCCCGGTACGGCGACCGGCCCTTTCGGGTGCGGGTCCCACACCACCGGCGCGGTGGCTTCGGCGAGCGCTGAGCGCAGCGTCGGGTGCCGGACCAGTCCCCGACCGTAGTCGCTGACCAGAATCGCGCCGGCCCGGGCCAGCGCCTCCAGCGCTGCCTCCGGCGGTTCGCCGGGGGCCTGCGGTTCGCCGCCCCGGTCCAGCCGCAGCAGGGTCTGCCCGCCGGCACGGAGCCGAATCTTCTCCGAAGTCGCCCCGGGCAGCCGCAGCGGGCGGAGGCGCACCCCGGCGGTGGTGAGCAGTTCGGCGATCCGCGCGCCGGCGGCGTCGTCGGCGAGCGCCGTCACCAGTGTCACCTCGGTGCCCTGGGCGGCGGCGAGCAGTGCCGCCAGTCCGGCGCCACCGGGCCGGTCGGTGGCGGCGCGTTCGTCGAGCACCGGCACCGGCGCGTCCGGGCAGACCCGGGAGACGGTCCCGTCAACGTCCCGGTCGAGCAGGGCGTCGCCGACGACTACCAGCGGCCGGCTCACGACGGGCACCCGTGCCGGCCGGGGCGGTGCCCGTTCGGCCCGGATCCGTCGGGGCCGTGCCCGTTCACGCCGTGCCCCTGAAAGCCGCGACCGTTCAGTGCGGCGCCGCTCGGGCCGTGACCGTTGAGCGGGTAGCCGTTGACCACGGCCAGTTCGCGCCCGTCCGCGCCTGCGGGCAGCCGGCCGGAGACGGCGGCGCGGCGCGGGCGTGGGGCGGCGGCCCGGGGAAACTGGTGTACCGCCGGCAGCACCTCGTCGACGTACTCGCAGAGCAGGTGCAGCGAGACCAGATGCAGTTCCTGCACCACCTGGCTGTCCGGCGACGGCACGGCCAGCACGTCGTCGCAGACCTCGGCGAGCGGGTTCGGGGCCGGGCCGGTGAACGCCCAGCAGCGCACCCCCACGTCGC
>NZ_SMKN01000283.1 GCF_004348675.1 Micromonospora sp. KC606 | reverse complement strand
GACCGGCCCTGTCGGGGTGGGCATCGGCTGGCGGCCGGAGATCTCCGGTTTCGTCGCCGAACTGCCCGGGCTGCGTTTCGTCGAGGTGGTGGCCGAGGCGGTGCACGACATCGTCCCGCCTGGACTCGCCGGCCTGCGGGAGCGCGGGGTCACCGTCGTACCGCACGGGGTGCGGCTCTCCCTCGGCGGCGCGGCCCCGGTCGAGCCGGCCCGGGTCGCCCACCTGGCGCGGGTTGCGGAGCTGGTCGGGGCGCCACTGGTCAGCGAACACATCGCGTTCGTCCGGGCCGGCGGCCTGGAGGCCGGGCATCTGCTGCCGGTGCCCCGCAGCCGGGAGGCGGTGGCCGCGGTGGTGGCGAACGTGCGGCGGGCACAGGCCGAGCTGCCGGTGCCGCTCGCGCTGGAACCGATCGCCGCGCTCTTCGACTGGCCGGACGACGAACTGGACGAGGCGGACTTCCTCACCGAGATCCTCGACGCCACCGGGGCGGCGCTGCTGCTCGACGTGGCCAACCTGCACGCCAACGCCCGCAACCGGGGCGGCGACCCGGGCGCCCTGTTGGACCGGCTGCCGCTGGACCGGGTGGCCTACGTCCACGTGGCCGGCGGCGCCGAGCGGGACGGCTACTACCACGACACGCACACCGACCCGGTGCCGCCGGAGGTGCTCGACCTGGTCGGCGCGCTCTGTGCCCGGCGCCGGCCGCCGGCGCTGCTGCTGGAGCGCGACGGCCGCTATCCGCCGGCGCCGCAGCTACGCGCGGAGCTGGACGCCCTGGCTGCCGCCTCCGGGTACCCGGTGGTCACGTGAGCGGCCCCGCCGACCCGGCCGCGCACGTCGGCGCCGGGCCGCCGGCCGTCGGCGAGCCGCCGCGACAGCCGGCCGGGGACCTCGCCGCGCGGCAGGCCGCGCTGGTCGCGGCCCTGGTCGCCGGGGGTGAGCTGCCGTCCGGTTTCGCCGCCGGGCCGATGGCGGCCGCCCGGCTCGCACTGCTACGCAAGCGTGCCGGTGAGGTCGCCCGACAGTGGCCGCGCCTCGCCGCCGGTCTCGGCGACGCCTGGTGGGACACCTTTCACGAGTGGGCTGACGGGCGACCCGGCAGCGGCTCGCTGCGCGACGGCTGGGACCTGGCCCGCGCCCTGCGCGACCGCGGCGGGCTACCCGCCCTCGGCGCGGAGGAACTCGTCGAACGCGAGGCGGCGGGCCGCTACGACGGCCGCACCCCGCCGCGACCCCGCCGGCTGCCGGCCGTCGCCCGCGCCGGCGGCGCCGTCGCGGTCCAGGTCGCCGGTCGGGTACGGCTGGTGCGTGCCGCCCGCCGCTGACGCCGGGGTGCGTCCGGCGCGCCCGTACGGCAGGATCGACCGCATGGATCTCGGACTCACCGACCGGGTGTACGTGCTGACCGGCGCCTCCCGTGGGCTGGGTTTCGCCACCGCCGAGTGCCTCGTCGCGGACGGTGCCCGGGTGGTCGTCGCCGCGCGGGCACCCGAGCGGGTAACCGAGGCGGTCGAACGGCTGGGCGGTGCGGCGCACGCCGTCGGCCTCGCCGCCGACCTCGCCGACCCGGGCACCCCGCAGCGGTTGGTCGCCGCCGCCCGGGAACACTTCGGCCGGTTGGACGGCGCGCTGGTCTCGGTCGGCGGGCCGCCGCGCGGCACCGCCGCCCAGGTCGACGACGCGCAGTGGCGGCAGTCGTTCGAGACGGTCTTCCTGGGCAGCGTCCGCACGGCCCGCACGGTGGCCGCCGCGCTCACCGAAGGTGGCGCGATCGGGATGGTGCTGTCCACCTCGGCCCGCAGCCCGGTGCCCGGCCTCGGTATCTCCAACGGCCTGCGGCCCGGCCTGGCCGGGGTGGCCAAGGACCTGGCCGACGAGTACGGACCCCGGGGCGTGCGGGTGCTCGGGCTGTTGCCCGGGCGCATCATGACCGACCGCAACCGGGAACTCTTCGCCGCCACGGGTGACGCGGCGGCGGCCCGGGCCGAGGCGGAGGCCGGCATCCCGCTTCGCCGGATCGGCGACCCGGCCGAGTTCGGGCGGGTGGCCGCGTTTCTCCTCTCCCCAGCCGCCGGCTACGTCACCGGGGTGACCGTGCCGGTCGACGGCGGCGCCCTGCGCGGGCTGTGACTTCACCTCGGCGCACCCCCGACCCCACCGGTCCCCGGCCGGGCCGGGCGGACGCGCCGTCGGGCTCCCGGCCCAAGGGTCGCCGGCCGGGTCCGACGCCGACAGAGCAGACCGTCGCCGACCCGACCTCGCCGACCGCACGACCGACCGGGCGTCCGTCCGCGGCGAATCTCGACCGCCCCGGGCCCGGCGTCCGGGGGCAGGTCGGCCGGCCGACGCGGGAGGAGTTGGCCGCCGCGGCGGACCGGACCATCCCGGACGTCATCGCGCCCGGCGTGGACGTGCTCTTCGTCGGCATCAACCCCGGCCTCTGGTCGGCTGCCACCGGCTGGCACTTCGCCCGGCCCGGCAACCGCTTCTGGCCGGCGCTGCACCGGGGCGGCTTCACCCCGCGCCAGCTGCATCCCAGCGAGCAGGGCCTGCTGCCCGGCCTCGGCCTGGGGATCACCAACATGGTGGCCCGGGCCAGCGCCCGTGCCGACGAGCTGACCGCCGCCGAGCTGGTGGCCGGCGCGGAGACCCTGGTTGGCAAAATCGCGCGGTACCGGCCGGCCTGGGTGGCGGTGGTCGGGGTGACCGCCTACCGGATCGGCTTCGACCGGCCGAAGGCCGGGTTCGGTCCGCAGCCGGAGCTGCTGGCCGGCGCCCGGCTCTGGGTGTTGCCCAACCCGAGCGGGCTGAACGCGCACTTCACCCCGGAGGCGCTCGGCGCCGCTTTCCGCGAGCTGCGCGCGGCCACCGCCGCTGGGTAGTTGGCGGCGCACGGAACGCCGCAGCTGGGTAGTTGCAGGCGCCTGGCCCGCCACCGGCTAGTTGGCGGCGGCGGGCGGCAGGGGCTCGCGGGCGACGTACGTGCCCATCGGCACGGTGGTGACCACCGGCTCGGGCACCTGGCCCTCGACGTGAGGGGGCGGCGAGTCGGTGACCGCGAACTGGGTGCGGTACAGCTCGGCATAGAGGCCGCCGACGGCGACCAACTCGTCGTGCCGGCCGCGCTCGACAATCCGCCCGTCGTCGAGGACCAGAATCTGGTCGGCGTCCCGGACCGTGGAGAGCCGGTGCGCGATGACCAGCGCCGTCCGCCCGGTCAGCGCCACCGACAGCGCGCGCTGTACGGCCGCCTCGCTCTCCGAGTCCAGGTGGGCGGTGGCCTCGTCGAGGATGACGATCGACGGCGCCTTGAGCAGCAGCCGGGCGATGGCGATGCGCTGCTTCTCGCCGCCGGAGAAGCGGTAGCCACGCTCGCCGACCGTGGTGTCCAGCCCGTCGGGCAGGGCTCGGACCAGGTCGGCGACCTGAGCGCCCGCCAGGGCCGCCCAGATCTCGTCGTCGGTGGCGTCCGGCTTTGCGTACCGCAGGTTCTCCCGGATCGTCTCGTGGAAGAGGTGGCTGTCCTGGGTGACGACGCCGACCTCGTCGCGCAGCGAGGCGAGGGTGGCGTCGCGGACGTCGACGCCGCCGACCAGCACCGCCCCGTCGGTGACGTCGTAGACCCGGGAGATCAGCATCGACAGGGTCGACTTGCCCGCGCCGGAGGGGCCGACCAGGGCCACCACCTGGCCCGGCTCGACGGTGAACGAGACGCCCCTGAGCACCGGCTCGTTGACGGCGCGGTCGAGGGTGGCGACCTCCTCCAGCGAGGCGAGGGACACCTCGGCTGCGGCCGGATAACGGAAGCGGACGTCGCGGAACTCGACCCGGCCGTCGCCCCGGGGCACCGGCAACGCGTCCGGCTTCTCCTCGATGCCGGGACGCAGGTCGAGCACCTCGAAGACCCGGTCGAAGGAGACCAGTGCGCTCATCACGTCCACCCGGACGTTGGACAGCGCGGTCAGCGGGCCGTACAGGCGGGTGAGCAGCAGCGCGAGGGTGACCACGGTGCCGGCGCTGACCGCGCCGGTGACCGCCAGCCAGCCGCCCAGACCGTAGGTCAGCGCCTGGGCCAGCGAGGCGACCAGCAGCATCGCCACGAAGAACGTCCGCGAGTACATCGCGGACTGGATGCCGATGTCCCGGACCCGTTCGGCGCGGCTGGCGAAGCGCCGGGCCTCCACGTCGGGCGAGCCGAAGAGCTTGACCAGCAACGCCCCGGCCACACCGAACCGTTCGGTCATGGTGGCGTTCATCTTGGCGTCGAGGTTGTACGACTCCCGGGTGATCTCGGCCAGCCGCCGCCCGACCCGGCGGGCCGGGAGGATGAAGATCGGCAGTAGCACCAGCGACAGCGTGGTGATCTGCCAGGAGAGGGTGAACATCACCGCGGCGGTGAGGACCAGCTGGATGACGTTGCTGACCACCCCGGACAGCGTCGAGGTGAACGCCCGCTGGGCGCCCATCACGTCGTTGTTGAGGCGGCTGACCAGGGCACCGGTCTGGGTGCGGCTGAAGAACTGCAACGGCATCCGCTGCACGTGGTCGTAGACCCGGGTGCGCAGGTCGAGGATGATGCCCTCGCCGATCCGCGCCGAGTACCACCGCTGCGCCAGGGAGAAGAGCGCGTCGGCGACCGCCAGGGCGGCGATGACCAGGGCCAGCCGGACCACCGTGCCGCCGGCGTCCGGACCGGCCCGGGTGATGGTGTTGATGACGTCCCCGGCGAGCACCGGGGTGGCCACCCCGATGATCGCGGCGATCACCACGGTGACCAGGAAGACGACGATGTCTCGCCGGTAGGGCTGGGCAAACGCGACGATCCGGCGGGCGGTGCCGCGCTTGAGCCGGTGTGTGCTGACCTCGTCGCGGCTGCGCATCGACCGGAGCATGCTCCAACTGGCCATGCCCCCGCCGGACATCGGGTTGGACATCGTCACCTCCGGTCCTGCGAGTGCCGCGCTGTCGGGTCCGATTCTCCCGACGACTACGACAACTTCGGCAGTAACCCGGAACGGTCCTTACTATTCTCCCCGTCCGGCGAGATCACGCAGTCGGCGGGTCTGCGCCTCCCGCTCCGCGCGCTGCTGCTCGGCGTGGGTACGACCAGCCGCGCCCGCGAGTAGCGCCTTGATCTCCACCACCGCGTCCCGGTTGGCCGACAGCAGCCCGGCGGTCAGGTCCCGGACGGCGCCGTCCAGCTCGGCCGGGGGCACGACGAGGGTGGCCAGGCCCAGCCGGTCCGCCTCGGCGGCGGCCAGCCGCCGACCGGTCGCGCACATCTCCAGCGCGCGGGAGTATCCGACCAGTTCGACGAGGCGCTTGGTGCCGGCCAGGTCGGGGACCAGGCCGAGGGTCACCTCGGCCATGGACAGTTTGGCGTCCTCGGCGAGCACCCGCAGGTCGCAGGCGAGGGCCAACTGGAAGCCGGCGCCGATGGCGTGCCCCTGGACGGCCGCCACCGAGATCACGTCGGGGCGGTGCAGCCAGGTGAAGCCCTGCTGGAACTCGGCGATGCGGTCCGCGCACTCCTGCTCGGGCAGGGTGGACAACTCGGCGAAGGAGCCGGGACCCGAGGCGCCGGCCACGGCCAGGTCGAGGCCGGCGGAGAACGCCCGCCCCTCGCCGCGCACGACGACGACACGCACGTCGCCGGGCAGATCGCGCGAGAAGTCGCGCATGGCGCGCCACATCGCCGGGGTCTGTGCGTTGAGCACGTCGGGCCGGCACAACGTGACCGTCGCGACCGGCCCGTCGCAGTCGAGTCGTACCCCGGTCGTCTCTGCGGTCACCGGACCGCCCGGAGCGCGACGCTGATGGACGACACTGCGGGGCGGGTCACGCCTTCTTGCGGCGTCGGGCGCCGCCACGCTGGCGCAGCTGCACCCCGGACTCGGTGAGCACCCGGTGGATGAACCCGTAGGATCGTCCGGTCGAGGCCGCGAGAGCACGGATGCTCTCGCCCGAGGTGTACCGCTTTACCAGGTCCTTGGCGAGCGTCTGACGCTCGGCTCCGACGATCCGGCGACCCTTCTCAGTGCTGGTGGCTGTGCCAGTGGCTGCCATGCTGATTCCTCACGTCCCAGACTGTGCGGTTCGGATACGGTCCCACCTATTAGACCGCCTCGAACGATCATGCGCCAGATATCAACTCTTCGCCAACCGACACGCTATGCAATGTCAGCTTCCCGATAGAGTGACCCCACCCACGCC
>NZ_SMKN01000282.1 GCF_004348675.1 Micromonospora sp. KC606 | reverse complement strand
GTGGGGGTCCGGGCCGGTGTGCCTTTCGGGGTCGGCGTGGCGTTCGGGGGTACGGGCCGGGACGCGGTGCCCGGCCGGTGTGCGCTCAGGTCAGGTCGGGCGGGCGGCGCCGGCGCGTCGGGGAGGTAGCCGGCCACCAGGCGCGGTGGCCGAGCATCGCGAGTGCGGCCGGCGCCAGGATCACCCGGATCACGGTCGCGTCCACCAACACCGCCGTGGCCAGCCCGATACCGATCATCTTGACCAGCGTGTCGTCGATGGCGGCGAAACTGAGGAAGACCACCGCCATGATGGTCGCTGCCGCCGTGATCACCCGGCCGGTCCCGGCCAGTCCGGCGACTATCGCCCGCCGGGGGTCGCCGGTCCGCCGGTACTCCTCCTGGACAGCGGAGAGCAGGAAAACCTCGTAGTCCATGGAGAGTCCGAAGAGGATCGCGAACAGCAGCATCGGGACCACCGACATGATCGGCACCGGCCGGTCCACCCCGAGCAGGGACAACCCCCAGCCCCACTGGAAGACCGCGACCAGAACGCCGTACGCGGCGCCGATGGAGAGCAGCGCCATCAGCGCGGCCTTGAGCGCGATCAGCGGTGCCCGGAACATCGCCACCAGGAGCAGGCCGGCGGCCAGCACCACGCCGAGGACCACCCAGGGCAGCCGGCGGGCCACCGCGTCTGCCATGTCGATCATGTACGCGGTGGTGCCGCCGACCGCGACCCGCGCGTCGCCGGGGGCGAGCGCCGCCGGCCCGACGGTGCGCCGGATCCGGTGCACCAGGTCGGTCACCTGCTGGTCCTGCGGGGCGTGCCGGGGCACCACGGTGAGCAACGCCAGGGTGCCGTCGGGGCTGCGTACCGGCGGGGTGACCAGGGTGACTTCCGGGTCGGCGGTGAGTGCCCCGGCCAGCCGGGTCAGTGCGCCGTCGGTGGGGTGCCGGACCGCCAGCACGAGCGGGGCGTTCCAGCCCGGCCCCAGTTCCCGCCGCACGGTGTCGTACGCCTGTCGTTGCGGCCACCGTTCCGGCTGGTTGCCGTCGTCGGGGGTGCCGAGCCGCAGGGTGAGCAGCGGCGCGGTCAGCCCCAGCAGGACGGCCAGCGCACCCATCCCGTACCCGATCCGGTGCCGGTCCAGGTGCCGACCCCACCGTGCCCACCAGCCCGCCGGCCCCGGGTCCGCCGTTCGGTCCCGTCCCCAGGTGTCGCTGTCGGTCCGGGGCAGCCGGTCCGGCCCGGACCCGGATGGTCCGGCCGGCACGACCGGAGTCGGGGCCGGTGCGCGGGACGCCGGTCGGGCGGGCAGCGGGAGGCGCCAGCGGTTGACGTGCGGGCCGAGCAGGCCGAGAAGTGCGGGGAGGAGGGTCAGGGCGGCGAGCATCATCGCGGCTACGGTCAGCGCGGCGGCGACGCCCATCGCGCCGACGAACGGGATGCCGGTGAAGAGCAGCCCGAGGATGGCCACCACGACGGTCGCCCCGGCGAAGAGGACGGCGTGCCCGGCGGTGGCGACCGCCCGGCCGGCGGCGGGGACGGTGGGCAGCCCGTCGGCGAGGGCGGTGCGGAACCGGGTGACGACGAAGAGCGCGTAGTCGATGCCGGCGCCGAGCCCCAGCATCACCGCGACGATCGGCGCGGCGCTGGGGATCTCGGTCACCGCGGCGGCGACGAGCATCAGGCCGGTGCCCGCCACCAGCCCGGCGAGGGCGATCAGGATCGGCAGGCCGGCGGCGACCGCCGAGCCGAAGGCCACGAGCAGCACCAGCAGGGCCACGACGAGGCCGACCGCCTCGGCCGGCCCGGTCTTCGGCTCGAACGCCAGGTCGACGACGAGGCCCCGGAAGGTGACCTGCACGCCGTGTGCCCGCGCCGGTCCGGCCGCCGCGTCGAGCCGGTGGTACGCCTCCGGCCCGAGGTCACCGAGTTCCCGGTCGTACCGGACGGTGCCGATGGCGGTGCGGCCGTCGGGGCTGACCACTCCCTGGCCGGCGAGCGGGTCCTCGACGGCGCTGACCCCCGGCTGGGCGCGGATCGCGGCTGTCATCGCCGTGATCGCGGCCCGCTGGTCAGGTGCCCGCAGGTCGCGGTCGGGGCTGTGCCAGACCACCTCGGCGCTGGCCGAGCCGTACTCGGGGAAGGCGTTCCGGGCGAGATCGGCGGCCTGCTGCGACTCGGCGCCGGGGATGCGGAAGTCGTTGACGAAGCCGCCGCCGACGGTCTGACCGGCGGTGATCAGGGCGACCGCACCGACCAGCCAGAGGGCCAGTGTGCGCCAGGGGTGGGCGGCGGTGGTCCGGCCCAGGCGATCCAGAAGGCTTTCCATGTTGCGAGAAAACCACACTGGCTGCAAAATTGCAATGAGTGCAGCGATGGTGGTGGGTGTCGTATCGTGTCGGGGTGACGACCGGACCGGGGCTGCGGGAACGCAAGAAGGAACGGACCCGCCAGGCGTTGGTCAACAGTGCGCTCGGGCTCTTCGCGGAACGGGGGTACGAGGCGACCACCATTGCCGACATCGCGGCCGGCGCCGACGTCTCCACCCGGACCTTCTTCAGCTACTTCCCCAGCAAGGAGGAGATCCTCTTCGCCGACACCGAGGAGCGGCTGGCCCTGGCCCTCGCCGTCATCGACCAGCGGGGCCCGCAGGACGAGCCGGTGGACGTGCTGGTTCGGGCGACGACCACGATCTTCGACCGGAGCGAGCGGTTCGCGCAGGTCCTCGGCCGGGCCGCCCCGATACGGCTGCGGATGCTCTTCACCGTGCCGGCCGTGCAGGGGATGGCGCTGCGGCGACTGCTCTCCGCCCAGCAGCGGCTCGCGGCCCGCCTCCAGACGGCCTTTCCCGACCGGCTGGACCGGGTCGAGGCGGCGGCGGTGGTGGGAGCGCTGGTCGGCGCCTTGGTCAACACCATGCTCACGCTGGTGGAGTCGCCCGAGCAGGCCGACGAGCTGGTGGCCGGCGGCGATGTGGAACCCGTCCTCGCGCACCTGCGCCGTGCCGTCGACGTCGCCGTACGCGGCATCGCCGCCGGTTGACCCCCATCTGCGACGAGGCTCGGGAGTGGGTACGGCGGTCAGCCGATCCGGCGGTTCTCCCGCACCAGGCCGCCCTCGCACCAGTCGGGGTAGTCGAAGAGGCCCGGCCGGTCGAGCAGCATCCGGCTGTTGTGCGCCCAGTTGCGCATCAGCTCGTCGCCCTCGCGTTCGGCCTGCTCCACCAGCTTGCGAAAGCGGCGCCTGGGGTGGGCGCGGAAGTTCGTCCGGATGCCGTCTGCCGCGTAGATGTAGAGGCAGTGCAGGGCGAACCGGCGGGCCGGGCAGTACGGGTCCATGGCCAGCTCGAAGAGCGTGAGCGCCAGGTGGTCGCCGGCGACGAGCAGGTCCCAGTCCGGCGGCATCGACGCCAGGGGCACCGAGTCGGGTTGGTAGGCCCAGGCCCGCAACTCCGCCGGCGACGGGTCGACGGGGTTGGCGAAGCCGTGGAACGTCGAATCCTGGGCGTTCACCGGCAACCTTCCGCTCGCGCCCGCGGGGCGCACCGGCCAGCCGCGGAGCCTCTGGCTTGCTGGGGCGAAACGGTAGTCGTAGGTGCTGCACGGCGGAAGGGGTTCGGCCGAAACCAGTTGGGCAACGACCGGCGGGGTCAGCCGTACGGGTGACCCCACCGGTCGATCATTCCGGTACGACCACCGGCTCCGGACGGCGGACCATCGACCGGCGGCGCAGCCAGGCTTTGAACCACGCCATGTCGGGCAGCCGCGCCAGCATTGGCCCGGTCACCACCGTGATCAGCACGTACGCCGTGGCGAGTGCCGCCAGTTGGGGCTCGACGGTGCCGGCGGCGACGGCCAGCCCGGCGATGACGATGGAGAACTCCCCGCGCGGCGTCAGCGCGAAGCCGGCCCGCCAGCGTCCGGGCTCGGCGATGCCGGCCCGGCGAGCCGCCAGGTAGCCGGTGAGCAGCTTCGTCCCCATGGTGACCACGGCCAGGGCCAGCGCCGGCAGCAGCACCGGCGGCATGTCCCGGGGATCGGTGACCAGGCCGAAGAAGACGAAGAAGACCGCCGCGAAGAGGTCCCGCAACGGGGTGAGCAACTCGGTGGCGTGGTGCGCCACCGGCCCGGAGAGCGCGATGCCGACCAGGAACGCGCCGACCGCGGCGGAGACCTGGAGCTTGGCGGCGACCCCGGCGACCAGCAGGGTCAGCCCGAGCACGCCGAGCAGCAGCGCCTCGGCGTCCTTGGCCGACATCGCGGTCGAGATGAGGTTGCCGTAACGGATGGCGGCGACCAGCACGACGACCACGGTGAACACCGCGACGCCGAGTGCGATGCCACCCTTGACCAGCCCGACCCCAGCCAGCAGCGCGGTGACCAGCGGCAGGTAGAGCGCCATCGCCAGGTCCTCGATGACCAGCACCGACAGGATCACCGGGGTCTCCCGGTTACCCACGCGGCCGAGGTCGTTGAGCACCTTGGCGATCACGCCCGAGGACGAGATCCAGGTGATTCCGCCGAGCACCACGGCAGCCACCCAGCCCCAGCCGAGCAGCAGCGCGAAGCCGAAGCCGGGCAGGGCGTTGAGCAGGGCGTCGATCAACCCGGCGGGGGCTGCCGCGCGGAGGTTGCCGACCAGTTCGTTGGCGCTGTACTCCAGGCCGAGCATGACCAGCAGCAGGATGACGCCGATCTCTGCGCCGACGGCGAAGAACTCCTCGCTGGCGTTGAGTTCCAGGAGGCCGCCGTGCCCGAAGGCCAACCCGGCGAGCAGGTAGAGCGGGATGGGCGAGACGCCCACGCGGCGGCTGAGCCGCCCGAGCAGGCCGAGCAGGAAGAGGAGCGCGCCGACCTCGATCAGCAGTGTCGTGGTTTCGTGCATCCGCGACTCAGCCGTCCGGGTCGGTGTCGGCGAGGATGGCGGTCACGCCGTCGAGCCCCTGCCGGGTGCCGACCACGACCACCACGTCGCCGGCGGCGAAGCGGAAGGTGGGATCGGGCGAGACGTTCACCTCGCCCTGCCGCAGCACGGCGACGATCGAGGCGCTGGTGCGGGTACGGGCCTTGGTGTCGCCGAGCCGCTTGTTGACGTACTTCGACCCGGCCGGGATGGCGATCTGCTCGGTGAGCAGCCCGGCCGCCTGCTCGCGCAGGCCGGAGAGCTGGCCGAGCATCAGCGACGCGCCGAGGATGTCGGCGAGCGCCTCCGCCTCGTCGTCGGTCAGCGGTACGTCGTGCTGGCAGGAATCGGGATCGTCCGGGTCGTAGAGGACGAGGTCACGGCGGCCATTGCGGTGGGAGACCACGCCGAGGCGGCGGCCGGACTCCGTCATCAGATCGTGACGTACGCCGATTCCCGGTAGGGCAGTCTGTTCGACACGTACTCGCACCCGGGCAAGGCTACCCGCACAGGAGGCCCATGATCGGTCGTAGGAACCGGAGCCCGATCGCGTTGCTGTTGGTGCCGGCGCTGGCGGCCTGCTCGGCCGTCGGGGACATCCGGCGGGACCCACCGGCCCGGGTGTCCGCGTCGGCCACACCGTCGCCGTCGGTCACCCCCGCCGAGGTACGCCGGTTCCGGGTCGCCGTCCCCGACCGGTACGACGAGCCGTACGTCGAGTTCAGCGACGCGGACCGGGGCTGGGCGCTCTACGCCAGCTGTGACGGTCGGCCTCCGGACCGGAACTGCCCGGCGCTGCTCTTCACCACGGCCGACGGCGGCCGGTCCTGGCGGGAGGTGCGGCACCCCCGTCCGGTGGCGAACAACCAGCAGCTCTACAGCGTTCCGGGTCTGGTGGTCCTGTTGGCCGAGCCGCACGGCTTCTACGCCTCGACCGACGGCGGCGCCGGCTTCACCCGTGCCGACGAGGCGATGGTGACGGAAGCGTCCGCCCGGGGCCGGTACCGGATCGTCGAGCGCACCGGCGAGGTCGGCGAGTGGGACGGCCGGCGGCTGCGCCCACTGCCCACACAGCCCGACCTGCCCGGGATCGCCACCGTCGACGGCGCCGGTCAGCTGGTGGTGGTCGCCGGCCAGGTGGACGGCAGGCCGTACGCGGCGGTCTCGTCGGACCGGGGCCGGAGCTGGCGGTCGACCCCGGTGCCCGCGGTGGACGCCGAGGTGGGTGTGGTGCGGGCGCTCGTCGACGCGGACGGCGCGGCGTGGCTGGTCGGCGAGCGGCCGGACCGGACGAGCTGGCCGGCGCTGTGGCGGTGGCGGCGGGGGTGGGAGCCGGTCCGGGTCGACGACCCTCCGGCGCAGGCGACATCGGTCACGCCGATCGGTGGTGGCCTGTTGGCGGTGACCAGCTCCCGCGGGGTGGGCGTGGTGGGCGGCGAGGCCGGGTACGTCGACCCGGCATGGCCGCTGGGCCCGGGGCACCACCTGTG
>NZ_SMKN01000281.1 GCF_004348675.1 Micromonospora sp. KC606 | reverse complement strand
ACCCAAAAGGCAGACCCAGCCAGCACGGGGTATCAAACAATTTGGCACTGGCTTATCAAGCACCCTGTTGAGTTCTCAAAGAACAACCACACACCACCAGAAAGCCCCACACCGTGGAACCCCCAGCGGGGCAACCCCTCAAACTTACCCGGCCCGACCCTGTCCGTCAACCTCATGTTCGAGGTAATCAACATGGCGCGAGCCGGCCACGCTGACGCACGCCGTACCCGGCGGTCGCTTCTTGCGTGGGAAGTGGCAGACCGGCCGATCGCCGCTTCGCGGCTATCTGCCCGGCTCCCTGCCGGCTTTCGTACTCTACTCGGTCGGTTTCGCGATCGCAACCCCGTCTTCCGGAGCGCATCGCACCGCCCAGTTCCAGCCTCGCTCGGTGCTCCCACCACGAGCCTGGTGCCCACTCCCGGCCAGGTTGTCCGGCCTCTTGCGTGCAGAGAGGAAGTTACGCCCACGAGCCCCGAGAAGGCAAATCGACGGCTATCACTGCTCTGGCAGCGCCTTCCGGGCGCTGCGAACTTCCGTTCGGTACGGAACGGCCCACGACGGCCGGCGACGTGCCACAGTGGCTGCCATGGCTGACATGTCCCGGTCCCCGGTCACGCTCCTCGTCGAGGACGCGCTGCTCGGACTACTACTGCCCTTCTGGCAGCTGGTGATCGCCGCGGTCGTGTTCGTCGTGGTGCTCCTTTCGCTCGCACGACTGGCCCGGCGCGGCCGGTCACGGATGGGCACCGCGCTGCTGGTGACCGCCACCGCCATCGTCGGTCTGGCGGTGCTCGGCGTGCTCCTTCAGGCCTGACGGCGCTACAGCCGGCGATTGGCCAGACTGGGCAGTTCGGCGCGGATGCCGTGCAGCCGGTCCAGGTCCAGGTCGACGACGGCGAGCCCCGGCCCGTCGGGCACCTGCCCGAGCACCGTGCCCCACGGATCCACCACCATGCTGCGCCCGAAGCAGGTCCGGCCCGGGTCGTGGTCGCCGGTCTGCCCGGCGGCGGCCACGAAGCACTGGTTCTCGATGGCCCGCGCCCGCAGCAGCACCTCCCAGTGGTCCCGCCCGGTGTGCATCATGAACGCGGCCGGCACCACGAACAGCTGTGCCTCACCGTCGGTGGCGAGCCGTCGGTACAGCTCCGGGAAGCGCAGGTCATAGCAGATCGACAGCCCCACCCGCAGCCCTTCGACGTCGACCACCACCGGCTGGTCCCCGGGTGCCACGGACGCCGACTCCAGGTAGGAGACCCGCCCCGGGATCTCCACGTCGTACAGGTGGATCTTGCGGTAGCTGGCGGCGAGCGTGCCGGAACGGTCGAAGACCAGCGACGTGTTCCAGGTGTGGCGCGGGTCCGGACCGGCCTCGTGGAACGAGCCGGCGATGACCCAGATCCCGAGCCGGGCCGCGACGCCGGCGAAGAACGTTCCCACCGTGCCGTCCACCGACTCGGGCTCCGGCATACCGGCGGAGTGACCCAGGTAGTCGACGTACTCGGGGAGGAGCGCGAGATCGGCGCCCGCCGCCGCGGCCCTTACCAGCAGGGCCTCGGCGCCGGCCAGGTTGGCGTCGCGGTTGTCACGGGAGTTCAGCTGGCAGACGGCGACACGCATGCGGATCAGGGTACGGACCGCGGGCCCACCGGCGACAGTGTCCGACGCCGGCGATCCCGCGGTCGCCGCCGGAGCAGGCGTGGGTCGGCCACCGTGGCCCGCACCGGCGGGAGTACGGCTGCGCGTGGCGGCCGTACTCCCGGATCGTCAGTGTGTGCGGCGGCGGGTCAGGCCGACTTCTCCTCGCGCTCGCGGCGGGCACGGCGGCCGGTGAACTCCCGCGGCACGATCGTGGGGTTGACGTTCTCCAGGACCACCTCGCGGGTGATCAGCACGCGGGCGGCGTCGGGGTTGCTGGGCACCTCGTACATCACGGAGAGCAGGACCTCCTCCATGATGGCGCGTAGGCCGCGGGCGCCGGTGCCGCGCAGCATCGCCTGGTCGGCGATCGCCTCCAACGCCGGCTGCTCGAACTCCAACTCCACCCCGTCGAGCTCGAACAGGCGCTGGTACTGCCGGACCAACGCGTTGCGGGGCTCGGTGAGGATCCGCACCAGGGCGGGGCGATCCAGGCTGCGAACGTTGGTGATCACCGGGAGCCGGCCGATGAACTCGGGGATCAGCCCGAACTTGAGCATGTCCTCCGGCATGACCTGGCTGAAGATGTCGTCGGTCGACCGCTCGGAAACCGAGCGCAGCCGCGCCCCGAAACCGGTGCCACCGTGGCCGGTGCGGGCCTCGATGATCTGGTCGAGGCCGGCGAAGGCGCCACCGCAGATGAACAGCACGTTGGTGGTGTCGATCTGGATGAACTCCTGGTGCGGGTGCTTGCGCCCGCCCTGCGGCGGCACATTGGCCACCGTGCCCTCAAGCATCTTCAGCAGCGCCTGCTGGACGCCCTCGCCGGAGACGTCCCGGGTGATCGACGGATTCTCCGACTTGCGGGCGATCTTGTCGACCTCGTCGATGTAGATGATCCCGGTCTCGGCGCGCTTGATGTCGTAGTCGGCGGCCTGGATCAGCTTGAGGAGGATGTTCTCCACGTCCTCGCCGACGTACCCGGCCTCGGTCAGTGCGGTGGCGTCGGCGATGGCGAACGGGACGTTCAGCATCCGCGCGAGGGTCTGCGCCAGGTGCGTCTTGCCGCAGCCGGTCGGCCCGAGCAGCAGGATGTTGGACTTGGCCAGCTCGACGCTGTCGCTACCGGCACCCGGCGCGTTGGCGGCCTCGGCCTGGATCCGCTTGTAGTGGTTGTAGACCGCGACGGCGAGCGCCTTCTTGGCCTGCTCCTGGCCCACGACGTAGGTGTCGAGGAACTGGCAGATCTCCATCGGCTTGGGAAGCTCTTCCCACTTCACCTCGCCGGACTCGGCCAACTCCTCCTCGATGATCTCGTTGCAGAGATCGATGCATTCGTCGCAGATGTAGACCCCGGGGCCCGCGATGAGTTTCTTGACCTGCTTCTGGGACTTGCCACAGAAGGAGCACTTCAGTAGGTCGCCGCCGTCACCGATCCGTGCCACCTACGTTCTCCCTGCACTCGTCGGCCGGAACCCGGCCCTGAACTGCGGACGCCGGGCGCCCGTCCGTCTGAATCCCTGCCACCGGGGCCACCCGGCGCAGCGGTACGACCCGACGTTACCCGTTGGCGGAGGTTTCTCCGACCCCCGGAACGGGTGTGTCAGAGGTCGGCCGGGAACCAAGCGCCGACCGACCTCCGACCCGGTGCTGCTCAGCTCGCTGCGTTGGCCGCCAGCAGACCCTTCTTGCGACTGGTCAGAATCGTGTCGACCAGCCCGTACTCCTTGGCCTCCTCGGCCGTCATGATCTTATCCCGGTCGATGTCCTTGCGGACCTTGTCGATCGGGCGGTTGCAGTGCCGGGAGAGCATGTCCTCCAGCTGGGTCCGCATCCGCAGGATCTCCCGCGCCTGGATCTCGATGTCCGAGCCCTGGCCGTAACCGCCCTCGGTGGCCGGCTGGTGAATGATGATCCGCGAGTTCGGCAGGGCCATCCGTTTGCCCGGGGTACCCGCCGAGAGCAGCACAGCTGCCGCGCTCGCCGCCTGGCCCAGGCAGACCGTGGAGATGTCCGGCCGAACGTACTGCATGGTGTCGTAGATCGCCGTCATGGCGGTGAAGGAACCACCCGGCGAGTTGATGTACATGATGATGTCGCGGTCCGGGTCGGTGCCCTCGAGCGTCAGCAGCTGCGCCATCACGTCGTTGGCCGACGCGTCGTCCACCTGCACGCCGAGGAAGATGATCCGGTCCTCGAAGAGCTTGTTGTACGGGTTGGACTCCTTTACCCCGTACGACGTCCGCTCCACGAACGACGGGAGGACGTAGCGGTTGTGCACGGCCGCGAACTGGGGCGGCAGGCTCAGGTCGGTCATCGTCAGCTCCTCGATCAGCTCAGGGTCCCGGCGCCTTCCGGAACCTGCGCGGCTCCGGTGATCACCTTGTCGATGAAGCCGTAGTCCATGGCCTCCTTGGCGGTGAACCAGCGGTCGCGGTCCGAGTCCGCCTCGATCTGGGCCTGGGCCTGGCCGGTGTGGAACGCGACCCGCTCCTGGAACATCCGCTTGGTGTAGAGCATCTGCTCCGCCTGGATGGCGATGTCGGAGGCGGTGCCGCCCATGCCGCCGGACGGCTGGTGCATCATGATCCGCGCGTGCGGGAGGGCGTACCGCTTGCCCTTCGTTCCCGCGCAGAGCAGCAGCTGGCCCATGGAGGCCGCCATGCCCATCGCCACGGTCGACACGTCGTTGTCGATGTACTGCATGGTGTCGTAGATCGCCATACCCGAGTAGACCGAGCCACCCGGCGAGTTGATCCAGAGGAAGATGTCCCGGTCCGGGTCCTCCGCCGCGAGCAGCAGCAGCTGCGCGCAGATGCGGTTGGCCACCTGGTCGTTCACCTCACTGCCCAGGAAGATGATGCGCTCCTTGAGCAACCGGTTGTAGACCGAGTCGTCGAGGTTGCCAATTGAGTCGCCACCGCGGGCGTCGATCGCCCGGAGCGGTTTCGCTGGGTTGTGCATGTCGGTCATGGCAGCCCTTCGCTCTCCGTACCGTCGTACCCGACACTAACCGCTCATCCGGGTGGCGGACTCCCGGTCGGGGCACTGTTCGCTATCAGCGCACTCGCCGCAAGCCGTCCCCGGAAAAGGGTTTCGGCCGCCGTCCACCGCGACGGCGGACGGCGGCCTACCTGGGACGATCAGTGCTCGTGGTCGTGCGCCTGCTCACTCTCGGCGCGCAGGGCGTCGAGGGTGACCTCGTTACCCGCCGTGTCCTTGATCTTGATCTTCTCCATCACGGCAGCGAGCGCCTTGCCGCGGCGGACGTCACCGAAGACGGCGGCGGCGGCACCCGAGCGCACCAGCTGGTCGTAGTACTGCTGCGGGGGCATGCCGGCCCGCTGCGCCCGGTGGACGATCTCGTGGCCGAACTCGTCGTCGGAGACCTGCACGTCCTCGGCGTCGGCCAGCGAGTCCAGCAGGAGCTGGACCTTGACGCCCTCGGTCGCCGCCTCCGTGAGCTCGGCGTCGATCTGCTCCTCGGTCTTCTCCTCGGCCGCGAGGTACTCCTCCATCGAGGCGCCGATCCGCTCCAGCTGGTCGATCATGGCGGCCTTGCGGCTCTCGACCTCCTCACGGACGACACCCTCCGGCGCCGGCACCCCCGCCGCCGCGACGAGCTGCTCGAGGGCCTTGTCCCGGGCGGCGTAGATCTGCTCGACCCGCTTGTTTCGGGTGACCCGCTCGCTCAGGTCGGCACGGAGCTCGTCGATGGTGTCGAACTCGCTCGCCATCTGGGCGAAGTCGTCGTTGAGCTCCGGCAGCTCCTTCTCCTTGACCGTGCGGACGGTCACCGCCACCTCGGCGTCACGGCCGGCGAAGTCGCCGCCCACCAACTGGGTGGTGAAGGTGGTGCTGTCGCCGGCGGCGAGGCCGACCAGGGCCTCGTCCAGCCCCGGCAGCAGCTGCTTGCTGCCGACCTCGTGCGAGATGTTGCTCGCCTGGCCGCCCGGCACGGGCTCGCCGTCGACGGTGGCGTTCAGGTCGATCTGGACGAAATCGCCCTCCTGGGCGGCCCGCTCGACGGTCTTGAGGGTGGCGAACCGCTCGCGAAGGTTCTTCACCTGCTCGTCGATCTCGCTGTCGTCGACCTGGAGCTCGTCGACCGTCACCTCGACGGTTGCCGGGTCCGGCAGGGTGATCTCCGGACGGACATCGACCTCGGCGGTGAAGTTCAACGAGTCACCGTCGTTGAACTCGGTGATCTCGACCTCGGGACGGCCGAGGGTCTTCAGGTCGTGCTCGCGGACCGCAGCGAGGATGTTCTGCGGGATCGCCTCCTGCACCGCCTCGTTGAGGACGGCGCCCCGGCCCACCCGCTGGTCGATGACGGCGGCCGGCACCTTGCCCCGGCGGAAGCCGGGAACCTGGACCTGCTGGCCGATCTCCCGGTACGCCTTCTTGAGGCTCGGCTCGAGCTCGACGAACGGCACCTCGATGGCGAGCCGCACGCGCGTCGGGCTCAGAGTCTCGACGGTGCTCTTCACAGGCGTACTCCTTGACGGGATCTCAGTTGAGTCTGGGCGTGATTGTGAGTCTGGGCGTGATTGCGCGCATCGAGTGTAGGCGAGCCGGGCTGCTGCTCCGGCAGCGCCCGGGGACCGCGCGGGAGTCCGCACGCCCCGGGCGACCTCGGCGCGGACGACAGTCGGGGTGGCGGGATTTGAACCCACGGCCCCTCGCTCCCAAAGCGAGTGCGCTACCAAGCTGCGCCACACCCCGTGGCGACGCAAAGTGTATGCCTTCGGCGCGCGCCGAGGGTGCCGGGG
>NZ_SMKN01000280.1 GCF_004348675.1 Micromonospora sp. KC606 | reverse complement strand
GGATGCATCGACATGGCAGTTCTCCTCACGGTGCGGGGCCACCCGACGGCCGGGAGCGCTCCCACAGCGGGCGCGCGACGGTCCGGCCGTCTTCTCGGGCGGACTGCCAGCCTAGAGCGGCCGAACCTGCGCCGGTGGCCGGGGATGGGGTGTGGCGGGGTCGCGGGTCGGACGGTCGACCCGACCGTGTGCCGACAGCGAGCGAGGCCGGCCGGGTGGCGCGCACGCCTGTCCCGTCGGCCTCTTTTCCCCTCGACTGCGGGGGTCTAGTGTGGGGACGGGGGAGGGCAACCCCCGTCCCCACTGTGTTACATACACGCACGGATGGACTTGGCTGTTCGGTCGTGCGTGTCGCGCGGGAGCCGGGCCACGCGAGTGGCTCTGGTGTTTACCTCCCTCCTCGAGTCGGTGGGTGACGGCTGACGGCGGTGTCCGGGCTGGCCCGTCGTCAGCCCCTCGGGCTGTACACCGCGATGCGGTGATCGCGGTCGATCCAACTGTTTGCATCTACGTCGATGGAAGCGCTCCCATCGGCGATGTTGCGACTGTAACGCCCGTCACCGTTTTGTGAAAGCCCCTAAACGAAATCGAAACAAAATTCCGTGTTTGACCTGCGGTGTTGTCGTGGGAGCGCTTCCATGGCACACTGCCATTCAATCGCGACGCGGAGCCAGCTCGCGCAAGCGTGGGTCGCCGAGGGCATCCGGTTCTCCGGACGGCACCCAAGGAGACGGCACCCTGCCCCCGGGCAGCACAGGCCGATCCCGACCGACCACCATCCCGGGCGCCTCCATCCCCCCGCGACCCCTGCTCGCGTGGAGGTGCCTCGCCGGCGGCCCACCCTGGCTCCGGCCCGGTCCGAGGAGATACCGCGCACATGAGACTCATGGCAAGACGTCGCCGGACGGCGATGCTCGCCGCCGCCACCCTCGCCGTCGCTGGGGTGACCCTGCCCGCGGGTGCGGCGCACGCCGCCCCGGCCTGCGACGTGACCTACGCGACCAACGACTGGGGCAACGGCTTCACCGCCAATGTCACCATCAAGAACCTGGGCGACGCCGTCAACGGCTGGACGCTCAAGTGGAACTTCCCGAACAGCAGCCAGCGGATGACGTACGGCTGGTCGGCGAAGTGGAGCCAGAGCGGCAGTGAGGTGACCGCGACCAACGAGGCGTGGAACGGCAACCTCGGCACCGGCGCCTCCACCACGATCGGCTTCCAGGGCACCTACAGCGGCAGCAACCCGAAGCCCGCCACGTTCACGCTCAACGGCGTCACCTGCAACGGCGCCCCCGTCAACCGGCCGCCGACGGTGAGTCTGAGTGTGCCGCCCGGCCCGTTCGAGGCGCCGGCGGACGTGCCGCTGACCGCCACCGCCACCGACCCGGACGGGACGATCAGCGAGGTCGAGTTCTACCGCAACGGTCTGCTGGTCAACACCGACACCACCGCGCCGTACGGCTACACCCTGGAGGACCTGCCGGCGGGCAGCTACACCGTGCAGGCCATGGCGTACGACAACGCCGGGGCCAGCGCGGTCGCCGAGCGCGCGTTCACCGTCACCCCCGCCAGGGGTCCGGTCCTGGTGGCCACCCCGTCCTCGGTCAGCGTCACCGAGGGTGGCAGCACCACCTTCAACCTGAAGCCCAGTGCGGCCCCCACCGGCAACGTCCCGGTGACCCTGACCCGCACCGGGGACACCGACATCACCGTCTCGCCGGCCACCGTCACGTTGACCCCGGCCAACTGGAACACCGGCGTCACCGTCACGGTCGCGGCGGCGGAGGACTCCGACACGGTCGGCGGCACCGCCACCATCACCGCCACGGCCACCGGCTACCCCCCGCTCGCCATCACCGCGACCGAGATCGACAACGACACCCCCGGTGGCGACAACGCGTACATCAAGCGCTTCCTCGACCAGTACGGCAAGATCAAGAATTCCGGGTACTTCAGCCCGGAGGGCGTGCCGTACCACTCGGTCGAGACGCTGATCGTCGAGGCGCCCGACCACGGCCACGAGACCACCTCGGAGGCGTTCAGCTTCTGGCTCTGGCTGGAGGCCAACTACGGCCGGGTCACCCAGAACTGGGCGCCGTTCAACAACTCCTGGACGGTGATGGAGAAGTACATCATCCCGTCCTCGGCCGATCAGCCCACCGCCGGCGCCGCGGGCACCCCGCAGTACGCCGCCGAGCACCCGCTGCCCAACCAGTACCCGTCGCAGCTCGACGCGAACGTCCCGGTCGGGCAGGATCCGCTGCGTGGCGAACTGCAGTCCACCTACGGCACCGGGGAAATCTACGGTATGCACTGGCTGCTGGACGTCGACAACGTCTACGGCTTCGGTCGTTGCGGTGACGGCACCACCCGGCCGGCGTACATCAACACCTTCCAGCGGGGCACCCAGGAGTCGGTCTGGGAGACCGTGCCGCAGCCGTCCTGCGACACCTTCAAGCACGGCGGCCAGAACGGCTACCTCGACCTGTTCATCAAGGAGTCGAACGCCCCCGCCAAGCAGTGGAAGTACACCAACGCCCCGGATGCCGACGCCCGCGCCGTGCAGGCCGCGTACTGGGCGCTGACCTGGGCCAAGGCCCAGGGCAAGCAGGCCGACGTGGCGGCGACCGTCGCCAAGGCCGCCAAGATGGGTGACTACCTGCGCTACGCGATGTTCGACAAGTACTTCAAGAAGATCGGCAACTGCGTCGGTGCCACGACCTGCCCGGCCGGCACCGGCCGGGACTCCGCCCACTACCTGATGTCCTGGTACTACGCCTGGGGCGGCGCGTACGAGGCCGGCCAGAACTGGTCGTGGCGGATCGGCTCCAGCCACAACCACTTCGGCTACCAGAACCCGTTCGCGGCCTGGGCGCTGACCAACGTCAACGAGCTCAAGCCGAAGTCGCCGACCGCTACCAGTGACTGGCAGAAGAGCCTCGACCGGCAGCTGGAGTTCTACACCTGGCTCCAGTCCGCCGAGGGCGGCATCGCCGGTGGCGCCACCAACAGCTGGGACGGCAGCTACGCCCGGCCGCCGGCCGGCACCGCCACCTTCTACGGCATGTTCTACGACGTCGACCCGGTCTACAACGACCCGCCGTCGAACCAGTGGTTCGGCATGCAGGCCTGGTCGATGCAGCGGATCGCCGAGCTCTACCTGGAAACCGGCAACGCCAAGGCCAAGGCGCTGCTGGACAAGTGGGTGCCGTGGGCCATCGCCAACACCACGCTGGGCGCCAACTGGTCCATCCCGTCGGACATGAGATGGACCGGCCAGCCCAACAACTGGAACCCCACCAACCCGCAGCCCAACACCAACCTGCACGTCGAGGTGACGGTGAAGGGCCAGGACGTCGGGGTTGCCGCGGCCTACGCCCGCACCCTGATCGCGTACGCGGCCAAGTCGGGCAACGTGGCGGCGAAGAACACCGCCAAGGGCCTGCTGGACGCGCTGCACGCGGCCAGCGACGCCAAGGGCGTCTCGATGCCGGAGAAGCGCGGCGACTACCAGCGCTTCGACGACGTCTACAACGCCGCCACCGGTGACGGCCTCTACGTCCCGCCGGGCTGGACCGGAAAGATGCCCAACGGCGACACCATCGCCGCCGGCAAGAGCTTCCTGGACATCCGGTCGTTCTACAAGAACGACCCCGACTGGCCGAAGATCGAGGCATACCTCAAGGGCGGAGCCGAGCCGACCTTCAACTACCACCGGTTCTGGGCGCAGGCCGACGTCGCCATGGCGTACGCCGACTACGGCAACCTGTTCCCGAACGGGTGATCTGACCCTTCCGGGTGGGTGGCGCGGCGCCACCCACCCGGAGGCCGACCGGGCCCGGGGGAGCGGACCGCCCGGTCGGCGGGCGGCCTGATTCCCACGGTCAGGCCGGGGGTGGGTCGACCATCCGGTCGACGCAGCGGATCGCGAGGCCCACCCCACCGCTCGCCTTCCGTGCCGTCGTGGAGCCGCCGCGAAAAAAGACGTCGTCGTGGGATCACACGACGCCACTCGACGGAGTACCGTGTTTCTCGGAGAGGCCGCTCCCCCCGTGGCGGCCTCTCCCTTTACGTTCCGGTCCCTTTGCGTTCCGGGCCCGGGCAGGAGTCCGCCGGCGGCACCGGGTGCCGCAACCCCGGGTGACCGGCCGGCAGCGACCGCCGGATCACCAGCCAGCTCACGGTCAGCGCCGCGGCCACCAGCGGCCAGCTCAGCGCCGCCCGGGCCACGGTCAGCGCGACCACCTGGCTGCCCAGGTACAGCGGCAGGAACACCGCGACCCGCACCGCGTACGTCGCCGCCCACACCCAGCTGCCCCGCGCGTACGCCCGCAGCAGCACCCGGTCCCGACGCCACCGCCCCCGCTGCCGCAGCACCACCCCGACCAGCACCCCGAGCAGCGGCCAGCGCACCACGATGCTGACCACCCACACCAGCGTGCTGGCCGCGTTGGAGAAGAGCTGCACCAGGAAGAAATCGACCGCCCGCCCGGTGCGCAGGGCGATCAGCGCGGCGAGGCAGACCGCGAGCAATCCGACCAGCACCGACCGGGGCCGGTCCCCGCGGCGCAGCCGCCAGAGCGCCACCGCCGAACTGGCCAGCACGGCCGCCACCACCCCGCCGGCGACGGACCGGCCGGTCAACAGCCAGCCGAGCGTGAACGCCACCGGCGGAACGGTGGCGTCCACCGCGCCGCGGCGCCCGCCGAGCAGATCCGCCAGCGACTCCGGCCGGTCCGCGGTGGGCCGCTCCTGCTCCGACCGCTCCTGCTCCGACGTGCTGTCCACCCGCACCTCCCGTGGTCCGGCACCACGGTAGCCGGGGCGCGCCGGTGGTCCCCCGAGCGACCTGCCGGGCGGACCGCTACGGTGTGCGGGTGCGAGCGACGGCAAGGGGCGGGACGGCGGTCTGGTTGGTCGTGGTGGCGCTGGCCCAGGCGGTCGCATTCGCCCTGCTCTGGCGGTTGACGGTGCACACCGGCACCGGCCAGTGGCTCGACACGGTCGCGTTGACCGGCAACCGGATCGGCCAGCAGCGTATCGAGGGCCTGGTCGACCGGGTCCTCAATGCGATGTCGGTCTTCTCCCTGCTGGTCGCCACCGTGGTGATCGGTTTCATCGCGCTGATCCGGGGCCGCAAGACGCTGGCCCTCGGAGCCACCCTGCTCATCGCCGGCGCCAACGTCACCACCCAACTGCTCAAGCACGGGCTCGACCGGCCCGCGCTCGGCATCGACCCACAGCGGGACGCGGTCGGCAACAGCCTGCCCAGTGGGCACGCCACCGTCGCCGCGTCGGTGGCGCTGGCGCTGCTCCTGGTTCTGCCGCCCAGGGTGCGCGCGCTCGGGGCGTGCCTCGGCGGCGCGTACGCGGCCGTCGCCGGTGTGGCCACCCTCTCCGCCGGCTGGCACCGGCCCAGCGACGCGGTGGCCGCCTTCCTGATCGCCGGGGTCTGGGCGGCGCTGGCCGGGTTACTGCTGCTGGTGTTCCAGCGGGAGCAGGCACAGGTCGCCAGGGCTGACGCACATGGCCTCGCCGCCGCGGTGCTGGGGCTCGGCGGCCTGGCCGCCGTCGTGGCCTCCGGGCTGGCCGTGTCCTCGCTGCTCGACCAGCAGCAGATCGCCGTCGACGAGCTGACCCGGCGGACCCTGTTCATCGGGTACGCGGGCAGCGCCGCCGGCATCGCCGGGACAATGGGCGTGGTGACCTCGCTGGTGCTGCTTGCGGTGCACCGGTTGGTGCCGCGCCACAAGGGCTGACGATCAGCGCCGGAACGTGCCCACCATGGTCCCGCTGGCCAGCTCACGGCCGGCGAGCGCGGCGTGCACGTCCGCGGCCTGCGGCGAGTCGGCCAGGTCCAGCGGGCGTTGCAGCGCGTACAGCCGGAAGAAGTACCGGTGCGCCTCCGCGCCCTGCGGCGGGTGCGGTCCGCCCCAGCCGACTGTGCCGAAGCCGTTCGGCCACTCCCGGCCACCCTCGGGCACCGCGCCTTCGGCGACCCCGCCGGAGGTCGGCGAGATGCCGGTGACGAGCCAGTGCAGGAACGGACTACGGCCGGCGTCCGGATCCTCCACCAGCAGCAGTAGTTCGGTCGCCCGCTCCGGCACGTCAAACCACTGCAACGGCGGCGAGACGTTCCCGCCGTCCCGGGCGAACCGCCCCGGCAACTGGTCGTGGTCGGTGAACGCGGTGCTGCGCAACATGATGCCGGCCATCTATCGCCCGCCCCCTCTCGTCGGCCCGGCGCGTACCCGCCGGTGGGGCCGTGAAACCGCGTGAGAGGGTACGCCGAAGGAGAGGAGCCGGCGGTGGAGACGGTACGGGCAGCGTTCCGGGACGAGTGCGTCCGGTTGGACGGCATCCTGGTCACGGTGGACGAGGCGGACCTCGACCGCCCCACCCGTTGCC
>NZ_SMKN01000027.1 GCF_004348675.1 Micromonospora sp. KC606 | reverse complement strand
AGTTCCTCGCGTGATCGGCGTAGACGATTTCGCTCCGCGCCGGCGACGCCGCTATGCCACCGTGGTCATCGACGCCGAGAGCCACGAGCGGATCGACGTGCTGCCCAACCGCACCGCCGACACCATCAGCCGTGTTGAAAGCGTGGCTGCGCGAGCATCCCGGCGTCGAGGTCGTGTGCCGCGACGGCTCGGCCACCTACACCGAGGCGATCCGCCGCGCCCGGCCCGACGCAGTCCAGGTCGCGGAACGGTCCGTCGGGTTTGTCCGATCTGGAGGCCGGTGCCCTCAAGCTGCCGGTTGGGAGGGTCCATCAGGATGGCGGCGGCCGCCGCGCTGAGGAGCGTGATCCGGGTCTGGTGCTGGCGTTGCTCGGGCTGGTTGACCCGGACGAGCGGGGCGACCCGTGCTCCCTGTTGCGCTGGACAACAAATCGCTGCGTAACCTGGCAGCCGAACTGAGCCGGCAGGGCAGGACGGTGTCGGCGATGAGAGTCAGGCGGCTGTTGAAGGCCAACGGGTTCAGCCTGCAGGGCGCCGCCAAGCCCCTCCAGGCCGGTGCCGGCAACCGGGGACAGGTCAGAAGAAGGGCACGCACATACGCGGCCAGATCCGTGGCGAGTCACCCGGTACGCCAGCATCGATCCGCTTGAGCTGTGATGACCCCGGCGGCCGGCGACCGGCCGCCGGGGTCTGCCCGGCCAGGACTACGAGGTCCTGCGGCGGTAGTAGACAAGCAAGGCTGTGCCGGTGACGACGGCGAGGCTGCCGAGGCCTGTCAGGACGGGTACCAGCATGCTGCCGCCGCTGCCGCCGGTCACCGGTAGCTCCGTACGGGTGGAAGTCGGAAGCGCGGTAGGAGCTTTCGTGGGCTGACCGGTCGGAGGACCTGTGGCCGTCGCCGTCGGCGTCGGCGTTGCCGTGGGTGTCGTCGTGGGTGTGGCCGTCGGCGTTGCCGTGGGTGTCGTCGTGGGTGTGGCGGTGGGTGTCGTCGTGGGTGTCGTCGTGGGTGTGGCCGTGGGTGTCGTCGTGGGTGTGGCCGTGGGTGTCGTCGTGGGTGTGGCCGTGGGTGTCGTCGTGGGTGTGGCCGTCGGCGTTGCCGTGGGTGTGGTTGTTGGGGTCGCCGTGGGTGTGGTCGTTGGGGTTCCTGTCGGCTGTAGGCAGACAGGTGCGTTGATGGTGTTGGTGTCGAGGGTGACGGCGCCGGTTTGGGCCAGGGCGCGGCCTTGGAGGGTGGCGCCGGTGTTCATGGTGATCGAGGTTTGGGCCAGGATGTTGCCCACGAAGCGGGTTCCGGTGCCGATCGTGGCCGAGCTGCCCACCTGCCAGTAGACGTTGCAGGGTGAGGCGCCGTTGATGAACACGACGCTGCTGTTGGCTGCCGTGATGAGGGTGGAGTCGATCTGGAAGATGAACACGGCCGCCGGGTTGGCCTGAGAGTTGAGTGTCAGGGTGCCGGTCAGTTGTGCGGCGCCGATCCGGTACACCCCCGGGGTGAGGGTGGATCCGCCGAGTTCGGCGGGAAGACTGGTGAACGGGGTGCGGCCGGCGGCGTCGTTGTAGGCGGTGGTGAGGTCGTTCTTGGCTTGCAGGGCGACGGCGTCGGCGAGGTGGATCTCGCCGGCGACGATGCCCGGGGGGAAGCCTTCCGCGGTGTTGCCGGGGGAAACGCCGAGGCTCTGCGCCAGGAAGCTCGGGCCGGTGTTGGTGACGGTGGAGCCGGCCAGTACGGAGAAGTTGGCGGCTGTGCCCAAGCCGACCGGTGCTGGCTGGGCGTGGGCGCCAGTGCCACTGAAGATCAGCACGGCGACGGCCGCGACGGCCGCTGTGACGGCCGCGAGCGCCGACAGTACAGCGCGCCGATGATGACGGATTGGAATAACTGTCACGATTATGGCCCCTTCATGGTGCGTCTCCGGCGGGCGCTGCCGAGACAGCAGCCGGACTCACACCGGACTGCACTGCCTCCAATCGGACTTTCGCACATCTAGGGCCGTAATGATGCCAAAACACATTAAATCTTCCTATGTATCGCAAAACGGTCTACCGTTCGCGGTCAGCCCATCACCAAATCCCTGATCGCGCACGAGGCGGTCGTCGCTGCATTGCCCCAAGCTGACCCCCTGGCGCACCGGCACCGTCGCCCTGGTGGCGCGCGTCATCGCCAGCATTACCTTGCTCTGGCTACCGGTAGGCGATGGTGAACGCCCGCGGTCGCAGGTCGCCGTACAGCTTCGAGGAGGGCAGCTGGTGCTATCGCAATCCCTCCGTAAAGCCGGATCGCCAGCTCGGGTATCGCGGCGTCCAGCCCAGCTCGCGTTTGATCTTCTCGCTGGAGATCCCGCAAGCCTGCGTCATCATGTGCACCGGGGCTTGGCCGGCCACCAATCGGACCAGCCAGGCCGGTAACCGGCGTGGTGGCTTGGCGCCGAGCGCCCGGGCAAGGGCCGACAGGACATCGCGCGCCGGCGCCGGCTCGTCATCGGCGACGTGGTAGATCCCTGGCTTGCCGCGCTCGATGGCCGCGACCGTGGCCGAGGCGGCATCGGTGATATGCACCCATGACGTCATCCCGCCGCCGCCGCCGATGATCGGGACAATTCGCTTGCGGATCAGTTCGGCCATGACGGCACCCGGCGCGGTCTCGACCCCGGTTCCTGGGCCATAGAAGTTGCCGTAGCGAAGCGCGATGCCGTCGGCCCAGCTGATGCCGGTCACCGCTTCCTCCAGGTGGCGTAGTGCGCTCACCAACGGATCGGCGTCCTTGGGCGGGTTCGGATCGAGTCGGCCGTTCTCGTCGGTGACCAGCCCGCCGGTTCGTTCCACCCAGACGGCGTTGCTTTGCGCCACGAACGTGCGCACGCCCACGGCGTGCGCGGCGGCCAGCAGGTGGTCGGTGCCTTCGGTGCGTAGCCGGTTGGTGGCAGCCGCCATTCGCTTGGCTTCTCGAAAGGTCGGCCGTCCGCCAATCGCGGTGAGCTGGTGGACGACTACCTCGGGCTCGGCCTTGGCCACGGCGTCGGCCACGGCCTCAGGGTCGAGCGCGTTGACCACGACCGACTCGGCGCCGAGCGCACGTAACGCGCCGGTCTTGCCCGCGGAGCGGGTCGTGCCGACGACCTCGTGGCCGCGTGCCACGAGCTGGAGAACGAGGTGGCTGCCGATCGCGCCGGACGCGCCGGCAACAAAGATCTTCATGACAACTCCGTTCGTTGGGTTCACTAACAGCAGACGAGACACCCCGGCAGCCCATGAACGGCAATAGCCCAGTTCACAGCACGGCGCGCTATCGGGGAAGGTTCCGCACGGCGCCGGCGACGACGTACCCGTCGGCGGAGTTGGTCAGGTCGATGGTGGCCGTGCCCGCGACCAGGAGGATGTCGCCGAGCGACACCCATTGCCCGTCGCGGGCGCTGTGCACGTCGTGCTTTCATGCTTTGCCAGATGCGGGGGCAGAGAACCACGAGGCCTCGACGCCGATGGCGGTCGGGGTTTGGCGAATGCTTCTGTCTGGTGCTCAGACTGTCCCGCGCGCTGCCTGCTGAGCGGCCATGCCGGTGACGCCGGTGGTGCGGCCGGTGCGCAGGCCGCTGGCCAGACACAGCATGACACCGAGGGCGAGCCAGGTGGTCAGGACGATGATGGAGTGGGTGGCGCCGTGGCCGTCGAAGAAGGCGGTGGAGCGCAGCAACTGGCCACCGGCCCCGGGCGGCAGCATCTGGCCGAGTGTGCCGGACCAGCCGGGCAGCATTTCGGGTGCGGTCGCGACACCTGACAGGGGGTTGCCGACGAGCATCATGGCGGCGGCACCGAGCCCGAGGCCGGCGTACCCGAGCAGTGACTCCAGCCCGAGGATGCTCATGGAGGTGGCCGCGATGGCCAGGGCGATAGCGCCGCTGTTGGCCATGTAGAAGCCGTCGAGCGAGCCGAGCCAGAACTGCAGGATCGCTGCCACGGCCAAGCCGCCGGTGATCGCGAAGGCGAGCGCCGCGGTGATCCGGCGGGTGATGCCGTGGACGAGTCTGGTCAGCAGCAGCGCGCCGAGTAGGCCGCCCATGACCAGGGGCAGGGCTCCGGCGGCCAGGCCGGCACCGCGCGGGACGTCGGCGGGCAGGGGGGCGAGATCGCGGACGGCGGCCGCCGTGCCGGCGCCCTGTGCACATGCCACCTTCGTCAACGGCCATCTCGTCGAGCGCCCTGCCGAGCAGGTTGCCTGATCGTCTAGCCTGGCCGCATGCCATCGCCCGATCGTCTGGCGGCCTTCGCGCTCGCATCGTTCGTACTGATCGTCATCCCGGGTCCTGCGGTGCTGTTCGCAATCAGCCGCGCCCTGGCGTACGGCCGACGGGTCGCGTTGACGAGCGTCGTTGGCGGGGCGGTTGGCAGCTTCACCGCGGCCACGGCCGTCGCTGTCGGTGTCGGTGTCGGCGCCATCGTCCAGACCTCCGCCGTGGTCTACACCGTGATCAAACTTGCCGGTGCCGCATACCTGATCTACCTCGGCGTCCAGGCGATCCGGCATCGTCGGGCGCTGCGGGAGGCCTTTGAGGCGCAGGCGGCCCCGATCGGTGGCGGGCGCACGCTGGTGCAGGGCTTCATCGTTGGCGTGACGAACCCGAAGACGGTGGTGTTCTTCGCGGCGATCCTGCCGCAGTTCGTCGATCCGTCTGCCGGGCATGCCAGCCTTCAGATGGTGGTCCTGGGCGCGGTGTTCGCCGTGATCGCCCTGGCGATGGATTCCGTCTGGGGCGTGGCGGCGGGTACGGTCCGGTCCTGGTTCGCCCGCTCGGCCCGGCACCTGGACCTGGTTGGCGGCGCGGCGGGTCTCACGATGGTCGGGCTCGGCGTCGGTTTGGCCGTCAGCGGCCGCAAGGACTAGGCCAACTAGTAGTGCTTTGTTAGGTCGGCGTGTCGTTGGTTGCTTGGAGTGGTCCGGGTAGTTGGATGTTGGGGTGACCCCTGGCGAGCTTTCCGTTGTGCGGCAACGGCTTGAGGTGTTTGCCGCGGATGTGTTCACCCCGTTGGTGCGGTCGGATCAGCGGGTGAAGGGTGAGACGTATCTACGGGGACTGTTGCTGGACGGGCGGCGCAAGTCGATGCAGCCGATGGCGGATCGGCTCGGGGTGGATCATCAGGGGTTGCAGCAGTTCGTGACGACCTCGACATGGGACACCACGGCGGTGCGGATGCGGCTTGCCCGCCGGGCCCTCGACGTGGTCGGGCCAGTGGCGTGGGTGGTCGATGACACCGGCTTTCCGAAGGACGGCAAGGGCTCGCCGGGCGTGGCCAGGCAGTACTCCGGCACCCTCGGCAAGGTCGCGAACTGCCAAATCGGGGTGAGTGTTCACGCGGTCACCGACACCGCGTCGTGCCCTCTGGACTGGCGGCTGTTTCTCCCGACGTCGTGGGACGACCAAGCCGTTGACGAGGCTGACCGACCCGACGTGACCGCTCGCCGGGCCCGCTGCGGGATCCCCGAGGACGAGCATCACCGGCCGAAGTGGGCGCTGGTGGTGGAGATGCTCGACGAACTGGCCGACCACGGGCTGCGCCCGCCGCTGCTGGCCGCTGATGCCGGCTACGGGGACAACAGCCAGTTCCGCAGCGCCCTGGACGAGCGTGGGATCGGCTACATCATGCAGGTCAAGGGCGACGCCCTCGCCCATGAGCCAGGCGTGCAGCCAGTCGAGCGGGTCTGGTCCGGGCGAGGCCGACCGCCCACCCGCACCGAGCCGCGCTACCCCAAGACGGCGGTCAGCCTGGTCGAACACGTCCGCTGCGCCGGACGCGACATCGCGGAGACTGTCACCTGGCGGGAAGGCTCGAAAGGCACGATGAGCTCCCAGTTCGTCTTCCTGCGGGTGCGTCCGGCCGGGCACCGCGTCGCCCGTGACCCGGACGGGCTCCTGCCCGAGCGATGGCTGATCGCCCAGTGGCCCGACGACCAGGCCGAGCCGGTCAAATACTGGCTGTCCAGCCTTCCCGAAGCGACCAGCCACACCGACCTGGTCCGCTACGGCAAAATCCGCTGGCGCATCGAACACGACTACCGCGAGCTGAAAACCGGCCTCGGTCTGGACCACTTCGAAGGCCGCTCCTGGATCGGCTGGCACCGCCACGTCACCCTGGTCACCGCCACGCATCTGTTCATCACCGAACTGCGCCTGGACCCAAAAGCGGCTGCGCCGGCCTGACCCTCTACACCGTCATCCGCGAGCTGCAACGACTCCTCGCGACCTGGACCGGCGCCTGCATCACCTGCCACCAACCCGTGAAACCGTTACACCGCAACCAACGACATAGAACCTAACAAAGCACTACTAGTCGGCGGGATCTCGTCGCCCAGCTCTCACAGATTTCGGCGCAACGTCGTCCGTTCCCCGTCTACGCATCCCCTTGTTGTGAAAGCCGAGGAAGTGGGTAGGTCGCCGGCACAATGCTGATCAGCTATTGACCCGTCGAACGATCGAGCGCATTTGTGGAGGAAAGTTGGCCTTACGGGCTCGTGACTAACGACCTCGTGCACGTTGCGAGTCCTTGAGCATCGATGATCGTTGTTCGTGCCACGGGTGGCGCTGCGATCCTGACGAACTCTCGGATGACAGGCCTGTCCCGGCAGGTGATAGCGGGCCTGGTCGCGGAACTGGCACCCCGGTGGCAGGCCCGCCATCGTGACCGGCCCGCCGCGCGAACGCGTCGTCGCCGCGGCGGCGCGGGTGCGAAGCACCGATTCGGGTTCACCGACCGCCTGCTGGCCACGCTGGTGCACCTGCGGCATGGGCTGACATATGACGTGGTAGCCGCCTGGTTCGGGGTGCACCGCTCGACGGTAAGCCGCAGTGTCCCCGAGGTGCGGCCGCTGCTGGCCGAGCGGGGTTGCCGGGTGCGCGACGGCGTGCGGCTGCGTACTCTCGCCGACGTGGTCGGTGCCTGGGTCACCACCCGCGGGCGTTGATGGACGCCACCGAGGTGCGGGGGCCGAGGGCCGAGCGGGTAGAGACCGTTTCGTGTCCGGAAAGGCCCGGGGTGAACACGATGAAAGCCCTGGTGATCTGCGATCCGGCCGGTCGGCTGCTGTTCTGCGGCGAAACCCGGCCGGGCTCGATGCACGACCTCACCCAGGCCCGGACCGCCGGCCTTGTCGACCTCCTGCTCCACGCGCCGCTCGGGGTCCAGGTCCTCGCCGACGCCGGCTACCAAGGACTGGGCGCCGACACCGCCGGAACGGTGATCACCCCGAAACCAAAACTACGCAAACACCGAAAGTCACTGCCGCCGAGCAGCGCGGACCGTCGTTGTGGCCGGGCAGGTGCAGCAACGTCGACGACGTCACCGATCTCGGCAAGGTCTTCCACGGCACCCCCGTCCCGCACCTTGATCATTTGTCACGTATGGCCCAGGATCGGCTCGCGCACCATGAACACGTCCACTGGATCCTCGGTTTCGAGTCTGAACCCGTGCCGTTCGTACAGCCGCCGAGCCGGGCTGCCCTGCAGCACGTTCAGCCGTACCAAAATGCCACCACGGTCGCACTGCTCCAGCAGCCCACGCAGCACGTCCGCACCGATGCCCCTGCCCTGAAGGTGCGGGGCCAGGTAAAAGTGCTCCAGCCAGTGGGCGTCCTCGGCCGGCCGTAGCGACACGCAGCCGGCGAACGCGGCGCCCACCTCGATGACCCAGGTGTGCGCCGGCCCGAACCCGTCCCGCAATCGCTGCCGCACACGCTGCTCGTCATACCGTCCGAGCCGCTCCAGATCCGCCCGCAGCACCACGGTCCGCAACTCGGCCACCGCCTCGATGTCCGCCACCGAGGCCGGTCGGATCTCCCAGTCCGCCATGCTCGCCAAACTACCGCGCCAGACTTCTCCCGCTCTCCTTGATCCTCTGGCTCCGCGAGCCCGCCCAGCTGATTCGTCAGACAGGTTCCAGCAAGCAGCCGCGAGTCGCACGTTGATCGGGCGCCACCGGATACACGCAGATGTCGCCGATCGTGCGCGCGGGCCAGCAGAGCGGCGTCGCGATGGGTGGCCAGCAGTCGTTGCTGTCCTGCGGCCTTAACCGCCGACGAGCGGATGTCGCTACGTTGCCGAGGAGATTGATGCCGGATCCGTGTGCGGGTCGATCGGTGCGAGGGGCGGGATGCGCGCTTCGATCGCTGCGGCCGCGTCAAGGCAGAGGTCCTCTCGGAAGCGTGGTCCGATGATCTGTACGGCGTGCGGGAGGCCGTCGGTTTCCCCGGTCGGGATCGCGACGGCGGGTAGTCCGAGCAGGTTCACGGCCACGGCCATCCGCATCGTGGCGGGAAAGTCGGACAGCCACGCGGGGTCGAGGTCGCGTCCGAGCCGGAACGCCGGCTGGGTGCGGATCGGGGCCAGCACCAGAGGTGCTCGGCCAAGCCAGTCGTTCCAGGCGCGGGCGATGGCGGCTCGCTCCATCATCGGGTCAAACGCCGGCTCGCCCCCCGCCCGGGTCCAGGTTGGTTCATAGGCTTGCCAGAATCGGGCGAACTCGTCGGAGGCGACCGTCTGCACGGGAGGCTGCACCCGGTGGACGCGGCCGTAGCTCGACATGATTTGGGTGTAGATCTCACCCGCGCGCTCCAGCGCGGGGGCGTCGTGCTCCTCGACGACGTAGCCGGCGTCGGTGAGCAGGTCGGCTGCCCGTCGCAGCGCGTACCGCACCGCTGGGTGGACGTCGGTCCCGCCTGGTGCGGTGACCAGGGACACCCGGATGGGCGGTGGCACGGGCGGTCCGTTGAGCGGTACCGGTGCGTGCCACGGGTCGCCTCCGTCGTTCGCGCACATGTGCGTGAAGGCCAGGCGGAGGTCCTCGACGTGGCGCGCGACCGGACCGTGCACACCCAGCAGTTGGAACGCGAACGGCGTCGGCTGGCGACCACCGCTCTGCGTTACCCGGCCGAGCGAGGGTTTCAGGGCCGTCGCGCCGCAGCACTGCGCCGGCCAACGCAGCGAGCCCGCGCCGTCGTTGCCCAGCCCGAGCGGGACCATGCCGGTGATGACCGCGGCGGCGTCGCCCCCGCTGGAGCCACCCGGGGTGTGCTCGGCGGACCAGGGGTTGCGGGTCGCCCCACGCAGCCCGTTGGTGGTGTGCCACCGCATCCCGAACTCCGGCATGTTGGTCCTGCCGATCGGAATCGCGCCTGCTGCGCGGAGCTGGGCGATGTGGGGCGCGTCCTGTCGCGCGATGGCATCGCGTAGCGCGGCGATGCCCTGCGTGGTCGCCGAGCCGGCCACGTCGACGTTCTCCTTCACCGTGATCGGCACGCCGCACAGCGGCCCGGGATCGTCACCGCAGCGCAATGCCCGGTCGACCGCGTCCGCAGCGGCCAGAGCCTGCTCGTCGAGTACGACGGTGAGCGCGTTCACGCCGGGATTGACCTCGTCAATCCGTCGCAGGTGTGCCTGTACCACCTCACGACTGGACACCTCGCCTGTTCTGATCCGGTGCACCAACTCCGACGCGCTCAGCATCCACAACTCCGGCATATCGCCCCATGGTTCATTCATGCGACGAACGTAAGGGCTTCGCCGGCAAATGATCAGTCTTGTCTTTCGGAGCCGCCTCGGCCGCCCAGACCGGACGGGTGAATGTACGTCCGGACATGCCGCCGATCGTGCGCGCGGGCCAGCAGGGCGCCGTCACGCTGGGTGGCCAGCAGTCCTTGCTGTCTGCAGCCTGAACTGCCGTAAGGTGCTGTCACTGGTCGAGGGCCTGCCGATGAGTGGATGCAGGATCCTGCAGGTTCCTGTTGACCTCAAGCCGAGTTCAGGTGCTTCACTGTCGGCCATGGATCTTGACGGTTTGCGCGTCGCCATCACCGGCGCGGCACGTGGCACGGGTCGGCTTTTGGCCGAGGCGTTCGCCGAACGCGGTGCACAGATCTTCCTCTCGGCCCGTGACCTGGTGGCGGCCCGGCGGGTTGCCGATGCGATCAGCCAGCGGGGAGCAGGTCGGGCCGATGCGTTTCGCTGCGACCTCGCCGCACCGGATTCGGTGCGCGGGTTCGCCGCGGCCGTAGCCAACCGGACGGGCCACCTTGATGTGCTGATCAACAATGGTGCCCCCTACATCGAAGGTAACGACCTGGTAGACGTCTCGGACGACATGATCGAAAGCGTGATGGCTGCGGGCGGGACCGGCACCGTGCTGCTGACCAAGCATCTGTTGCCGCTGCTGCGCGCATCGTCGCGGCCCGACATCGTCAACATGATCTCTACTTGCGGCGAGGCGGGGCACCGCCGTTCGGGCGCGCATCCCGCGTTCTACGCGGCCAAGCATGCCCACGCCGGGCTCGCTGAGATTCTGTCGCACCGGCTCCGGCCAGAAGGGATCCGAGTGATTTCCCTGTTTCCACCGGACTTCGTTCAGGACGGGCCGCGGCGGGCGGACAGCGACCTCACTGCGCGATCGATCATCGACTGCGTGGTCTTCGCGGTTGGTCAACCACGAGACTGCTTCATCCGCGAGTTCCACTTCGAGCAGGTGCGGACTCCACATTCCTGAGCGCCCGCCCTGCCAGGCAGCCTGGACCGACCGAGGTTCCTCGGCGTAGGTCCAGGCGCTGAGACGGCCGGCACCGGAACGAAGATCAGGTGCGCGGATCTGCCGCCGACCGAGCGCTGCATCGTGTTGAGTGCCCAGCATCGTGGTCGTGCTGGCCATGGCGGCCGGCCGAAGGATGAAAAGTACGACCGGATCGCGACCGAGAACCAGGCTCGCGTGGATGCCGGAGAGGAGTTGGCTCCGCTGATCGCTGGTTTCCGGGCGCTCGTGGCCCGCCAGACCGTCCCGGCAACTCCGGTGCTCAGGTAGCGGGCTCAGTTGATGGATCCCGTGCGGCTCCGGGCCGTTTTCGCGGTTGTGTCACCATGATCGTTGTGATGATGTCCGTACATGAGGCGGGTCCTGCGGATGGGCTGCCTGTGGTCCTTCTGCATGGCGTGGGCACTACCGGCTGGATGTGGACGAAGCAGCTTTCGACACTCGCTGGCGAACTGCGTCTGCTGGTTCCCGACCTGCCTGGACATGGACGGAGTAGCACTCTTCCGTGGGTGTCGATCCCGCAGACTTCCCGCCTCGTGGCCGAGATGATCAGCGCGCGGACCACGGACGGCAGGGCGTACGTGGTCGGACTGTCGCTCGGCGGCTACGTCGGAGTGCACCTCGCCGCTACCGCGCCCGAGGTGGTAGCCGGCGCGATCGTCAGCGGGGTGAACGTGCTGCCGCTACCTCACTCTGGCAGGCTCCGGCTCATGGGTGCGCTGATCGCACCCGTAATGAAGTGGGGACCCGTGCTGCGTGCGAACGCCCGTGCGCTCAACGTCTCCGCTGAGGACCTCGGCGGTTACCAGGCCGCCGCGCGCACGACGAGTCGGCAGGCATTCCGTAGAGTCAACAGCGAAGCCCTCGACTTTCGGCTTCCTGACGAGGCCAAGTCCTCGCGCTGCTCGGTCCTGGCGGTAGCGGGGGAGAACGAGCACGATCTCACGAGGCGATCCCAGAGCGTGATCGCCTCGACATTCCCGAACGCCCAGGCCTGTCTGGCGCCCGGGGTTGGCCACGCGTGGAACGGCGAGAACGCCGAACTGTTCTCGGCCGTGATCCGTTCCAGGGTCACCGGCGCTGCGCTGCCCGACGAGCTGATGCCTGTGTGATCCCTCTACACCGAGGCCGCTGCCATCTAACGATCTTGTGCTCAGTTGGGCAGGGTCGGTGAGCTGCGGTGACTGCGGCGGCGACCCTGCCCGTGGCCGAGCTGGACCGCGTCCTCGCCCTCGCCGGCGTCTGACCGCAGACCATCAGCACGAGGGGACTCCGAGGAGGCGGTTGAGGCATTGCCAAACGATGTCGGGGAAATCCTTGAGCACGTTGCGCGCATGGCTGCCGGTTACAGCTCTGGCCTGAAATGGCAGGAGGAAGACAGAGTCAACGGTGGCGCTCGACGCCCGCCGTGCCGATGTGCGCGATTTATGGACTGCGACGTCAAACGGTACTGCTCAATCGTCTTCGATGTATCCCGTGGTGGGGTCAACGATGGCCAGGAAGCCGCGGATGTTCTCCATGTGCTCGTCCAGCGACAGGTTCAGGGTCGGACTCACGCCGAATCCGTAGCCGGGGTTCGGCCCGCTCAGCCGCGTGTAGTCGGTGCCGCCGAACTCATTTGGGCGAAGGGCGAACATCTCTCCATCGACTTCAAGCGTGAGCGACGTGACGTCGGCCGCACCTTCGGGTTCGGGGCGCAGGCCGGGCACGGCCCCCGGGTAAGCCTCCCGGTCGCCATCGCCGTTGTCTGGGTAGATCGCCTTCACGCAGCCATCTTCGCGGGTTTGCCTGGCTGATGTCCTGATCTGTCGCCATGCGCTCGTGGGCGTGGCGTGACCGGCCACGCCGGGGCTTCGGAGTGGGTGTCAGTCGCCAACGCCGAGCGTCTTGCGGCGAGCGCCAACCGTCGCCCTCGTCAGCGCGGTGGCGAGATCTCGGTGATCGTGGCAGTTCCTTGTATGGACAGACCTTCGTGCATGGTGATCGTCTGCTCAGGTCGGAGATCATGCCACGCGTCTGGGCTCAGGGGTGCCAGACGGATCGGTCCGGTCGCTCCGGGTGCCAGTTCCGGGAGCAGGTGCTGTCACCGGCTGTCGTGCTGGACCGGGTCGTCGTCGGTGAGTCGCTGTTCCAGACGGCTGAGCAGATCGGTGCACTGCCGGACCGCGTCGAGGTCGTCGCTCAGGATGGTGGCGAGGTGCTGTGCCCAGGCGGCGCGCAGCACGCGCAGGTTGCCCGCGGCGCGCTCGGTCGGGCGCACGGTGATCCCGCGGCCCGTGGTGGCGGTGCGGGAGATCATGCCCTTGTTCTCAAGGCTGCGTAGGGCCGTGCTGACGTTGGTGCGCTGTAACCGGGTGCGACGGGCGATTTCGCTGGGAGCGGCTCCTGGATACAGGTCGACGACACGCATGACATGTCTTTCCGTCTCGGTCAGCGGCACCGCCTCGGGGGTCTCGGGTGTCCGGGCGCGCACCAGCCGGCCGACGTTGAGGATCAGGTCGGCCAGATCGGCGAGTGGACCCTCGGCGGTGTTGGCGACGTCGTTGTCTGTGTCACGGGGCATGGCACCACCGTACTGGATTATGGCATGATAATTATGTGAGCATAACTTCGGTGGGTGGGGAAGATCGGCGAGCGGTCGCAGCGGCCGGTGACGTGGGCGCGCCAAGGCCGGCGAGGGGCCGCTCGGCGCAGCTGGCGCTGGTGCTCGGCTCGCTCAGCGCGTTCGGGGCGCTCACGATCGACATGTACCTGCCGGCGATGCCGGGCATGGCCCGCGAGTTGCACACCAGCGCGCCGCTGGTCCAGCTGACCTTGACGGTGTTCGTCATCGGCCTCGCCGTCGGCCAGGTGATCGTCGGCCCGTTGTCGGACACCTGGGGCCGGCGCCGGCCTCTGCTGATCGGGACGGCCATGTACGTGGCGGGGTCGCTGTGGTGCGCGCTGGCGCCCAACGTCGGCTGGCTGCTCGGCGGTCGGATCCTGCAGTCGCTCGGCGCGGCGGCGGGCACGGTGCTGGCGCGTGCCATCGTGCGCGATCTGTTCGAGGGCACCGCCATGACCCGGTTCTTCTCCACCCTCATGGTGGTCAACGGTGTGGCACCGATCGTGGCCCCCGTCATCGGCGGCCAACTGCTGACGGTCGCGAGCTGGCGGGCGGTGTTCGTCGTCCTCGCAGCCCTCGGTGCCGTCCTGCTGCTGGTGGTCGTGTTCACGCTGCCCGAGTCGCTGCCTGCCGGGCGCCGGGCGCCCGCCCACCCGCGCGAAACCCTGCGGACCTTCCGCGTGCTGGTCACCGACTGGCACTACCTGCGTTACGTGCTGGCCGCGGCGTTGATGTTCGCCGCCGTGTTCGCCTACATCTCCGGCTCCTCGTTCGTCCTGCAGGACGGCCACGGGCTGACCCCGCAACAGTTCAGCCTCGTGTTCGGCGTCAACGGCCTGGGCATCGTGCTGCTCGGCCAGGCCAACGGCCTGCTCGTCGGGCGCGTCGCCGACGAGCACACCCTGCTGCGAACCAGCCTGGCGGTGGCCACCCTCGGCGGACTCGGCGTGCTCGCCTGCGCCGCGTTCGGCCTCCCCCTGCCCGCGCTGCTGGCCTGCCTCTTCACGGCGGTGTGCATGCTCGGCATCGTGCTGGCCAACGCCACCTCCCTGGCCATGGCCCGCCACCGCTCTGCCGCCGGCGCGGCCTCCTCCCTGCAAGGACTGCTGCAGTTCCTCATCGCCGGCGCCGCCGCCTCCACCATGAGCCTGCCCGGCCACGTGACCGCAATCGCCATGGCCGCCACCATGTTCCTGTGCGCCGGGGCCGCGCTGGCCACCCTTGGCGCACGCCCCAAGTGATCACCGGCCGTCGCCCGCACCGCGACGCCATGGCCGGCCCGGCCAACAATCCGGTGCCGCCCAGGCATGACGGCCGCGCGCCGACCACCTGGCCCGAGATCCCGCCACGACGTGGCCGTCGGCGCCAGTGGAGCCCACGCGCAGCTTCACAGTGATAGCCCTGCCGGGTCGATGAACAGCTCAGCCTGATGAGCACATCAGATGATCTGGTGCGTGACGACGATATTCGATACGGTGTGGGCCCCGTCATTTGTGATCATGGAAGGTGGCCTGTGGTCATGACCCGCACCGGACAAGCGGCGAGCCGACTAGCGTGCTTCCGCTCGGTCGCCGTCGCGCTGGCCGCAGCGGTGTTCTTCACCAGTGGTGGCCTGCTGGCCGCCGCGCCGGCCGCCGCCGCGACGCTCGATGAGCTCGCAGGGCCGCCTGCCGCCGCGGATCTGGACGTCATGACGTTCAACCTGCGGTACGCGAGCAGCAGCAGTCCCAACTCGTGGGCGCAGCGCCGGCCGGCCATGCGTGAACTGCTCACTGCCGAGCAGCCGGACCTGATCGGTACTCAGGAGGGGTTGGCCGGCCAGCTCGCGAACATCGAGCAGGATCTGGGCGGCCGCTACGACTTCATCGGCGTTGGTCGGGAGGGCGGCGCCAGGGGCGAGTACATGGCCATCTTCTACGACAACACCCGCCTGCAGCCGCTGGAACAGCACCACTTCTGGCTGTCGGACACGCCGGAGGTGGTGGGATCCAACACGTGGGGCGGCGGATCGATCCGCATGGTCACCTGGGTTCGGTTCCGTGACCTTGTCACGGGTGGGCAGCTGTACGCGGTCAACACCCACCTGGACAATGCCAGCGCCTCTGCCCGCGAGCGGGCCGCGCAACTCATCAGGGCTCGGCTGGCGGCCCTGGCTCCGGGGCTGCCGATCGTGCTGACCGGAGACTTCAACAGTGGGCCCTGGGCCAGCAACCCGGTCTACGACGTCCTCGTTCGGCAGGCGGGGCTGGTCGACACCTGGACGGCGGCCGCGGCCACCGGACCGGTGTACGGCACGTACCACAACTACCAGCCGCTGGTGGCCGGGGGCGCTCGCATCGACTGGATACTCGCGACGCGGGGCGTGACGGTATCGGCTGCGGCCATCAACACGTACCGCTCGGGGTCGGGCCAGTTTCCCAGCGACCACCTGCCGGTGCAGGCTCGCCTCCGACTGCCGGTGGCGACGACCAGCGAGGTCACGCTCGTCAACCGGGCCACCGGGAAGTGCCTGGACGTGTACGCCTCCTCGCTGGTGGATGGGGCTGATGCCGGGCTGTGGACCTGCAACGGTGGCGCGAACCAGCGTTGGCGCATCGACGAGGTCGCCGGCGGCAGCTACCGCCTCATCAACCTCGCCAGTGCAAAGGCACTGGATGTCAACGGTTGCGGCACCGCGGACGGAGCGAAGATCCAGCAGTGGTCGTGGCTCAACAACGCCTGCCAGCGATGGTCCCTCATCGACACACAGGGCGGCTGGATGAGGCTGGAGAACGCCAACAGCGGCAAGGTCGCGGACGTGGCGGACTGCGGCACCACGGACGGCACCACCGTCCGGTTGTGGACGTGGCTGAACAACGACTGCCAGCAATGGCAGGCTCGATCCTGACACGGGGACAACTGGCAACACCGTCGACCGGCTGCGCGCCTGGATCCCGCCGACCGCCGGCAGCGTCTTCCTCACCGCCGGCGGCTACCACCCGAAGTACGACGTGCCCGCACACTACCCGCAGGTGCCGCGGCTCGGCTTCAACCGGCAGGTCGACCCGCACCTCGGCGTCAAGGGCGACGGGTGCTACGCGCTGGACGCGAGAGCACCGAGGGTTTGATGATCCGCATGGACGTGGTCCTCATCGGTTCGCCGGTGTGTCGGCGGTGTGCGGGAGGAGCGATCCGGCCGGCGGGCCCCCGGCACTGGGCGACGCCGACATCCAGACCGCCGTGCAGAGCCAGATCAGCGACGCGCCCGCGAGGACATGGACGGCGGCGATGACCGGAGAGTCCGGCAGCGGCGCGAGCAGCGCCAGGAGCGTGAAAGCGACGCCGTACCCGGCCGCCGCAACCCGGGGGAGCACCCGGGCCCGGAGCATCGACACGGCGAACAGGACCGTGCCGGCGACGAAGACCACGGCGCTGCCCAGCACCGCGACGCCGGTCGGGCCGTTCAGGACCTCGTCGGCGGCGGCCTGGTCGAGGTAGTAGAGGACCATGTTGAGGGCGAACGCCACGCCGGCGAACAGGCCGAGGCCGATGATGTTCACGGCGTACGCGATCGCCCCGAACCGCCCTGCGGCGGCCTGCTGGCGCAGGTAGATGGCGGTCAGCGCGGGCCCCCCGAACGCCACGCCGACGCCGATGACGAAACTGGTGGCAGCCGTCTCCCCGATGAACGCCTCCACCAGCCCGGGCACGGCGGTGGACAATCCCAGGACCACCCCGCAGGCGGCCCCGAAGCGCAGGAGCCAGGATATCGACATAGACAGAACCTTCCTTTCGTACGCAGATGAGGGGACCGTAATTTCGTACGACCACGTCCCATAAGTGCCGGCCGGCCACGCCTCGCGGATCGGTGCACAGCCGGCCGGGGGCTGGGTTGGCCGAACGGCACATGCGGAACGGCCAAAGAACCGGCCGGCCGTGGTCCGGATCGCGCGGCCGGCCGTAGCCTGCTGTCCAGGAAGCGGTGGAAGGAGTACCGGATGGACGGGCCCCGGCGCGCTGTCCCGTGGGTGGTGGCCGTGGTGTACGGCGCCGTGCTCGCTGGCGGCGTCTACTGGTCCGTGATCGGAGAGGCCGGCGAGCGACCGGCCCACCTCGCCAGCTTCGTGGCCGTCCTGACGCTGCTGTTCGGAGTCGAGGCTTTCCACTGGCGCCGCTACCCGGTCACGATGCCGCCCGGTCCGGCCGCCGCGCTGCTCGCCGTGCGGTTCGCGCTTTTCGTCGCGGCGGCGCTGCTCGACGGCTCGGGCACCTCGCGGGCGCTGTTCGTCCTGGTGCCGTTCGTGGCGTACTTCGCCTTCGGCCGCGCGGTGAGCGTCGCGCTGGCCGGCATCTGCCTCGCGCTCATCGCCGTCGTCTTCACGGCGTCCACACCCGACTGGTACCGCGACGCGGAGTACGTCTCGGACCTGCTCATGTTCTCCATCGGCTTGGTACTCGCGATCTGCATGGCGGCGGTGGCCATCGCAGAACGGGACGCCCGTGCCCGCCTCGAACGCACACTGGACCGGATCGCCGAGCTCTCCGCGGCAACGGAACGCAACCGGGTGGCCCGGGACATCCACGACAGCCTCGGCCACCACCTCACCGCGATCGCCATCCAGATGGAGAAGGCGTCGGCTTTCCACGACCGAGACCCTGCGCTGGCAGCGCAGGCGCTGCACGACGCCCGCGCTTCGGCCAGGAACGCCCTGACCGAGGTACGCCGATCGGTGCACGCACTGCGCGACGCAACGCCACCATTCTCGTTGCCCAGCGCCCTCACCGACCTGGCGCACAGCGCCGATGGCGGAGGGCCGGCAGTCACCGTCACCGTCACCGGCGAGCCGCATCGGTATGGACCGGCCCTGCTCGCCGCGCTCTACCGCGCTGCCCAGGAGGGCGTGACCAACGCCCGACGCCACGCCCAGGCGGCGACGGTGACCGTCTCGGTCGCGTTCGACGAGGCGGGCGCGCGGCTCACCGTGGCCGACGACGGCCGTGGCCTCCCGGCCGCCCAGGCCGGGGCCACCGTCGAGGGCCTCGGCCTGCTCGGCATGCGCGAACGGGTGCAACAGCTCGGCGGGCAGATCAGCATCGACAGTCGGCCGGGCGCCGGTACCGTCATCACCGTGACCATTCCGCGCACGACCGCCGCGTCCGTCGCCCGGTGGCCGGCGTGACCGAGAGCGACCCGGTGCGCGTGCTGGTCGTCGACGACCAGCAGCTGGTCCGGGAGGGCATCGCGTCGCTGCTGGACATCCAGCCGGGCGTCACGGTGGTCGGCACCGCGTCTGACGGCAAGGCCGCCGTCGACGCGGCGGTCGAACTGCAGCCGCACGTGGTGCTCATGGACGTCCGGATGCCGGAGATGGACGGGGTCGAGGCCACCGCGATCCTGCACCGGCGGGCGCCGCAGGTCCGCGTGGTCATGCTGACCACGTTCGACGATGAGGAGTACGTTCTCCAAGCGCTGCACGCGGGCGCCGCAGGCTACCTGCTCAAGGATCTGCCCGCAGCCGCCCTCGCTCAGGCGGTGCGGCTAGTCAATGCTGGCGTTGCGCAGCTCGACTTCTCCATCACCGCCAGCCTGGCTGCCACCCTGGCCAGTGATGGAGCCCGGTTCGTCGCGCCGCCACCCACACCACGCCCAGACCCGGTGTTGACCACGCGGGAGATCGACATCCTCGGCCTGATCGCGACCGGCGCGACCAACCGGGAGATAGCTAGCCGGCTGTTCCTGAGCGAGGGCACGGTGAAGAACCACATCTCCCGCATCCTCGGCCGTCTCCGCCTCCGCGACCGCACCCAGGCCGCCCTATACGCCCGCGACCACGGGCTGCTACCGGACCGCTGAACGGAACGCGGTCACCGCACCCGGCATCGGCGCTAGCGTCCTTCGCCCGAGGTCCTGCGCAAAGGCCCGGTGGTCGACGGCGAATCGGGGCCCGAACTCTTGCTCGACTCGCGTTCGACACAGAGCAGCGCTGCGGTCCCGCTGCTCGGCAGCGCCGACACGATCGGCGTGAGGTAGGTGCGGTCGAGGGTTTCGCGGTGTAGCGGCGGGTGTGCTCGGCGGCGAGCTCGCGACGCGAGCGCTTGCCGACCCCTTGGCGGGCGCCCTCGGCGTACTGGAGCTGGCGTAGCGCGGTGCCGATGACGGGGTGTTCGAATCAAACAAGTTTGTCTATGTTTTGCTGGGATTGTGACGCTGGCGACATCGTGTGTCGTGGTCTGCCACCCGGCGCGGCGGCCGACCGACGCGATGATCGGTCCACCCAGCCCCATGATCAAGTGGCCGCTCACGACCAACCTGGTCGTGACGAGGATCCTTGACGCGACGCCACCTATCTAGTAGATATATCTGGCAGATAGCTAGGGCAGGGGTGAGGAGGCGGGCGATGGCACGTTCCAGCCAGACCGACATGGCCGTGCTTGGCGCGCTGAGCATCGAGCCGATGACCGGCTACGCGCTGAGAGAGGCAATCCGCGATGTTCTCGGCCACTTCTGGAACGAAAGCTTCGGGCAGATCTACCCGGCGCTCGCCGACCTGGAGCGCCACGGGTTCGTCCGCCGCGACGGATCAGTCAAGCGCGGCTCGTCGACGTATGCCCTCACCCCTTCGGGGGCCCGCCGGCTTCGTGAGCTGCTCACCCAGCCGATCCAGGCAGTGCCCGCACGCAACGGTCTGCTCCTGCGCCTGTTCTTCGGTCGCACCCTGGGAGTCGAGGCATGCCGGGCACTCACCACCAACGCCAAGGCCGACGCACAACAACGGCTGCGCCAATTCGACGACCTCGACGCTGAGATCGCCGGCGAGCCGCAGCACGCCGACGATGCGCCCTTCTGGCAACTCACCATTTCAGCGGGACGCCACCATGCCCATGCGGTGATCGCCTGGGCAGACGAATGCCTCGCTGCACTCGATCACATCGAACTCTCACGGCGGGAGCACCCACAATGATCACAACAACAGCGAACTTGACCCTGGTGCGGGCCACGGCGACAGCGGCAGTCGTCGGGCTGGTCGGCATCGCGCTGTTCCAACTGGCCCTCGCGCTGGGAGCGCCACTGGGGCAAGCCGCGTGGGGCGGCACCCACACCGGCTCGTTGCCCCACCGGTTGAGGATCGCGAGCGCCCTGGCCGTCCTCGCCTGGGCCGGCGCCGCGATGCTCGTGACTCGTCGGGCCGGGTTCGGAATGCTCGCCATGCCCGAGGCCGTGGCCCGCTGGGGCACATGGATTCTCTTCGGGCTCCTGCTTCTCGGCGCGTTGATGAACGTCGCCTCCTCAAGCACCTGGGAGCGATACTTCTGGGGCCCGTACGCACTGATCGTGGCTGGCCTGTGCTTTGCCGTAGCCCGTAGCAACGTGACCTGACACGAAGCAGTTGGCTTGGGGTGTGCGAGGTGGCGTCTTCACCACCTGCACGCCCTGATCAGCGAGCACGGCGTCGAACTTGGTGTCCCGGTCGCGGATGAAGAAACCGGCGACCGGACGCCACTGCCATCAGAGCGACCCCTAGGAGCACCTTCAGCGACCGCGACACGACCATGATGCGCCGTCTGTCGACAGGGGAGGAGCCTCCGGGGCGAGCGCCGGGTTCGACGGCGGCGGCCTCTCGCTCGCGAGGCGCGCCCCAGGATGCTCACAGCGCCCGAGAGGTCAGGTGATGGGCGGATCGGGCATCCAGACATGCCGGTCAGGTTGTCGCGGCCTGCGGCATCGCCAGCGGGACGAGCCACTGGTGGGCCAGGAAAGCCCAGTCATTGTCTCGTCGGTTCGCCACGCGGGATGCGGCGCCGTCCCAGCGGGCCCGCAGGCCCGGGTCCTCGCCCAGCTGGCGGAGCGCCAGAGCGCAGGCGGCGACATCGACCTCGCCGTATCCAGGCACGGGATCCGGGTCGGCGACGGTGTGGCACGGCACGGTGACGGCGTCCCCGGCCCAGATCTCCCGAGCCGCCGGCTGGTCCGGCACGATCTGGGCAGCCCCGGCGGCGGCGTGCTCGAACGACACCAGTCCCCAGCCCTCGGCGGCCGACGTGTTGAGCCCAACATCGGCGGCGTTGTAGTAGAGGTTCAGGGTGGCATCGTCCGGCTGGTGGTCGGGGACCGTCACCCGGCCGGTCAGGCCGAGCCGCGCGACCTCGTCGCGCCGGTGCTGGCCGTGCACCAGGACCAGGTGCGTACTTGGCAGCGCGCGGGCACACTCGGCCACGGCGCACAGGGTGAGGTCCAGGCGCTTGCGGGGAGTGTCGCGGTTGCCGTTCAGAATCAGGAACTGGTCGTCCGGGATGCCGAGCAGCTGGCGGGCCCGCCGCCGGGAGCGGGCTCGTCGCGGATCGGGGCCGGAATACAGCGGCCGGAACGCCGTCCGGTCGACGCCGTGGCCGATGACCGAAACCGGTGGCGTGGGCCGCCCGGCGGGCCACTGGCCGGTGAGCCAACTCCGGGCGGTCTGCGTGTAGCAGACGATGTGGTTGGCCAGCGCCAACCCGTCCAGTACCTCTTCGGGCAGCCGTTGCCACTCCATCGGTAGGTAGAGGACCACCCGGACAGCTGGCGCGACGCGCCGGGCGATCCGCGCGTACCCGGCGAGAACCGTGGGGTCGTGGCAGGCCAGCAGTGTGTCGGTGGGATGGTTGCGGAGCACCTGCGGAAGCGACGCGAAGCCGTACAGGTCGCCCCGCTGGACCGGCTCGACCATTGTGACCCCGGGCGGAACCGGCTCCGGTCGGCCGAGCGTCAGGTAACGGAGCCGGGTATGGGCCGACAGATGCCGGGCCAGACTGCGCAACACGCGCCCGTACCCGGTCCGGCATCCGCCGTGCCCCACGATGAGCAGGTCATTCACGGCGACGGTCAGCCCCGGGCGATGGTGTACTGGCCGTCGAACCGGTCGCGGTAGAAAAAGGTCTGCAACGTGAGCTTGCCACCACCACCGAGCGAAGTGGTTACCTCGATCGCCGTGCCGGGCGCGCCGCCGAACACACCGACCATTGCGTAACTGAACGCGTAGCCGATCCAGGTGGTCGGGCCGCCCATCATGCTGCCGGCGTCGGCGTGGGCGATCCAGTCGTTGACGACCGGTCCCGCGCCAGCTGTCTCCAGCATGCCCAGTGCGGTGTGCGTCGGGGGCATGCCGCGGTCGAGGCCGTAGGTGGCCAGCACGAGGATGTTCCCGGCGAGGTCGTACGAGCCCTGGATGTCGGCGGCGCAGGCGTTCCACATGTCGTCGTACGTCGCTGGCCAGCTCTCCTTGTTGGCGAGCTGGTAGACCCGGTTGAGCGCGATGCCGCCGGGTACGGACAGGTCGTCGGCGCGGAACACGATCGCGTGGATGCCCACCGGCATCACCGGTGGCGTCTCGGGCTTGATCTGCGTTCCCAGGATGACGATGGGCGGCTTCGGCGTCGCCACCACCGGCCACGCCATCTGCTCCGAGGAGGTCTGCACGCTCAACTGTGGGTGCATCTGCGCGGCGTAGAGCTGCCAGGCCTCCTGAAGGGCCCGGGCCCGCTCAGGGTCGTCAACGAGTTCCCAGACGCCCCCGAGCCGGAAGTCCACGATCGCCGGCGCCGAGCCGAGACTGTCCGCCCACTGCGCGTAGAGGTCGACCGAGGGCTGCTCGAACCGCCACGGGTCGGCGCCGCTGAGCCGCAGCGCCAGCGCCTGGTCTCCGCCGTTGGCGCTGATCGCCACGGTGGACGCCTGCTGGTACGCGGACCACTTCTGCGCGCCGACCACCCCGATGTCCAGGTTCCCAGCGGTGAACAACCCGTCGTACTGCGCCTGCATGCTGGCGCTGAGATCGATCGCGGTCAGCAGGCTCGACTTGCGCACCGAGTTGAAGATTGACATCTCACCACCGATGACGACCGCCTTCGTGTAGAACGGACCGTACGCGGCGAAGAAGTCGAAATAGGTGGCCAGTTCTTCGTCGACCGGCAGCGGCACCGGCAGCGCGGCCACGGCGGCGGTGAAGTCCTGCGTCAGGCACCTCCTGGCCTTACTGGGATTGACCTGCAACACGGCGAGCGGCACGTACGAGCGCCAGGAGCACAGGAAGCTGTCCGCCGTGGTGGTGCGGGACGCTCCGAACGTCGCCTCGATCTCGCCGCTGAACGCGCCGTGCGAGGCGCCGATGCCGGCGTGCACGGACAGCTCGTCCTGGGCCTCCTCGCGGTTCTCGCTGACCGCCTTGACGACGTACGACTTGGGGTCCTCCTGCGCCACCACGTAGTCGGGCACCGAGTAGTCGACGCCACGGAACCGGAACACCCGCTCACCGGCCTGGGTCGAGTCGACGATCGGGACGGTGAGGCTGGAGGTGTCGAACGCCCCGTACACGTTGAAGCCCTGTCCCAAAGCCAATGCCTGGGAGAGCTGCGGGGCAGCGCTCTGGACTGTCTGGTCGGTCATGTCGGCACCCTTTCGTTGGTGGAGCACTGCCGGCCCGGTCGGTGCAACGTGCTGGAGAAAGTAGGCAAAAATGGAGAAGTACCAGTCCATTCCTGTGATCGACTGCCAGCTGTAGACCATGGCCATGGTCGTCGGATCGTCTATGTCGCGGATTCCGACCGAACTCAGCTCGTCATCCATCGGCGCCTTAGGGAAATTCTGGCGTAGCTGTCCATAGGACCTGATCTGCTGTTCGCGGACGGCCCTTGCGGCCTTCCCGGCCGAGTCCAGATGAATACGGTTGATCGCATCGCAGGCCGCTTGCAGGTTCTGCGGAGTGGTGCGGAAGAAGCCGGCGGCGAACTTACCCACGTACCCCGGGATGTCCGGACGGTACTCCTGGTAGCCGGCCTGCGGATCGATTGTGACACCGGTTTCCTCCCGGAACTCCCGCGCGGCGCAGCCCCGAATTGACTCGCCGTCGTTCATTCCGCCACCGGGCAGTGCCCGCTTGCCGCCGCCGTACGGGGTGAGATCGAACCCCTTCGGATAGACCGCCCCCTGCGGATTCCTGCGGTTGGGCTGAAAAAAATATCCCCTATTGTTCTTGGTGGCCAGAAGAAACTTTCCCTCGCCGTCGTGATAGACCGCATATACCTGCATTGGCCCGCCCTTCTGCCAGCCCGGCGCCTCGTGGCAGAAGCAAATCAACCTGCATCCTCGGCGTCCAGCCGTGCATCGGATTGCCGACGATGGGCGGCGCCGCGGCAATCTGCCCACCAACTGCCACAGCAGCCGCTCCAGGTGTGAACTGACTACCGACGAAGACTGCGTCTCCCGAGGCGGCGCAGGTTTCGAGGGCGAGTTGCAGGTGCAGTTGTCGACTATCGGACGGTGACCGTCGACGAGTTACCTGTACGCCTGCACCAGCACACCGATCGTGTAATCGCCGACGCCGACGCCGACGCCGACGCCGACGCCGACGCCGACGCCGAAGGCCAGGCATTCGTCGACCTGGCTGCCCGCTTGCCGGTACGACCCGGCGAGGTTGTCAGGGGCGGACGAGTTGAGAGGCTTCACTTCATATGCCGCAGTCGCAGTTGACGACAGGTTGCTTCGCTGACGCATCGACGTACCACACTTGGCCCGTGAACGGCCTCTCCTGCCGGCCGAACAAACGACCCAGATCAGGGCCCCGAAGCCGAGGTTCCCGACTCGATCGACGTCTGTGGCACCACGGCCGTCGGCCCGCCCGTGCCCCGAAGAGACCGAAGCATGACCACCCACATCACCGGCGAGGCGGTCGCGGGAAGCTGTGATCTCATGATCCGCGGCGCTCAGCTGACCGGCTCCGTCATCGTGTGCGGCCGTACCGGCGGTTCGAGTAGGGACAACGTCCGCTGCTGCGTATCGAGGCCGACACGGATGCCGACCGGCATCGGCAGGTTCGGGCCGGCATGTCCGAGCTCGACGTTGCCCAGCACTGGGATGTCACGGTCGCCGAGTACGTCAAGGACGATCTCGGACAGCGTCGGGGACGCCTCGGGCGAGTCGAGTCCGGCGATCTCGCGCGGAACGCCCACCACCATGCCGGAAATCCGGTCGAGGATGCCGCAGTGCCGCATCACCTGCAGATAGCTCCACACGTGCGACGTGTGGCCGCCCATCTCCTCCCAGAACAACACGGCACCGTCGAACCACTCGAGCGGCACCGCGAAGCGCGTTGCCTGCACCAGCGCGATTCGATTGATCACCCCACCGATTAGCCGTCCTTCGGCACGCCCGTCGCGCCAGCACTCCCACGACGAGCTCGCAGGTAACGCACCGATCACCTCGGTATCGGTCAGCAACCTGGTGTACAGCTTCTCAAGTTCCGCTTGGCGCGTCGCCGCCGCAGCCTGCCAGTGCTCGCCGAAGCCAGGCACGGCCATGTCGGCATGAAACCCGACCAAGCCCGTGCGTGCATAGAGCACCAGATGCAGCAAGGAGATGTCGCTATATCCAAGGATCGGCTTCGGGTCGGCCCTGATCGCCTCAATGTCGATCAAGTCGAGGTAGCCGAACGCCGTCTGGCCGCCATCAGCCGCGATGATCGCACGAACCTCAGGATCACGAAGAAGACCATTGAGTTCCGCGGCGATCTCCGCCGGCGTCGCCGCGCTCCACCAATGGTGCCGCCCTACTTCCAGCAGCAGTGCCCGACGCACGCGGAATCTCATCCGCTCGAGCACAGCCACCGCCTGCTCAACGTTGCACTCGTGAGCCGCAGGCAGCGGCCCGGACAGCGAAGCGATAACGACGAGATCTCCGGGCCTCAACGCACGTGGTCGAAGCAGCTGAGGCGATACAGAACCAGTCACCGGCACAGTATCCGTACATACGCCACAACGCGCTACACATTTCCACAGACCCAGCCAGCAGGCCGAACTCGCACGGCAGTGGGGGACCTCGCGCACCTGCGCGACGCAAGTGTGCTGAGGCTCAAAACGGCCTCGACGCGGCGCTGTGATCCGGACGTCGGCAACGGCAGTGCGTGCGAATAAAGGGATCAATTCGCGTTGCACAACGTTTCCGACCATCAGTAACCATCGGATCAGCGGAAACGGACCAGGCATGACGAACATCGGGATCATCCTCGGCAGTACCCGCCCCGGCCTCTTCACCGAGGTGACCGCCTAGGCGGACGCGTGCGTACCACTGCGCCGACCCTGACGACGCCCGGATCTGCCGGCAATGGTGCGCGGTGCTCGTCGATCGGAGGCGCCAGATTTCAGGCGCGCTCGAAGGTGAGGTCGAAGTCCTTCCGCCAGGACTTGCCGGCGTCCTCGGACGCCTCCCAGCGGCCGAGGATCCGGTCCTCTTCGACGTCGGCGATGAACCGCTGGTGGAAGTCCGGGTCCTCACGGGTCATCGTCCAGTGCCCGCCGTCGAAGGTCATGGCAAACTCGCGGCAGACGCCGCGGTCGTCCTGGTAGAGCGCGACGAACCGATCGTTCGCGTCGCTGCGTCCGAGGACGAGACTCATCTCGGAACGCGCCTGCCGGCCCCCGTCGAACTTCGACCGCGCGACCAGTAGCGACTCCCCGAGCCACTCGATGGTGGTGGTGCCCGGTACCTCGGTGCCCGGCGGTTCGAGGAAGAAGGCATCCGAGATCTTCGTCGCCCATTCGCCCACGAGGCCGCCCAGCTTCGCCATCTCGGTATTGCGCATCGTTTCATCCAATCGGTCCGATGTACTCGTTGCGTCGGCGACCAAGGCCAGCGCACGGCCCGCGGCAGTGACACACCACCGCGCCGGATCGATCAAGACCGGTGACCAGCCCGGTCGACTCGCGGCGGCGTAGCTTTGCGGAAGGGTGCCGCTGCCGCAGCCGACGTCCACAGTCGTCTCGGCCCCAGGCAGCGCCGCGAGCCAAGGACCATCGTATGCGACGCGGGGCCGGTGCGCGGACTCCACATCAGCAGGAATAGCCGAACCTCGGACGCGTGCTGTTCACCATCAGTCCCTCGCGCTCACCGATGGTCGCGTGCCGTCGGATCACTCACAGCCGCTGACCGCGCGGTCGTACCGCGATACCTCCGAAGAGCGCCGCGACCAGTCCAGCGAGGCGCTCCGGGTAGCCGCGCTCCGCCGTCGGATACAGGACCAGGAAAGGAGCGAACGAAGCAGTTCAGGCGACTGATCAGAGTGCTCGTCCACAGCCGCCACCTAAAGGCGCGCGGGAGCCCGGAGGCGACTGTCTCATCTGCGGGCGACCGGAATTGTGTGCGGTGCGTCGGCCCTGTAGCGGCTGATGGGCGGCAGGTTGCATGCCTCGGTGTCGGCGAGGTCACGGCGCCATGCGGCCTCGTCGGCCAGAGCTCCTGTCTCGCGGTATCGACGTACCTGTGGTGCCTCGGACAGGACCTCGGCGGCTTCGGCAACCGGCACCGGCCGGAACCCGAGTCGCTCCCAGAGGGGTCCGGCGCTCGTGGAGAACAGGTATGCCGTACGTCCTTCCTGCGCAGCCGCTTCCGCGAGGACGTGCTCGACCAGCCGCCGTGCGGCCCCGCATCCTCGAAGATCGGCGCGGACGGCGATGCTGCGCAGCAGCACGCAGTGGCCCTGCCGCTCCAGGCCTGCAGCCGCCGCCGGGCCGGCCGCATCCCTGGTGAGCCAGTACCGGGTGCCGGGCGCGAATACGTCCTGGGGCGAGAGCCCCTGGCCCGTGAGGAAGGCCATGAGTTCCTCCCTGTCCGCCGATCGGGCTGCGGGCAGCGGCATGGGTTTGGCGTAGCAGCGGCTGAGCGACTTGTGCTGGTACGGCGGGTAGTTGGGGATCGGCAGGTATCCGGCCCGGGTGTACAGCGCGATGGCCTCGGGCTGGTGGACGGCCGTCTCCAGGCGCATCCCGGTGTGGCCGAGGGCGGCGGCGGTGCGCTCCGCCTCGGCCAGCAGTCGGGCGGCGACGCCTTGGCCCCGTGCCTCGGGAGCGACGTACATGCGCTTGAGCTCGGCCGCGGTGTCCGGTGGCGGGAAAGGCTGTACGGCGCAGCAGCCAACCGGTCGGCCGTTCACCTCGGCGAGCAGGAAGCGTATCGCGGGGTCGATGTGGGCGCCGCCGGTGCAGGGCTCGTCGGGATAGCGGGCGGTGAGGTCGGCGTCGAGGTCCCGGACGAGCCGAAGGATCCTCGGGTCGTCGGCCGCGACGGCGGTGATGGCCGGGGCGGAGGTTGTCACTTGCTGGGGTTCCCTTCGAGGATCAGGTCGAGCTGGGTCTGCAGCACGCGTCGCTGCAGGTCGGCCGGATAGGCGTTCGGGTCGGTCACGGCATTGAGGGCGAGACCGTCCAGGCAGGCGACCAGGCTGCGCACCCGGTCGTCGAGGAGCCCCGGTTCCGTACGAGCCGGGCTGGCGGCGCGCACCAGGCCGGTCAGGCGACGGATCCAGGAGGCGTGGCTGCGGGTGTGCTCGGCGAGCAGGGCGGGATCGTGGCGGGTGGTGAGCAAAAACTGGGACCAGACAATGGCTTCCAGGTGTCGTTCCCTGTCCAGGGGCAGCGCCTGCTCGGCGACGGCGTAGAGGGTGTCGCGGGCGCTGGCGGCAACGGGCAGTGTGTCGATACGGGCCGCCATTCGGCGGTGCATCTCGGTACGGGCGTGGGCCAGCAGCTTTTTCTTGTCCGAGAAGTAGTGGGTGACCATGCCCGTGGTGCAACCTGCAGCGGCTGCGACCGCACGCAGCGTCAGGCCCTCGAGACCGCTGTCCGAGACGACCTGCCAGACGGCTTGCGAGATCGTCGCCCGCCGTTCTTCGTGCTCTACCTGCTTCGGCATCCGACCCCTTTGCATAACCACTGTTGCGTAACGCGCGTTATGCTAACCCGCGTTCTCGCCCTTGGGAAGTGAGGTGGCCCACTGGACGCCTTTCTGGCCGACCGCCCAGGTAGGCATCGCTCCCAGGTGACGGCCTCACCGCCGGAGCAGCGGTCGGCCCAAGAGGCGTCAGGCACGCCTGCCCTCCGGAACACCGACGAGTGGCTCGGCACCGGGCACCGTGGTGTGTTCCGGCCCGGCGCGGTGGGCGCGCTCGATGGCCTGGCCCCAGTAGGTTCCGGCGACCATGAGCAGCGCGCCCACAGCGGCCAGGGCAGTGAGCCGTTCACCGCCGAGCCCGGCCCCGACAGCGACCGCCCAGATCGGCTCGGTGCCCAGCAGGAGGCTGGCCCGGCTTGCGGAGGTCCGCTGCACGGCCCACGTCTGGGACAGGAAGGCGAACAGGCCGCAGAACAACGCGAGGTAGACGAGCTGGGCCCACGTCAGGCCACTGCTGTGGGCCAGAACGCCGAGGTCGCCGGCGACCGGGGGCAGGAAAAGCACGCAGCCGACGCCGGTTTGTACGGCCGTCAGGTGCAGGGGGCGCAGGGTGCGGCCCAAGGAAAGCCGCCCGACGAGAGCGACGTGCCCGGCACGCACCACCGCGGCGGCGAGCATCATCAGGTCACCGCTGCGGACGGCGCGCAACTCGGTGCCGGACAGCAGGAGACCGACGGCCACCACGCAGACGCCGGCGGCGGCGAAGAACGTCAGGGGCAGCCTGCCGCGTCCACCGGTCCGGTCGAGCATTGGCGTCAGCACGATCGTCAGGCTGATGATCAGACCCGCGTTGGCGGCACTGGTGTGCGCTACCCCGTACGTCTCCAGCACCAGCACCGCCGCCTGGCTGACGCCCAGCAGCGACCCGACGCGCACCTCATCGCGGGTCCAGCGGCGGGTCGCCCGGCGGGAAACGACCAGGGCGAGACAGAAAACGGCGGCGATCGCATAGCGGGCGAACAGCACCACCAGGACGGGTAGGGCGACGGTGGCCGTCTTCGCCGTCAAGTAGCTGGAACCCCAGACGATCGCGACAAGGAGAAGTACCGCATCAGTACGGCGGGCATCAGACATGCGCCCACGCTGAGCCACACGAACGCTGAAGCCCAGGCCCAACTTCTGAAATAGTTTTGTAGCCTCCCTACACTGTCTGGATGGACGTACGGCAGTTGCGGATCCTGCGTGAGCTGGGAGAACTCGGCAGCGTCAGCGCGGTCGCCGAGGCTCTGCTGGTGACGCCGTCCGCGATCTCACAGCAGCTGCGGCTGCTGCAACGTTCGATCCCCGTCCCACTCACCGAACGCTCCGGGCGGCGGGTGGTCCTCACCGACGCCGGCCAGGCACTGGCCGGCGCGGCAGTCGAGGTGGAGACCGCACTGGCCCGGGCTCGGCAGACGATCACCAATTTCCTCGAGCAACCGGACGGTGACGTGTCGGTCGCGGCGTTCCACAGCGCGGGGGCGACCTTCTTCCCCCTGCTGTTGCGCGGCCTGGCCGGGCCGGGCAATCCCCGGCTCGTGCTAGCCGACGAGGACGTGGCCCAGGACCGTTTTCCCCGGCTCGCCCGCGACTATGATCTTGTACTCGCCCACAGACTCGACCATGCTCCGCCGTGGCCGCGCACCGTCACGGTCACCCCCCTCCTCCATGAGCCCTTGGACGTGGCTCTACCGGCCGGCCACCCTCTGGCCGACAAGACACGGCTCTCCCCGCAGGATGTAGCAGGTCAACCCTGGATCACCGTCCACGACGACTTCCCGCTGCTGGCCACCATCGAGGCCATCGGCGCCGCAGCGAACCGCCGACTCGACATCGTCCACCGCATCAACGAGTTCTCCGTCGCCGCCGAGGCCGTCGCCGCCGGCGGTGGTCTCGCCCTGATGCCGCGCTGGACCGCGCGCCGCCACCCGGCGATCGTCCTAAGACCGCTCAGCGACGTACACGCCCAACGCCACATCGACGCGCTTCACCGCCCCGAGCGCACCGCCCGGCGAGCCATCCGAATGGTCATCGCCGAACTCCGCCGCGCCGCCGCGCAGATCCAGGACAGAGGGACTGCTTAGATCTCGGCTCTGTCTCGCAATCGGTGGTGACCGACTAGTCGATGTCGGCTGAGGTCATGTGTGCAGGATCGGTGATCCTGGTGTCGGTCACCTCTCACGCCGTCCTGGGGCGAGGACGGTCCGTGGCCCTGGTGGCTGTGGCTGTGGTCAGTGTGATGCGGCTGTCGCGTCTTCAGGCTGGTGGCGGTGCTGTTTGATGCCCGAGGGTGCTGTTGGCGGCGGTGTCAGCCGGGCGGGGCGGTGGCGCGTGCCAGCATGCCGGTGGCGGCGAGGACACAGCAGGCGGCCACGCCGGCGAGTAGGAGGGTGTATCCGCCGTTGATGTGCAGGATGGCGGCGGCACCGAGAGGCGCGGTGGCCTTGGCGATGGTGGCGGGGGCGGCGAGTCGTCCGGCGATGGTGGCGTAGGCGGTGGTGCCGTAGCGGTCGGTGAGCAGGGCCGGGGTGGCGAGGCTGGTGATGCCGAAGCCGAGCCCGAATCCGGTGATGGTGACGACGGCGCCGACGCGGGTTGCGGCGGTGAGGGGCATGGCGAGGACGGCGACCGCCTGGAGGGCGAAGATCGCGGCGACGATGGTGGTGACCGAGAGGCGGCGTCGGGTGCTGGTGAGGACGAGTCGTCCGGTGACGGACAGGACGCCGAGCAGGCCCGTGGCGGTGGCAGCGAAGGTGGCCGAATGGCCCCGGCTGGTGAGGTAGCCGACGAGGTGGACGCTGATGGTGCTGGTGGCGGCGCCGTGGGCGATGAGGGCGGCGGCGAGGATCCAGAATCGCGGGTCGCGCGTCGCGGCGCCTGCGACCGCCCGGCGCACGGAGTGGTCCGGCCGCGCCGTGGGGCTGGGTGTGTTGATGTGCGGCGGTGTGCGGACGACCAGGGCGTGCAGGGGCACGGTTGCCGCGCCGTGGACGGCGGCGAGCGCGAGCAGCGCCCCGCGCCAGCCGAGGTGGGCGACCAGGAAACCGGTGAGGGGCATGAAGATGGTGCTGGCGAACCCGGCGACGACGGTGACGGCGAGCAGGGCGGTGGGGCGCCGGTCGGTGGTGAACCAGGAGACGATGACGGCGAAGGCGGGTTCGTAGAGGATCATGGCGCCGCTGATCCCGATGCCGATCATGACGGCGTAGAGCTGCCCGATGGTCTGGATCTGGGACCAGGCGACCAGCAGGGTCGTGGCGGTGATCGAGCCTGTGGTCATGAGGGCGCGTCCGCCGTGCCGGTCGAGCCACCTGCCGACCGGGATGGCCATCAGGGCGCCGGCGAGAACGCTGGCGGTCAGCGCGCCGGTGACGGCGGTGGTCGAGGCGTCGAGACTGGCAGCCATGGGGCTGAGGAGGACCGCGTAGGCGTAGTAGAGGGTGCCGTAGCCGACGGTCGAGGTGATGGCGAGGGCGGCGACGATGCCCCAGCCGTGGCGCCCGCCGACCGTGGGTTCGGCGGGCGCCGTCGTGGAGGTGGCCATCAGTTGGCGCAGCCGCCGCCGGTCTGGCCGGTTGCCGGCGTGTTGAGGCTGATGAGGTTCAGCGGTGCGGACAGCAGCCCGCCGGAGATGCCGGTGGCGAGTCCTTTTCCGGCGGGTTGCGGTGCGGGGCCGCAGCAGCTTTCGGTGCCGGTGGAGTCGCTGGGGTTGCTGTTGCAGACGCCGGTTTCGGGCAGGTCGAGTTGGACGTCGCGGGCTGTCTGCCAGTCGCCGGTGAGGGCGGCGACGACGGAGCGGACCTGCTCGTAGCCGGTGGCCATGAGGAAGGTGGGTGCCCGGCCGTAGCTTTTCATGCCGACGGCGTAGTAGCCGGGTTCGGGGTGGGCGAGTTCGTCGACGCCGTGCGGGGGAACGGTGCCGCAGGAGTGTTCGTTGGGGTCGATGAGCGGGGCGAGGGCGCGGGTGGCGCCCATGATGGGGTCGAGGTCCAGGCGCAGTTCGGCGGCGATGGTGTGGTCGGGGCGGAAGCCGGTGGCGGCGACGATGCGGTCGACGGTGATGGACTCGTCGGTGCCGTCGGCGTGGCGGACGAGCACGGAGACCCGGCCGCCGGTGGGGGTGATCGTGTGGACGGAGTAGCCGGTGAGTAGGCGGATGCGGCCGGCGTCGACGTGGTCGCGCAGCCGGGTGCCGAGTGCGCCGCGTGCCGGGAGGGCGTCGGCGTCGCCGCCGCCGTAGGTGCGGGCCGGGGAGGCGGAACGGATCGCCCAGGTGACCTCCGTGCCTGGTTCCTGGCTGGCGAGGTCGGCGAGGGAGAGCAAGCTGTTGGCGGCGGAGTGTCCGGCTCCGACCACGAGGGTGTGGCGGCTGGCGAAGCGGGCCCGGCCGGCGCCGAGCACGTCCGGCAGCGACTGTTCCAGGAATGGGTTGGCTGTGCGCTCGCCGTGGGCGGGCAGGCCGCACGCGCCGAGGACGTTGGGGGTGTCCCAGGTGCCGGAGGCGTCGATGACGGCGCGGGCGAGGATCTCCTCGCCGTCGGTCAGGCGGATCAGGAACGGGGCCTGCTCGCGGCCAGCCGTACGGAGCCGGTCGAACCCGAGTCGGCTGATCGCCGCAACGCGGGTTCTGTAGCGCAGGTGCGGCTTGAGCTGCGGCAATGCCGCCAGTGGCTGCAGGTAGTCGCCGACGAGGTCTGCGCCGGTGGGCAGGGTGTCGGGGTCCGGGGCGATCCAGCCGGCGTCGTCGAGCAGCCGGCGGGCGGCGGGGTCGATGTTGTACCGCCACGGGGAGAACAGGCGTACGTGCCCCCACTGCCGCACGGCGGCACCGGCGGTGTTCCCGGCTTCGAGGACGGTGAAGGGCAGGCCACGCTCGTGGAGGTGGGCGGCGGCGGCGAGGCCGACCGGGCCCGCGCCGATGACGGCGACAGGCGGCTGGTCCAGGGCGTTCATCAAGAACTCCTTATGTTGACACTTGTCGAATCAGCAGGTTGTGGGGTGCCTGCTACGGCAGCGGCCGGCGGTCAGTGGATGGTCGGGCTGCGACGTTCGAGGAGGACGACGTCGCGCCAGCGGCCGTGGTGGCGGCCGACGCGTTCGCGGGTGCCGATGACCCGGAACCCGGCCCGTTGGTGCAGTGCGAGGCTGGCGGTGTTCTCGGGGAAGACGCCGGACTGGATGGTCCAGATGCCGGCGGCCTCGGTGGACGCGATCAGGGCATCGAGGAGCAGCCGGCCGGCGCCTCTGCCCTGGGCGGCGGGGTCGACGTAGACGGAGTGCTCCACCACACCGGCGTAGACGGCGCGGGTCGACGTCGGTGACACGGCGACCCAGCCGACCACGACCTCGTCTGCGTCGATGGCCACGAACCGGTGGTCGGCCAGTTTGCCGGCGTCGAACGCCGCCCAGGTCGGGGCGACGGTCTCGAAGCTGGCCTGACCGGTGTCGAGACCGGCCTGGTAGATCGCCAGGACTCGGTCGGCGTTGTCCGTCGCCATCGGGCGGACGGTGATGTCGGCCATCAGCACTCTCCGTTCGGGACTGGAGCCGGGCGGCCCATGACCACGTCGGCGGCGGACGGGAAGCAGCCGACGCAGGCGTCGTTGATGCGGTAGTGGCGGGCGGTGCCGATCGGCTCGACGAGCACGAACCGCACCTCGGTGAGGATCTTCAGGTGTTGGGAGACGGTGGACTGGGCCAGTCCGACGGCGGCGACGATCTCGCCGACGCTCATCGGTCGGTGGTGTCGGGCAAGGTACTCGACGATCTGCACCCGCGTCGGGTCCGCGAGGGCCCGGAACCACGAAGCGTAGGTCTGCGCGGTCGCCCGGTCGAGTAAGTCACCCACCATCCGCTCCCTTCATCGTCTATCGCCGATAGGCGATAGAAGTCTATCAGGTCGGTGGGCGTGGTCGAGATCATCCGCAGCACCCCTGCCCTGCGTAGATGGCATCGGCCTTGGCGTCGGCGCCGCAGCAGGAACCGGCAGCCTGGGCGGCCTCCGCCGTGCCGCAGCATGGGCGGGCGATCGCCGCCTCACCGGCGGGTGGGGGGATCGAGCCGACCGCCTGGGCGGAGCTTGCACAGCAGGAGCCGGATCCGGTGACCGCGAGGGCGGCCGGGTCGCCGGCGAAACCGTCAACGGTCTGGGTGTTCTCGCTCATCAGGATGTCCTTTCGGTTATCGGATGTTCGCGGTGGCGCGTGCGTGCTCGTGGCGGCGCTGGGCGGCGCCGGACGCCTCGGCACGGGAGTCGCAGAACAGCACTCCCGCCGGGGCTGCCGATGACCGCCGAGCCTTGCTGAACACGACGACCTCGCCGCCGCCTGTCTTGACGTTCGTCTAAACAGAGATTTGCACGCTGATTAGAGGGATGTCAACCTAGAGGTATGTCGAATCAAGCCGCGCCGCTCACCGTCATCGACCTGAACACCGACGCGCCCTGCTGCCCGCCGCTGGCGCAGCGGCGGGTGCCGGCGGGGACGGCCGCGGTCCTCGCGCCCGCGTTCAAGGCTCTCGGGGATCCGGTGCGGTTGCAGCTGATGTCGATGATCGCTTCCGCCGAGGGCGGGGAGGCGTGCGTGTGCGACCTGACGCCGGCGTTCGACCTGACCGGCCCGACCATCTCGCACCACCTGAAGACGCTGCGCGAGGCGGGTCTGGTGGAGGCCGAGCGGCGCGGCACCTGGGTCTACTACCGGGCGCGTCCGGTGATCCTGCGCCAGTTGGCGGCGCTGCTCGCCGTCGAGCCGTCCGGCTAGTAACACCGTCACGCGGTCTGCGCGACGCCCGCCCCTGGGCTGTCAGCGTGGTGTGCCAGCGGTGCGGCCGCGCGTGGACGTCGGGACGCGTGCCGGGCGTGGCGGCCTGCGCCGACCGGACAGGTGTGCGGCGAGGGCGCGCATCACGTGGGTGGCGTCGCGGCTGACGCCGCGCAGCGTGTTCGAGGCGAAGGATCGCTGGAACTCCAGCCCCACGTAGGCCAGCCCTTGGTGGGTGGTGGAGAGTCCGTCCACCTGCCGGGGCGTGCCGTGGGCCAGGGCACCGAGGGGCTCCAGGTAGCTTGAATCCGGGCGGTAGCCGGTGGCGAAGATGACGGTGTCCACCGCTTCTGTTGTGCCGTCGCTCCAGACGACGCCCTCGGGGGTGAAGGCGGAGAACATGTCCCGGCGGGCGAGCCGCCCGGACGCGATGGCCTGGCGGTAGGCGCCGGCGTCGAGCACGGCGGCGTGCCGGATCAGGTGGGTGAGGATCCGTCGGGGGAGGCGGTCGGCGCCGGTGGCGCGCAGCCAGTGGTGCAGGTCCCGCCCGCCGATGCGCTGGGGCAGGAACCGGACGGGCTCCCGGGTGGCGAGGGTGACGTGCGCGTGCGCCGCGAGCTCGTGGGCGACCTGCACCGCGGAGTTGCCCGCCCCGACGACGACGACCCGCTTGCCGGAGTAGGGGCCGGGCCGGTGGTAGTCGGCGACGTGCAACAGGTCGCCGGTGAAGTCGCCCCGGCCAGGCAGGTCGGGCAGGTACGGGTTGCCGAAGGACCCGCTGGCGGCGACGACGCCGGCCGCGGCGATCTGGTCACCTGCCTCGGTGTGGATGAGGAATCCGCTGTCGGCGCGAGGGTGGACCGCGGCGACCCGCACGCCGGTGCGGATCTCGGCGTCGACAGTCGCGGCGTAGCGGTGCAGGTAGGCGACGACCTCGTCTCGGTGGGGGTGGTGGTCGGGGTCTCCGGCAAAAGGCATGCCGGGCAGGGCGCTGTAGCGGGCGGGTGAGAACAGGGTCAGGCTGTCGTAGTAGTCCGGCCACGAACCGACCGGTTCGGTGCCCGCGTGCAGGACGACCGGACGCAGGCCGGCGGCGAGGGCGGCGCGGGCGGCGGCGAGGCCGGACTGGCCGCCGCCGACGATGACCAGGGGATCAGCTTGAGCAGTCACCCAGCCATCATATCGTCATTTCGTTGAATGACAATATGATGGTGGCGGGGAAAGGTGTGACCATGAGCCAGACCGCCGACGACCGGCCGACCGGGCCGCAGGCCACCGCAGCCCCGGGTCTTGCGCCCCGGACGCAGGAGTTCCTCAGGGCCCTCGGCAGCCCCACCCGGCAGCGGATCATGATGTTGTTCGCCCGCGGCGCCGAGATGTCCGTCGGTGAGGTGGCCGAGCGGGTCGGCATCAGCCAGGCCACCGCGTCACAGCAGTTGACCCTGCTGCGACGTGGCGGAGTGGTCACCTCGCGACGGGACGGCAAGACGGTGTTCTACCGGGCCGACCGAGATGGCGCCCTCGCGGCTCTGGCGGACCTGCAGTCGTACCTGACCACCTGCTGCTGACATCCCTGAGTCCGGCCACCCCTGCCGGGATCAGCTTGACTCCACGGGGTTGGCTCAGCAAGTATTGAGCCAATGGACGCTGAGCTTTCTTCGCTGGCGCGGCGAGCCCGGATCCATGCCGCACTCGGCGACCCGGCACGCCTGGCGATCGTGGACGCGCTCACCCTGGGCGATGCCTCTCCCGGGGAGATCGCCCACGCCCTCGACATGCCGACGAACCTGGTCGCCCACCACGTCAAGGTCCTCACCGACGCCGGCCTGGTCACCAAGGGCCGATCCGAGGGCGACCGGCGCCGCACCTACCTGCGGCTACGCCCCGAGACGCTGGCCGCCCTCGTCACCCCACGCCTGCCCGGTGTCGGCCGGGTGGTGTTCGTGTGCACCCACAACTCGGCCCGCTCCCAGCTGGCCGCCGCCCTGTGGAAGCAGCGCACCCGCAGCGACGCCGCCTGCGCCGGCACGAAGCCCGCCTCCCGGGTGCACCCCCGCGCGGTGGCCGTGGCCCACCGCCACCATCTCGCCCTCGACCCTGCCGGCACGGCCCACGTCACCGACGTCGTCCGTGACGACGACCTGGTGATCGCCGTCTGCGACAACGCCCACGAGGAACTGACCGGCCCGGTCCGCCCCCGCCTGCACTGGTCCGTCCCGGACCCGGTCCGCGTCGACACCGACGAGGCGTTCGAGACGGCCTATGCCGACCTGGCCGACCGGGTCGACCGGCTCGCCCCCGCCATCCTGCCCGGAGGCCCCCGATGACCGACACCACCGCCCATTTCCATCAGGAAATCACCCTCGACCAGCAGGTCGCCCTGCACACCGCCGCGGCCCGCCTGACTGAGGAGTTCGACGGCAGCTACGGCACCGAAACCATCGAGCGGTTCCTGCACAGCAGCTACGACCAGTTCGCCACCGCCGCCAGCGTCCCGAACTATCTGCCGCTGCTCGCCGAGCGTTTCGCCCGCCAGCGGTTGCGAGCCCTGGCCCGCGTCGAGGGCCACCACCGCGACGGCCGTCCGGTCGTGTTGTTCCTGTGTACGCACAACGCCGGCCGCTCCCAGATGGCCTTGGGCTTCGTCGCCCACCTCGCCGGCGACCGGGCCATCGCCTGGTCCGGTGGCAGCGACCCCGGCATCGAGATCAATCCGGCCGCCGTCGCGGCGATGGCCGAACGCGGCATCGACATCTCCGAGGAGTTCCCTAAGCCGTGGACCGACGAGGTGGTCCGCGCCGCCGACGTCGTGGTCACCATGGGCTGCGGTGACGCCTGCCCCGTCTTCCCCGGCACCCGCTACGAAGACTGGACCGTGGCCGACCCGGCCGGCCGCGACCTCACCGGTGTGCGGCCGATCCGCGACGAGATCGAACGTCGCGTCCGTCGCCTGCTCGACGAGCTGAACGTCCCCGCCACCCGATAACCATCACTGCCCGGCGTACCGGGACAGCAACACCACGGGAGAGAACAGACCAATGACCATCGCACTTCGGCGGCGCCTGCTGGCCGAGTTCACCGGCACCGCCCTGCTGGTCACCGCCGTGGTCGGCTCCGGCATCATGGCGACGACCCTCTCCCCGGGCGACGTCGGCCTGCAACTGTTGGAGAACTCGATCGCCACGGTGTTCGCCCTGGGCACGCTCATCCTGATCTTCGGCCCGGTCTCCGGAGCCCACTTCAACCCTGTCGTCTCGGCGGCCGACTGGTTTCTCGGCCGCCGCGCTGGCACCGGCCTCACCGCCCGCGACCTCGCCGGCTACACCGTCGCGCAGGTCCTCGGGGGGATCGCCGGGTCGGTGCTGGCGAACCTCATGTTCGACCTCGCCGCCGTCGACTTCTCCGGCAAGGACCGCACCGCCGCCAACCTGTGGCTCGGCGAGGTGGTCGCCACCGCCGGTCTGATCCTGCTGATCTTCGCCCTCGCCCGCTCCGGCCGTGCCCCGGTCGCTCCCGCCGCCGTCGGCGCCTACATCGGCGCCGCCTACTGGTTCACCTCCTCGACGTCGTTCGCCAACCCGGCGGTCACCATCGGCCGCGCCTTCACCGACACCTTCGCCGGCATCGCCCCCACCTCGGTGCCCGGGTTCGTCCTGGCGCAGCTCGTCGGCCTCGCCGTCGGCATCGGCCTGCTCGCTGCCCTCTACCCCGACGCCGGCGCCGCCGCCGACCAGGTCGTCGTCCCCACCGACGACGCCACCGCCAGCCACCGCTCATGACAACACCGCACCCGACGGCCACCAGCGGCGCTCGGCCTGGTCCGGGCTTCGTCAACCGCCGACACTGCCCCGGCCGCTACCGGATGCTCGACCGCAACAGCGCCCCCGCCCACCTGTTCCCAAACCTTGGCGACATGCCGGTCAACCGGCCCTCGCATCGCATGGAAGGCACCCGATGAGTGACAAGCCCAGCGTCCTGTTCGTCTGCGTGCACAACGCCGGCCGCTCCCAGATGGCCGCCGGTTGGCTACGCCACCTCGCCGGCGACGCCGTCGAGGTCCGCTCCGCCGGCAGCGCACCCGCCGAGACCGTCAACCCGGCCGCCGTCGAGGCCATGCGCGAGGTCGGCATCGACATCACCGACCAGACCCCCAAGCTTCTCGAGTACGAGACCGCGGAGTCGTCTGACGTGATCGTCACCATGGGCTGCGGCGACGCCTGCCCCGTCTTCCCCGGCAAACGTTACGAGGACTGGAAGCTCGTCGACCCCGCCGGCAAGGGCGTCGACGCCGTCCGCCCGATCCGCGACGAGATCCGCACCCGGGTCGAGAAGCTCCTCACCGAACTGCGCCCCACCGCCTAGTGGGAGCTGTCGGGCCAGCCGTTGGCAGAGCCGGTACCCGGTAGCCGCGGGCGGGTGAGCACTCCCGCCGCCTGGACCTGTTGAGTCCTGGTGTCAGAACGTGCCCCCGCTCGTGGTCGGGAGAGGAACGGCTGATGGGGGTGTCGTGCCCGACGATGGAAGAAGCCACCTTCTCACCCGCTTCGCGCGCAGCGTCACCGTCATCCACCGCCGCGACAGCTTCCGCGCCAGCCGGATCACGTCCGAACGGGCGCTGAACAACGAGAAAATCCATGTGGTGTGGAACAGTGTGGTCGAGGAGATCCTCGGCCACGACGGCACCGTCGCCGCAGTTCGGCTACGGGACATCCACATCGGCGAGACCCGGCTGTTGGACGTCACCGGCGTGTTCGTCGCCATCGGCCACGACCCGCGCAGCGGACTGTTCCGCGGCCAGGTCACCCTCGACAACGACGGCTACGTCACTGTCGCGGCACCCGGCACCCGCACCAACCTGCCCGGCGTGTTCGCCGCCGGAGACCTCCTCGACCACACCTACCGCCAGGCCATCACCGCCGCCGGCACCGGCTGCGCCGCCCTCGACGGAGCGGTACCTCGCCGCCCTGCCCCAATCGGTGCCACCCCGGGGTCCGGCCAACTTGGCCGGGCCTTCGGCCGACGGCTATCCGCGCAGGCGGAAGGCGATGTCGGCGACCGTCGCTCTCGCTGTACGGCCGACACCCACCAGCGTGGCCGATGCCAGCCCTGTCCAATCGCCGTAGCCGAGCAGGTAGAGGTGCGCCTCGTCCACTGACCGGGTGCCCTCGGTGACCACCTCCCCTTTCTGCCATCCGGGCAACAGTGGCGCGAGGTGGGTGAGGTTGGCGTGGAAGCCCGTGCACCAGATGATCGCCTCGCACAGCTGCTCGGTGCCGTCTGCCCACTGCACGCCGCGCTCGGTCAGCCGCGCGAACATCGGACGGGGGTGCAGGACTCCGCGGTCCCGCGCGTCGCGGACGCTGGGCACCATCACGATGTCACCAAGGTCGCTGACACTCTCACCGGCGCCACCGGCGGCCTTGCGGGTGGCCACACCGAACAGCACCCGACCGTCGACGTCGTTCGGCATGAACCGCGCCGGGCGCACCGTTACCCACGTGGCCTCCGCGACCCGGGACACCTCCGCCAGGATCTGCGCCGCTGAGTTACCTCCACCGACAACCACGACCCGCTGCCCCCGGAACTCCTCCGGCGAGGTGTAGTGCACCGTGTGCAGCTGCCGGCCGGCGAACTCCGCACGGCCCGGGACGTCGGGCACGTACGGGCACTCCCACGTACCGGTGGCCGAGATGACGTACCCGGCCAGCCATCTCCCAGCGTCGGTCTCCACCGCCAGGCGCTCCCCGGCCCGCCGCACCTCGCGTACCCGGACCGGCCGACGCACCCGCAGCTCGTACCGCTGCTCATAGGCACGCAGGTAGTCCACGACGTGCCCGGCGGTCGGGAACTCCTCGCCCTCCTGCCGAGGCATCCCCCACCCCGGCAGCGGGCTGTGCTCCGCCGGTGAGAACAACCGCAACGAGTCCCAGCCATGCCGCCACGCCCCACCCGGCTGCGGCTGGGCGTCGAGGACCAGGTAATCCAGACCGGCGCGGCGCCGACCCGGCCCGGCTGCGACTGCTCAGTCTGATCCAGTCGTCTCCGGCGGGGGAGGCGTCCGTGAGTGATTTCACCGCGCCGCTCGGGCTTTCCCAGCCGACCGTGAGTCATCACCTTCGGATCCTCACCGAAGCCGGCCTGCTCGAACGTGAGAAGCGCGGCGTCTGGGCGATCTACCGCCCGGTGCCGTCCGCCATCGCCGCGATCGCCAACCTGTTGACGCCGCCCCGCAAGCGGGCAACGAGGAAGACCCGCTAACCGGCACCATCGAAAGGCCAGCGTCCAGCTAGACGCCACCGGCACGACCCCGCCCGGACCGGTCAACACGCGGGAAATCTCCACCGCAAGGCCGAGGGGCTCGTCGCCTTGACCAAGCGCCCAGCCGAAGCAACGGCCTGGGAACCCGACGACCCCGCATCGCCGAGCTCGCCACCGCCGCGGCCGACCACTACCTCGCCAGCCCCGCACTGCTGAAGACCGTGACCGGTCTACAAGCTCGCACTGACTCCGCGACCCGGTACACGCTGATCGTCCACCACGGCGAAGAGCCGACGCCGCGGCGCAGCTGGCCGCGCTTTTCGCGACCAAGCTCCGCGCCGCCGGCATCCATATCCCCGGACCAGGCTCCCACTGACCGCGCCGTGCTCCGGTCCTTCGGCCCGGCGAGGCCCCGGACCGTCGGCCTGACTATCGCGCCCCCGTGTGCGGCGGCGATTGCGCTCCTCGGCGAGGTGGAACGCGCTGACCCACGCCTCGGCGCGGGCACGTTCCACATCGAGCGCGTCGTCGGCCCCATCGTGCAACTCGGCGCGGATGTCGAGCGACGCGGTCGGCAAGCTCGGCGATCCGGGCCTTGGTTCTCCGCGACGACGGGGAGTGGTCCCCGGCGGCGCACCCGGGAGCTGGAGGACAAGCCGGTCCGCGCGGCCAGCAGAACCGGGCCGACGAGCAGGCCGGACCGGGCCCGCTAACCTCTGCCGGCATGTCCGCCTTCCGCAACTCGCCCAACATCCTGTTCGAGACAACCGTGACGGCGACCCGGCGACTGTCGCCCGGGTTCGTCCGCGTCACGCTCGGCGACGAACGACTGCGGGACCTGGCCCCGCACCAGCTCGACCAGCGCATCAAGATCATGCTGCCGATCACCGGCGACTACCCTGCCGGACTGCGGGCGGGGCTGCCCGAGCAGGTGTGGCGGCGCGAGTGGCGGTCCGTCCCCGACCGCGAGCGTCCATGGCTGCGCAGCTACACCGCGTACCGGACACGGCCGACGGCGGGTGAGTTGGACCTGGACTTCTACCTGCACCAGCCGCACGGTCCGGCAAGCGGCTGGGCGGCGGGGGCCCGACCGGGCGACCGACTGATCCTGTCGGGTCCGCACATCCAGGCCGGCCAGCCCAGGTACGGCGTGCAGTGGGAGCCGGGGCCGGCGACGCGGGTGCTGATCGCGGCGGACGAGACGGCGTACCCGGCGGTGCGGGGCATCCTGCCCAGCCTCGGGCCGGGGGTGTGGGCGACGGTCCTGCTGGAGGCCGGCGCCGCGGCGGATGCCGCCACCCTCGAC
>NZ_SMKN01000279.1 GCF_004348675.1 Micromonospora sp. KC606 | reverse complement strand
GGGCGGGATGGCACGGGGGCCCGGGTCAGAAGCGGGCCGGCTCGCGGTAGACGCCCCACTCGGCGCGCAGGGCGTCGCAGATCTCGCCGAGGGTGGCCTCGACGCGCACCGCGTCGAGCATGGCCGGGATCATGTTCTCACCGGTACGGCTGACCTCGACCATCCGGGACACGGCGGCGGTGACCGCCGAGTCGTCGCGGGCGGCCTTGCGCGCGGCCAGCATCCGGCGCTGCTCCAGTTCCACCTCGTGCGAGATGCGCAGGATCGCCAGGTCCTTGGCGACCGTACCGGTGTGGCAGTTGACCCCGACGATCTTCTTGTCGCCCTTCTCCAGCGCCTGCTGATAGACGAAGGCCGACTCGGCGATGTGGCCGGTGAACCAGCCGTCCTCGATGCCGCGCAGGATGCCGGAGGTCATCGGGCCGATCTGGTGCGGCCCCTCGCCGCCCAGCTGGCGAATCCGGGCGAAGATCTCCTCCGCCTCGGCCTCGATCTTGTCGGTCAGCGCCTCGACGTACCAGGAGCCGCCGAGCGGGTCGGCCACGTTGGTCACCCCGGTCTCCTCCATGAGCACCTGCTGGGTACGCAGCGCGATCTCCGCGGACTCGTCGGTGGGCAGCGCGAGGGTCTCGTCCAGGGCGTTGGTGTGCAGCGAGTTCGTGCCGCCGAGCACCGCGGCGAGCGCCTCCACGGCGGTGCGCACCACGTTGTTGACCGGCTGCTGGGCGGTCAGCGACACTCCGGCGGTCTGGGTGTGGAACCGCAGCCAGAGGGCCTTCTCGCTGGTGGCGCCGTAGACGTCGCGCAGCCAGCGGGCCCAGATCCGGCGGGCGGCGCGGAACTTCGCGATCTCCTCGAAGAAGTCCACGTGTGAGTCGAAGAAGAAGCTCAGGCCCGGGGCGAAGACGTTCACGTCCAGCCCGCGAGACAGCCCCAGCTCGACGTACCCGAAACCGTCCGCGAGGGTGTACGCCAACTCCTGCGCGGCGGTCGCGCCGGCCTCGCGGATGTGGTAGCCGGAGACGGACAGCGGCTTGTACCGCGGGATCCGGCCGGCGCAGTACTCCATCAGGTCGCCGATCAGGCGCAGGTGCGGCTCCGGGTCGAAGAGCCACTCCTTCTGCGCGATGTACTCCTTGAAGATGTCGGTCTGAAGCGTGCCGTCCAGGGTGGACACGTCCACGCCCTGCCGCTCGGCGGCGACCAGGTACATGCAGAAGACCGGCACGGCCGGGCCGGAGATCGTCATCGAGGTGGTGACGCCACCCAGGTCGATGCCGTCGAAGAGCGCCTCCATGTCGGCGGCGCTGTCCACCGCGACGCCGCAGTGCCCGACCTCGCCGAGCGACTGCGGGTCGTCGGAGTCCCGCCCCATCAGGGTGGGCATGTCGAAGGCGACGGAGAGGCCGCCCCCGCCGGCGCCGAGGATCATCTTGTAGCGCTCGTTGGTCTGCTGGGCGTTGCCGAAGCCGGCGAACTGCCGGATGGTCCAGGTCCGCCCCCGGTAGCCGGTCGGGTACAGACCCCGGGTGTACGGGTACTCGCCCGGCCAGCCGATCCGCTCGAAGCCCGGGTACGTCACCCCCTCCGGCGGGCCGTACACCGGCTCCACGGGCATCCCGGACAGGGTGGTGAAGTCCGCGTCCCGCTTGCGTGCGGCGTCGTAGCGGTCCTGCCAGCGTGCCCGGCCGGCGGCGATCTCGTCGGCATCCATCCGCGGCGCCCCTCCTCGAGTCCTCGACTGAGAACCCGAGTGTAGAACGGGTGCCTGAACGATCGCTAAGGAAGTTGGTACCGGACGGTAACCGATCAGGCCGACGGCGTTTCCATCACCACGTCGTCCACCCGAATGTTGATCTCGTCGGCCCGCAGCCCGTACGCCTCGACCGCCGCCGTCACCGCCACCCGCACCGCGTCGGTCACCTGCGGCACCGGGTGCCCCGCCGAGATCACCAGCACCAGGTTGACCACGGCCGCGCCGTTGGTGACGTGCGCCGAGCAGCCCCGCCGGGCGTCGCCGACCTGGTCCAGGCCGACCCGGTCGAGCACCGCGTTGAAGAACCGGGCGACGTCCCCGCCGAGTTCGGCCACCCCGGGCACCGACCGGGCGGCGGCCACCGCAATCTTCTCCACCACCTCGTCGGAGACGTGCGTCGTTCCGCCCGCCACCGCGTCCGGCGTCACCGACAACTCCTGCGTCGTCTCGTAGCTCATGCGCTCCCACCCGGCCGAACGCCCCACGCCGACCGTGGAGCGGTGCGAGCGTACTAGGCCATGTCCCGACGTCGGATGCGGCGTCAGTGATCGACGGATGGCGAGATCCCCGGTAGCGGCCTCATCGACCGAGCGGAACGTGGTCGCGCGTACGACGCCGAGCCGTCATGTGGTGGTGATGATCCGGCGCGCCAGGCGGACCACCGGCAACGCCGCGTTGTCGCCGTAGTTGCACAGCACCACCACCGACCAGCAGGCGTCCGGGTACAGGTCCAGCGAGGTCGATGCGCCGGGTGAGCCGCCACCGTGCCCGAGGGTGGCGTGCCCGTTGACGTACCCGCCGATCGGCCCGTAGCACTGGAACGTCGTGGGCGGCGGCGTCGCGCCCGACGGCGGAGGCATCGGCACCTTGCCGCTGAGTGTGATGTGCGTGAACGGCCGCGTGAGCAGCCGCTCGCGCAGCAGGGCGTCGAGGAAGCGCCCCACGGGGTCGGTGTAGGCGACGCCGCGCCGCTCGACCAGCTGGGCGACGGCGACGGCGGTGAACAGCTTCGTGACCGAGGCGAGCGCGAACGCGGTGCGCGGCCCGTTGGGCACCGAGCGCGCCTTGTCGGCCATGCCGTACGAGCGGCCCAGCACGGTACTACCCCGGTAAGTCAGCAGGACGGTCCCGGAGAACTGGTCCCTGGCGGCGAGGTCGATGACGAGCCGGTCCAGCTCGCCACCCGGCTTGAGTCCTGTGGGGACCCGGCCCCCCACGTTGCCGGCGGCGGGCGCAGCGCCAGCCCGCGCCGGAGCCAGGACCGCGCCCGCCAGGGCAGCGGCGCCCAGCAGAGTCAACATCGAACGTCGAGTGGTGGTCATGGCGACTGTCTACCGGCGGGCGGGGATGGGCAGCCGATCGTCGGCCCATATCCGATCCATAGGTCGGTGCCCGGATACTGGGCGGATGCGGGTACTGCTGGTCGAGGACGAGCAGCCGTTGGCCGGGTACATCATGGTCGGGCTGCGCAAACACGGCTTCGCGGTGGACGTCGCCCACGATGGTCGCGCTGCGCTGGACAAGTGTGCGGTCACGCCGTACGACGTGGTGGTGCTGGCACTGCGGGCCAACGAGAGCGAGGCGGCGGTGCGGGGCATCATCGTGTGCGGCGACCTGCGGCCCGCGCCGGTTTCCGGCGACTCGACGCTGCTCGAACGCCTTGCCGGCAACCTCGTCGGCAACGCTGTCCGGCACAACCATGCCGGTGGCGAGCTCAGGGTGTCCACCGGCACCGTGGCGGGCCATGCGGTGCTGCGGGTTACCAACACCGGCACACCCATACCCGTCGACGCGGTGGATCGGCTGTGTGAGCCGTTCGTCCGGGGCGGCGTCGGCGGCCTGGGGCTCGGCCTGTCGATCGTGGGTGCCGTTGTCCTCGCGCACGGCGGCGAGCTCGCCCTCACCGGCCCGGACACCGGCGGGCTCGACGTCACGGTGCGCCTACCGCAGGGTGGGACGCAGGGAGGGTTGCCGATTGACCGGCACCCGCGGGACGCTCAGGTGCCGAGCTGGCCGAGCAGCTCGTCGGCGGCCGCGTACGGGTCCAGCGCCCCCTCGGCCACCTTCGCGGCGAGGGCCGGGAGTTCCGTGCCGTCGCGCAGCGAGCCGATCCGGTCGCGGAGCACGCCGAGCGCGATCGCCTCGATCTCGGCAGCGGCCCGCGCCTCGCGGCGGCGGCACAGCTCGCCGTGCCGCTCCAGCCAGTCGCGGTGCTTGTCGATCGCGGCGGCGATGTCGTCGATGCCCTCGCCCCGCGTGGCGACCGCCCGGACCACCTGTGGCCGCCACTCGCCCGGCCCGCGCTCGCCGAGGGCGATCATGCCCTGGATGTCGCGGACGGTGGCGTCGGCGCCGTCCCGGTCGGCCTTGTTGACCACGAAGACGTCCGCGATCTCCAGGATCCCGGCCTTGACCGCCTGGATCGCGTCGCCCATACCGGGAGCCAGCAGCACCAGCGTGGTGTCGGCGAGGGAGGCCACCTCCACCTCGGCCTGCCCCACGCCGACGGTCTCCACCAGCACCACGTCGCAGCCGGCGCCCTCCAGCACCCGCACCGCCTGGGGCGTCGCCGCGGAGAGTCCGCCGAGGTGACCCCGACTGGACATGGAACGGATGTAGACGCCCGGGTCGGTGGCGTGGTCCTGCATCCGGACCCGGTCACCGAGGATCGCCCCGCCGGTGAACGGGCTCGACGGGTCGATGGCCAGCACGCCGACCCGTCGCCCACGCGCCCGCAGCGCCCGGACCAGCTCGTTGGTGGTGGTCGACTTGCCCACCCCGGGAGAGCCGGTCAGGCCCACCACCTGGGCCTGCCCGGCGTACGGCGCGAGCGCCGCCGCGACCTGCGGCAACACCTCGTCGCCGGACTCGACCAGGGTGATCAGGCGGGCCACCGCGCGGGGGTCGCCCGCGCGGGCCCGCTCCACCAGCACGGGCACGTCCCGGCTGCGGCGCACCGGTCCGGCCGCCGCCGGGGCGTTCTCGGTCATTCCGCTCACTGGCTGGTCTCGGCGCCGTTCGGGACGTGGATGATCAGCGCGTCGCCCTGGCCACCGCCACCGCAGAGCGCCGCCGCGCCGGTACCGCCGCCCCGACGCCTGAGCTCCAGGGCCAGGGTGAGCACCAGCCGCGCGCCAGACATGCCGATCGGGTGGCCCAGGGCGATCGCGCCACCGTTGACGTTGACCTTGTCCGGGTTGATGCCCAGGTCGCGGGTGGACTGGATACCGACCGCGGCGAACGCCTCGTTGATCTCGACGAGGTCGATGTCCTCGACGCTCAGCCCGCCCTTCCGCAGGGCGTGCAGGATGGCGTTCGAGGGCTGCGAGTGCAGGGAGTTGTCCGGGCCGGCCACGTTGCCGTGCGCGCCGATCTCGGCCAGCCAGGTCAGGCCCAGTTCCAGGGCCTTGGCCTTGCTCATCACGACGACAGCGGCGGCGCCGTCGGAGATCGGCGAGGAACTGCCGGCGGTGATGGTGCCGTCGGAGGCGAACGCCGGGCGGAGCCGGCCCAGCGACTCGACGGTGGTGTCCGGCCGGATGCCCTCGTCCTCGCTGATCACCAGCGGCTCACCCTTGCGCTGCGGGATGATCACCGGGGTGATCTCGTCGGCGAAGTGGCTGTTCTTCTGGGCGGCGGCGGCCCGCTGGTGGCTGGCCGCGGCGAAGGCGTCCTGCTCTTCACGGGTGATGCCGTGCCGCGCGCCGTGCCGCTCGGTGGACTCGCCCATGGAGCAGCAGTCCCAGGCGTCGGTGAGACCGTCGAGGGCCATGTGGTCCTTGACGGTGACGTCTCCGTACTTGTAGCCGGAGCGCTGCCCGAGCAGCAGGTGCGGGGCGTTGGTCATCGACTCCATGCCACCGGCCACCACGACGTCGAACTCGCCGGCACGGATCAGCTGGTCGGCCAGGGCGATCGCGTCGAGGCCGGAGAGGCAGACCTTGTTGATGGTCAGCGCCGGGGTGGACATCGGGATACCGGCCTCGATCGCCGCCTGCCGGGCCGGGATCTGCCCGGCGCCGGCCTGGAGCACCTGGCCCATGATCACGTACTGCACCTGGTCGGGGGCGACGCCGGCCCGTTCCAGCGCCGCCTTGATCGCGATGCCGCCGAGCTTCGTCGCCGGGAGGTCCTTGAGGTTGCCGAGCAGGCGACCCATCGGGGTCCGCGCGCCGCTGACGATCACCGAAGCCACTGCCTGCCTCCGAGGGGGTGCCGACCTGTACGCCTTAACGATTGTTCGGTCAGACTAGCTCCATGGCTGAGAACTCCCCCGTCGAGCCCGCTGCCGACTATGTCACAGACATCGGCCTGCGCCGCATCGACCACGTCGGGGTCGCCGTCGCCGACCTCGACGCCGCGATCGACTTCTACCAGCGGACCTTCGGCATGCGCTGTGTGCACACCGAGACCAACACCGAACAGGGCGTCCGCGAGGCGATGCTGGCCGTCGGGCCGACCGCCGAGGGCGGCTGCGTGCAACTGCTCGCCCCGCTGACCCCGGAGTCCACCATCGCGAGGTTCCTGGATCGCAACGGGCCCGGCGTGCAGCAGGTGGCCTACACCGTGGCGGACATCGACGCGGCCTGCGCGGCGCTGCGCGAGCGCGGGGTACGGCTGCTCTACGAGACGCCGAAGCGGGGCACCGCCGGCTCCCGGATCAACTTCGTACACCCGAAGGACGCCGGGGGCATCCTGGTCGAGTTGGTCGAGCCGGCCGCCGGAGCCCACTGACCCCGGCCCCGCGC
>NZ_SMKN01000278.1 GCF_004348675.1 Micromonospora sp. KC606 | reverse complement strand
GGCCGGGACAGGCGAGGGACGAAGGCGGCCCAGGGGGCGGGACGGCGCACGGTGGCGCGGTTCGCGGGACGCATAGGCTGAGCGGATGGTTGACCGCACGGATCCCGGCCCGACCGCGGCGAGCGTGCAGCGGGCGCTGCGCCGGGCGGCCACCGGGCGCGCGCTGGACGTCGAGGAGGCGACTTCGCTGCTGGCGGCACGCGGGCCCGAGTTGGACGAACTGCTCCGAATCGCCGGGGAGATTCGCGACGCGGGTCTGCGCGACGCCGGCCGGCCGGGTGTGGTGACGTACTCGAAGAAGGTCTTCGTTCCGCTTACCCGGCTCTGCCGGGACCGTTGCCACTACTGCACCTTCGCCACCGTGCCGCACCGGCTGCCGGCTGCCTTCCTGGAGCAGGAGGAGGTGCTGGCGATCGCCCGCGAGGGTGCGGCGCTGGGTTGCAAGGAGGCCCTGTTCACCCTCGGTGACCGGCCGGAGCAGCGCTGGCCGGCGGCCCGGCGCTGGCTGGACGAGCGGGGCTACGACTCCACTCTGGACTACCTGCGCGCCTGCGCGGTCGCCGTGTTGGAGGAGACGGGACTGCTGCCGCACCTCAACCCGGGTGTGCTCTCCTGGTCGGAGCTGCAACGGCTCAAGCCGGTGGCGCCGAGTATGGGGATGATGCTGGAGACCACCGCCACCCGGCTGTGGTCGGAGCCGGGTGGGCCGCACTTCGGTTCGCCGGACAAGGAGCCCGCCGTCCGGCTGCGGGTGCTGGACGACGCCGGCCGGGTGGGGGTGCCGTTCACCACCGGCATCCTGGTCGGTATCGGTGAGACACCCGCCGAACGGGTCGACGCGATCTTCGCGATCCGCCGGGTACACCGGGAGTACGGCCACCTCCAGGAGGTGATCGTGCAGAACTTCCGCGCCAAGCCGGACACCGCGATGCGGGGCATGCCCGACGTCGAGTTGCACGACCTGGCGGCGACCGTGGCGGTGGCCCGGGTGCTGCTCGGCCCGAAGGCTCGCATCCAGGCCCCGCCGAACCTGATCGAGGGGGAGTACGACCTTCTCCTGCGCGCCGGCATCGACGACTGGGGCGGGGTCTCCCCGCTGACCCCGGACCACGTCAACCCGGAGCGGCCCTGGCCGCACCTCGACGAGCTGGCCCGGCACACCGAGAAGTCCGGTTTCACGTTGCGTGAGCGGCTGACGGTCTATCCGGAGTACGTCCGGGCCGGTGATCCGTGGCTGGACCCGCGCCTGTCACCGCATGTGCGGGCGCTGGCCGATCCGTCGACCGGGCTCGCCGTGGAGGAGGCCCGGCCGGTGGGCCGCCCGTGGCAGGAGCCGGAGGAGGTCTTCGGCGGCCGGGTCGACCTGCACGCCACCATCGACACCACCGGCCGTAGCGGTGACCGGCGGGGCGACTTCGACAGCGTCTACGGCGACTGGTCGGAGGTGGCCGGCAGGGTCAGCGCGCCGGCGTCCACCTCGGGCGACCCCGAGGTGCGGGCGGGCCTGCGGCTGGCGGCGGACGACCCGACCGCGTTGCTCGCACCGGAGAACGAGGCGAAGGCGCTGGCGCTCTTCGGTGCGGACGGCCCGGCGCTGGACGAGCTGTGTCGACTCGCCGACGAGGTACGGCGGGACACGGTCGGCGACGACGTCACCTACGTGGTCAACCGCAACATCAACTTCAGCAACGTCTGCTACGTGGGTTGCCGGTTCTGCGCCTTCGCCCAGCGGGAGCGGGACGCCGACGCGTACCGGCTCTCGGTGGAGCAGGTCGCCGACCGGGCGGAGGAGGCGTGGGCGGCCGGGGCGAGCGAGGTCTGCCTCCAGGGCGGCATCGACCCGCAGATGCCGGTGACCGGCTACGCCGACCTGGTACGGGCGATCAGGGCGCGGGTGCCGGGAATGCACGTGCACGCCTTCTCGCCGATGGAGATCGTCACCGCCGCCGCCAAGGCCGGCGTGTCGGTGCGGGAGTGGCTGACCCGGTTGCGCGAGGCGGGGCTGGACAGCATCCCCGGTACCGCCGCCGAGATCCTCGACGACGACGTGCGCTGGGTGCTCACCAAGGGCAAGCTGCCGGCCGCCGCCTGGGTCGAGGTGGTCAGCACGGCCCACGAGCTGGGCATCCGGTCCAGCTCCACGATGATGTACGGCCACGTCGACCATCCCGGCCAGTGGCTGGGCCACTTCCGGGTGCTGGCCGGGGTCCAGGACCGCACCGGCGGGTTCACCGAGTTCGTGGCCCTGCCGTTCGTGCACACCAACGCGCCGATCTACCTCGCCGGCATCGCCCGCCCCGGGCCGACGTGGCGGGAGAACCGGGTGGTGCACGCGATGGCCCGGCTGCTGCTGCACGGCCGGATCGACAATATTCAGTGCTCGTGGGTGAAGCTCGGTGACACCGGCACGGTCGCGATGCTCCAGGGCGGCTGCAACGACCTGGGCGGCACGCTGATGGAGGAGACGATCTCCCGGATGGCCGGTTCCGGCAACGGGTCGGCGCGTACCGAGGAGCAGTTGCGGGCCATCGCGGCGGCCGCAGGGCGGCCGGCGCGCAAACGGACGACCGCCTACGGTCATCGAACCGGATAGCGTCGAACCTTTCGGACGCGGGAGCCGTACCACTGTGCGCCGGCGGCGGTTGAGGCGAGGGCCGCCGCCGGCGACCTCGCGCTCCACCCCGCGTGCGCCCGCGCGCCGGAGGAAAGGTTCCCCATGACGAGTGAAGTGCGGAAGCGACGCTGGCCGCGACTGACCCGCCGGCAGACGTTGACCGCCGCGGCGAGCGCCACCCTGGGTGCCGCCGCGCTTACCGTGACAGGCGTCTCGGCCGCGCAGAACGCCCCGTCGGCGTCGGGAAGGAAGGACGAGCCGATCGTCGTGCACCTGCGTGACGCGGCTTCCGGGACGATGGACGTCTTCGTCGGCGCCTCCCGGTACGAGGTACGCGACAAGGATCTGGCGGACCAGCTGCGCCGCGCCGCGAAGCGCTGACCGTTCCCCCTCCGTCCTGGCCCGGCGCCGACTCGCGGTGTCCGGCCCTCCCGCATGCCCCACTCCGCCGATCCCGTAAAGGTGGTCCGCCATGTCCTCCCACCGCGAAGCACCGGAGATAAGCAAGGACCCGGTCGCCGACAGCTCCGACCTGTACGCCTTCGTCACCCCCGACCGGCCTGACTCGGTGACGCTGATCGCCAACTACGTGCCGTTGCAGCTCCCCTCGGGCGGACCGAATTTCTTCGAGTTCGGCGACGACGTGCGGTACGAGATCCACATCGACAACGACGGTGACGGTCACCCCGACGTGACCTACCGTTTCGAGTTCACCACCGAGATCACCAATCCCAACAGCTTTCTCTACAACACCGGGCCGATCGACTCGTTGGACAGCAAGAACTGGAACCGTCGGCAGTTCTACCGGCTGACCCGGGTGGCCGACGGCCGGGAGCACGTGCTGGCGAACAGGTTGCCCTGCCCGCCGTGCAACGTCGGGCCGCTGTCCACCCCGAAGTACAACGATCTGGTCGGCCAGGCGACGTTCCGCCTGTCCACCGGGGAGAAGGTCTTCGCCGGGCAGCGCGCGGACGGCTTCTTCGTCGACCTGGGCGCGATCTTCGACCTGGGTACGCTCCGGCCGTTCCAGCAGCTCCACGTGGCCGGAAAGAAGATCTTCAAAGAGGCGGGTGACCCGGTCAACGCCCTGGACCGGATGAACGTCCACAGTATCGCGGTGCAGGTGCCGCTGAACCGGGTACGCCGCAGGTCCAACCGGTACGGCCAGGCCGACCGTGCCTCGATCATCGGTGTGTGGACCACCGCGTCGCGCCAGCAGGTGCGGATCCTCGGCGACCGCGTCGCCAAGGACTCGGCGACCGGCCCGTGGACGCAGGTGTCGCGACTCGGCAACCCGTTGTTCAACGAGGTCATCGTGCCGATGGCGCAGAAGGATCTGTGGAACACGCTGCCGCCGTCGGAGGACAAGCGCTTCGCCAGGTTCGTCGAGCAGCCGGAGTTGGCCGCCCTGCTCCCCGCGCTCTACCCGGACGTCTTCCCCAACCTGGACAGGCTGAACAAGTCGAAGAAGGCACGGGCCGACCTGGCGGCGATCCTGCTCACCGGCATCCCCTCGGGCCTGATCGACGGTTTCACCAACAACACCGGTGACGTGCAGGCCGACATGCTGCGGCTGAACACGGCGATCAGGCCGAGCGCGCGGCCGAACGCGCTCGGTGTGCTCGGCGGCGACCTGGCCGGCTTCCCCAACGGCCGGCGGGTGACCGACGACGTGGTGACGATCTCCCTGCGGGCGATCGCCGGGCTCACCGTTCCGCTGGTGGACAAGAACTTCAAGCCGGACGCCGCGGCGAGCGCCGTCACCCCCGGCCTGAGCGCAGCCGACGTCACCGCGCCGTTCCTGCGCAACTTCCCCTTCCTCGGCACGCCGTACGACGGGTTCAACAACCCGTCGGCGTCGGGCTCCTGACCGGACGGAGAGGCCGATGCACGAGCACCACCACCGGTACGGGCCGACGGAGAGCGGGACCGTCATGCTCGACATCGGCGCGGACACCGGTGCGCTGATCATCTATACCGGACGGGAGCAGCACGGCCGCGAAATCGAGATCAGTCGAACCGACGTGCCCGGCGGGGGGCGGACTCACGTGGCGGTGCGTGAGCGAATCGTCCGGGACGGTGTGTTCCACAGTGCTGTCTACCCGGACCTGCCCGCAGGGCGATATACCGTCTGGTGGGACGACGACACGCCCGCCGGAGCGATCTCCGTCACCGGTGGCGCGATCGCCGAATTCGTCTGGCCCAGCAGCGCACCGCCGGGATCGCGCTGATCGCCGCACCGGGTCCGACCGACGCGCTCCGTCCAAAATGTGGACGGGGCGCTGTCGGCTTTTCCGGCCTCGACAGGCGGCTCGCGGCGAACCGCGTTAACCTGTGCCCCACCGAGATCCTGATCTTGGTTGGCTGGTCCACCGGAGCCTCCGCCGGCGTGCCCCGGCGGCGTCCACGGTGGTGACGCCACGGCAGAAATTCGGGGCAACTCGCCGGAGAGGGCGTTACTCGTCCGGGGTCTGAATCGATAGGGCAGGTTGCGAGGCCGGGCGACCGAAGTGGCCGTCCGGGGTGGTGTCGGGAGGGCGACTCCATTATCAAGTTCCGCTTGACGGCGCACGCATTACACGCGTGTAATTTGAATGGGGTTGTTCGCGCGGAACGCAACAAATCGGGACCGTACGGACAAGCACGCCTTTCGCGTGGGGGGTTGCAGCGGCGGTGACGCCGGTGCGCGACAAGGAGGCATCTGATGGACGGCCAGCTCGAGGTGGCCGACCTGCTCGGAAACGCGCCGGAGTGGCAGGAGCGGGCGCTGTGCTCGCAGACCGACCCGGAGGCGTTCTTTCCTGAGAAGGGCGGCTCGACCCGCGAGGCGAAGCGGATCTGTTCGCGGTGTGAGGTCAAGACGGAATGTCTCGAATACGCTCTCGGCCACGACGAGCGGTTCGGGATCTGGGGCGGGCTCTCCGAGCGGGAGCGGCGCAAGCTCAAGCGGCGGGCCGCCTGAGTTGAGATCGGGCCGGGGCGGTGGGGGCCGCCCGGCTCACGCCCCGGGTGCACCGCCTGGCCGGTGGCGACGGTCGCGGCTTTTGTGGGGTCGTCCCGACCAGGGTCAGGCAAGTTCGTCCGGGTCGACCCCGAGCAGGTTCGCCACCTGCTCGATGATCACGTCGTGCACGAGGTCGGCGAGGTCCTCCCGGTCCATCGCCCGAAACTCCAGCGGACGGCGGTAGAGCACGATCCGGGGCGGCACCTCCTGCCGGCCGGGTCGCCCCGGCAGCAGCCGGGCCAGCGGCACCTCACCGTCCTCGAGCACGTCGGAGTCGTACACGTTCAAATCCGGCGGGACGTCCTCGACGGCGAACTCGACGCCGGCCAACTCCTTGGCGAAGCGGCGCTCCAGTGTCTCGACGGTGTCGAGCACGAGATCGTCGAAGACCTCGGCCTTGGTGCGGGCCAGCGGCACGGTCGCCGGAACCAGCCGCCCGCGCAGCCCGCGACCTCGGCGGTCGCGGTGGGTGCGCCGGCCGGGGCCGGGGCGGCGGTGTTCCGGGCTTGTCATGTGGCAAAGGGTAGCTGCCGGCTCGGCCTGGCCTGCGGCAGCGCCACATCGACGGCGCGCCGGGTCGAATTGTGATCACCGTGACGGGCGTGTCGCAACGCGAACCGGTGCGCCGGACCCGGTAATGGGGATACCCTGCCGCCGTGAGGTCACCACGGCGCTGCTCTCGTAACGGCTGCCCCCGGCAAGCGGTCGCCACGCTGACCTATGTCTACAACGAGTCGACGGCCGTGGTCGGCCCGCTGGCCGCGTTCGCCGAACCCCACACGTACGACCTGTGCGAGCCGCACGCGCGGAGCCTGACCGCCCCGCGGGGCTGGGACGTGGTTCGCCACGAGGGCGAGTTCGAGCCTCCGCCGCCCACCACCGACGACCTGGTCGCCCTGGCCGAAGCGGTGCGCGAG
>NZ_SMKN01000277.1 GCF_004348675.1 Micromonospora sp. KC606 | reverse complement strand
CCCGCCGGCCGTACCCGCCCCTGCCGTCCGTCCCCGGGGCGGATCTTCCGTCGCACCCACCGCGCGTTGCCAGCGGCGTCCGCGATACGGGACGATCGGGCGACCGACGACGAGTGGGGAGGGCGGAGTGGTCCGGCGGGAGACGTTCAGCTACACGGTGCGGGCGCGCTGCTCACGGGCGGACGCGGTGGCGCTGTTGAGCGACCTCTCCCGGCAGGAGGAGGTGCATCCGCTGATCCTGCGGGTGCGTGAGCTGCCACCCCGGCCGGGAGCGCGGGCCAGCTACGCGATCACCGACCGGCTGGAACTGGGCCCCCTGCACTTCCCGGTCACCTACCAGGCCGACGTCCTGGTGGTCACCGACGACGAGATCGTCACCGAGGCCCGGCAGCAGCCCGGCACGACGGTACGCAACCACACCCGTCTCCGTGAGGAGGACGGCCTGCTGCGGATCGACGTGGAGATCACCCTCGCCGCCCCGGCGCCGCTGTTCGGGTACGCGTTCCGCCAGGCCCGCGCCGCGCACCTGGGGCTGGCCGGCCGCCTCGGCGAGGTGCTGGACCGGCTCTCCGACGGCGGGTCGGTCGACGCCTGACCCGTCGCGCCCGCCGGCCGCGCTCGCCGCCGGCCCTGCTCGCGGGCGATGCCGGCGGTCGATCATGAGGTTGGCGGCAGTTGTCAGGGCGTGGCGTGTCGGCAGCCTCATGATCAACGCGTCGGGCCCGTCCGGGTGGACGGGCCCGCGTCGCGGTGCGGTCAGCACACCGGCAGGTGCAACGTGATCGGGTCAGTACACCGACAGGTGCACGTGGTTGGTGTGGTCGCTGGACGGATCCCCGTTCGCCCCGCTGTACGACTTCCAGCCACTGCTCGGTAGCCAGATCTGCCTGTACCAGATCACATAGAGCACCCCGAGCCGATTGGCGTTGCGGACGTGGAACGCGGCCAGGTTGTCGCCGTACGTCCGGTCGCCGCCGGTCGCGTCCCCGCCGAAGCCGCCCTTCTGCGCGGCGAAGTCGCAGGCCCGGCCCTTCGGATGCTCTCCCGACCCGCCCGGGCGGTAGCAGGAGACGTACCGGGTGAAGCCGGCGGCCTGGGTTTGTTGCAGGGCGTTGAGCATTCGGGGCGTGATGCAGCCGTTGGCCGGGGTGGGGTCGTTGACGCTGCACGACTCCGAAGGGAAGGAGCCGTCGGAGTTGCGGGGCGCGGACTTGGCGGTCGACCTGGAGGTGCCGCGCGGGGCGCTGCTGGCCACCCGGGGGGCGGACTGCGCGGCTGCGGCCACCTCCAGCGCCCGTTCGGCCTGCTGCTTGCGCTTGTCCATCACCGCGATCTGCTTGCGCTGCTCGACGATCACGGTGGACAGCGCGGCGCGGGTGCGGGTGACCTCCTCCTTGGTCTTGAGGAGGTTGCGCAGTTCCCGGTCCTCGTTGCTGGCGACCGTCTCCAGGGCGGCGGCCCGGTCGAGGAAACTTTCCGGCGAGCCGCTGTTGAGCAGGGCCGACACCGGGCCGAGCCGGCCGGTCCGGTACGCCACCCCGGCGATCTGGCCGACCTTGCTGTTGCGCTGGGTCAGCTCTGATTCGACGGTCTTGAGCTGGTTGGTGAGTTCCTGTTGACGCCGGGTGGAGCGCTCCAGCGCGGCCTTGGCGTCGAGCCAGCCCTTGCTGGCGGCGTCGAGTTGGGCGCGCAGCGCCGGGGTGCCGCCCTCGTCGTCGTTGCTCGGGACGGCGAGCCGGGTGGCGGGCGGGGCGGCGGTCACCGGCATGGGGGCCGAGGACAGGCCGACGGCGAGCGCCGCGACGAGGGCGGCCGCCAGCCGGGCGGTGGTACGTCGTACGTGCATCCACATTCCTTCCGTCAGCCGCCGACCGGGTTAGCTGACGGGTTCGGGACGGAAGATCCCTACCGCTGGCGCGGATGCACCCCAGGTACCTGGTTCCCCGGCACGCCCGGGCGGGCGTTTAGGCGGCGGCCGCCGCCGGCACCGTCGGGTGCCGCCTGGCGGAGGCCGGAACCGAGACTACCGGCACGGGTGGGACGGATGCCCGGTTCGTGACCGAGGGTACGGGAGGTAATCCTGTGAAAAGGGATGAAACGGTTAATTCGCTTACCACTCGACCCGTCCGCACGCTCCCGGTGCCGCGCCCGGCTCGATCTGGAGGGTGGCGTGGTCGATGTGGAAGTCCTCGTGCAGCGCGCCGCGGGCGGCGGCGAGCACCGCACCGACCTCCGCGTCCGGGCACATGGTCAGGTGCGCCGAGGCCACCTCCATCCCGGAGGTGAGCGTCCAGACGTGCAGGTCGTGCACCTCGGCGACGCCGGGGACGGCGGTCAGCCGGTCGTGCACGGCGGTCACCTGGAGGTGCTCGGGCGCGGCCTGCACGAGGATGCGCACCGCCGCGCGCCCCAGCCGCCAGGTGCGGGGGAGGATGAACAGGCCGATCGCCACCGCCACCGCCGGGTCCGCCCACCACCAGCCGCTGACGGTGATCAGCAACGCGGCGCCGATCACGCCGAGTGAGCCGAGTAGGTCGGCCAGCACCTCCAGGTACGCCCCGCGTAGGTTGATGCTCTCCTGGGCCCCCTCGCGCAGCAGGGCGAAGGCGACCACGTTGGCGACCAGGCCCAGAACGGCGACCGTCAGCATCGGCCCGGTCCGCACCTCGGGCGGGTCGTCGAAGCGGCGTACCGCCTCGATCAGCACGTAGACGGCCACGCCGCTGAGTAGCAGGGCGTTGCCGAGCGCGGCAAGCACCTCGAGTCGGTAGAGCCCGAAGGTGCGCTGCGGGTCCCGCTCGGCCCGTCGAGTGGCGGTGATGGCGGCCAGGGCCATGCCGATGCCGAGCACGTCGGTGAACATGTGCCCGGCGTCGGAGAGCAGTGCCAGCGACCTGGTGGCGAGGGCGGTGACCCCCTCGACCAGCATGAACACGGCAAGCAGGGCGAAAGCCGCCCAGAGTCGGCCTCGGTGGCGCTGTGCCGCGTTCGCGACCGCCCCGTGGTGGTCATGCCCTGCGCCCACCTCACCGTACCCTTCCGTCGCGTACCGGACCGGGGCCTAAATTTATGCTCACATCGCTATGTATGCAAGTGAAAGGTCGATGACGCCCCTGCCCAGACCCCTGGGTCGTTGCCGACCGGCGGCCTCCCGGCGCTTTCCCCGGACTCCGCCCCCACCAACCTGCCGCGCCCCGGGCCTTCCCGGCGGGCGGTGTCCGGCTGGGCGGGTCAGCCCACCGGCTCGACCGTGGTGAGGCGCTGGGTGGCCCGGGAGAGGGCGACGTAGAGGGTCCGGACACCCGAGGGCTCGGCCCGGATATCGCCCGGGCAGACCAGCACCACCCCGTCGTACTCCATGCCCTTGGCCTGGAGGCTGGTCACCACCTGGAGCCGCCCGCCGCCGCGCCCGGCCAACCAGCCGGCCACCTCGTCCCGGCGCGGCACCGGCGTGATCACACCGACGGTGCCCGCCACCTCGGCGAGCAGTACCTCCACCGCGTCCGCCGTCGTGCCGGCCAGCTCGGCGGCCGGGACGGTCAGCGCGACCGGGTGCACCCCGGTCGACCGGACCGCGGTGGGCAGCGGCAGGTCCGGGTGCAGTTGGCGGATCTCCGCCGCCGCCACCGCGAAGATCTCCGCCGAGTTCCGGTAGTTGGTGGTGAGGTTGAACCGGTGCCGCCGCCGCCGGCCCAGCGCCTGGTCCCGCGCCCGGTCCAGCTCCTGCGGGTCGCCGGCCCACGCGGTCTGCGCCGGGTCACCCACCACCGTCCAGGAAGCCAGCCGGCCGCGCCGGCCGACCATCCGCCACTGCATCGGCGAGACGTCCTGCGCCTCGTCCACCACCACGTGCGCGTAGTCGCGGTAGTCCTCCGGGCGCTCCCGGGCCGCCGCCCGGGCGGCCTGCTGCCGGTCGGCGAAGGTGCTCAGCTCCCGTACCCCGCCGGCGAGCTGGAACGGGTCGCGCTTGCGCCTCGCCGGCCGTACCGGCTTGCCCAGCAGCGCGTCCAACTCGTCCAGCAGCGCGATGTCGGCCACCGTCAGCCCGTCCGTCGCCAACGACCGGTACGCCTCGGACAGCAGCGTGATCTCGGCGCGGGAGAGGACACCGCCGGCGTACCGGCGCAGCCGCGTCGGTCGCGCCAACCAGCCCAGCACGTGCCGGGGGTGCAGCCGGGGCCACCATGCCTTGAGGAACTCGCGGAACTCCGGCCGCTCGATGATCTCGTCCTCGAAAGCGGGCTGCTCCGGCAGGCGGGGGATCTCCAGCCGGCGGGCCAACGCGTACAGCGCGGCGAGCACGGCGTCGAAGGCGGCCCGGCGCACCTCGTTGCGGCGGGCACCCCGAGCCAGCGTCCGGTCCCGGATGCCGTCCAGCTCGCGGCGCTCCAGCCGGAGCAGCGCACCCCGGTAGAGCAGGCGCAGCTCGTCCGGCCCGTCGGGAACCCCGTCGAGGACCGCGCGTTCCAGCACCCGACGCATCCGCAGCGAGCCCTTCACCGCCGCCACCTCCGGCGGATCGGTCCGGGTCGCCGACTGACCGGGGAAGAGCGAGCCGAGCGAGTGCAGGGTGGCGGTCTCCTCGCCGAGCGAGGGCAGCACCGAGGCGATGTACTCGACGAAGACCGCCGACGGCCCGACCACCAGGATGCCGCCGCCGGCGTACCGGCTGCGGTCCGAGTAGAGCAGGTACGCCGCCCGGTGCAGCGCCACGGCCGTCTTGCCGGTTCCCGGGCCGCCCGAGACGATCGTGACCCCGGAGCCGGGCGAGCGGATCGCCTCGTCCTGCTCCCGCTGGATGGTGGCGATGATGTCCCGCATTCCCCGCCCGGTGGCGCGGGAGAGGGTCGCCAGCAGCGCCCCGTCGCCGACCACCGCCATGTCGGCCGGAGCCGCCTCCGGGTCGAGCAGATCGTCCTCGATCCGGATGACCTTCTCACCGGAGGACTGGATGGTGCGCCGGCGCACCACGCCAAGCGGCTCGGCGGGGGTGGCCTGGTAGAAGGCGGCGGCGGCCGGGGCCCGCCAGTCGACCACCAGGGTCTCGGCGTCGACGCCGCGCACCCCGAGCCGCCCCACGTGCAGCACCTGGCCGGTGCGCAGGTCCAGCCGGCCGAAGACCAGCCCCTCGTGCTCGGCGTCCAGCGCGTGTCGCCGCTGCGCGGCGTGGAAGACCATCGCGTCCCGCTCGACCAGCGCACCGAAGGTGCCCACCCGGGCCAGCCGGTAGCCCTCCTTCTCGGCCAGCGCGGCCGAGCGTCGCAGCTCGGCCAGCCGGGCATACACCCGGTCGAGATGCCGCTGCTCGAAGGCGATCTCCTGCTCCAGGGTCGTCTGGTCGGTCAACGTGAGGGCTCCTGTGCGACGGCGGCGCCGGGCGCGGGCGCACGCCAGGCGCAATGAGGGTACGGGCAGGCCGCCAGGCCACGCCCAGCCCGGGCCGCTTCCCGCGACCTCGACCACCCCGCCCCGCCCCGGGCCACGCCGGTGGCCGCCGTCCCGGCGGTCGGCGACATCGCGTACCCCACCCGCGCCGCGCGGAGCGTGAACCTGATCAACGGGGGCCGGGGGAGGGGTACGTACCCGGGACGGGCGTGCCGGTCAGGATCCGGTGCAGCACCGCGGACAGGGCGCCGTTCACCTCGTCGGGGCGTTCCAGCATCAGCATGTGCCCGGCGCCGGAACAGACGGTCAGCTCGGTCACCGGCAGGGCCGCCGCGATCGACTCCGCGCACGGCGGCGGGGTGAGCCGGTCCCGGTCGCCGACCAGCGCCGCCGCCGGCAGATGGGCCAGCTCGGCCAGGGTGTCCAGCCGGTGCTGCGTGCCGATCGAGGCGCGGAAGCCGCCGATCGAGCGCAGCGAGGCGCGGGCCACCGCCGAGGTGACCAGCCGGATGTCGGCCGGGTCGCAGCGGTCACCGAAGAGCATCCAGCGGATGCTCGGCCGCACCGCGCGCAGCAGCGCCCGGGGCGGGCGCCAGGAGCCGCAGCGGGCCAGCACCCCGGCCCCGGTGGTCTCGGCGATCCGGATCAGCCGGGCCACGCGGGGCGACAGGCCGTACGCCGTGTGGGTGTGCCCCTCGGCGGTGGTGGAGACGAAGACCAGCCCGGCGGTGCGGGCGGCGAAGTGCGTCGGATGCCGGTGGGCGTACTCCATCACGGTCATGCCGCCCAGCGAGTGCCCGACGAGCACCACCGGGCCGGAGGGGACCACCTCGTCCAGCACCGTGGCCAGGTCGTCGCCGAGCTGGGCCAGGGTGGCCGTCCGCAGTGCCATGCAGCTCGACCGGCCGTGCCCCCGGGCGTCGTAGGTGACCACCCGCACCCGCTCGCCGAAGCGCTCCCGCAGGTGGGCCAACTGCCGGTGCCAGACCCGCCCGTCCAGCGTCCAGCCGTGCAGCAGGACCGCGGTGACCGCCGCGTCCGCCGGCCCGGTCAGCTCGACGTGCAGGCGTACGCCGTCGGGGAGCCGTACCTCCCGCCGTCCCGGCATCGTCACCTCCCCAGGCCACCCCGGAGCTCCACACCGGCGTAACCCGGCGGTAACAACCGGCTACCCGTCATCAGAACACGCCAACCG
>NZ_SMKN01000276.1 GCF_004348675.1 Micromonospora sp. KC606 | reverse complement strand
GGCGGGAGGTAGACCGCGTGCGGGCAGAGCACCCGAGCCCGGGCGGTGGGCATGGCGCTGCGGACGCCGTACCGCCGCGCCTCGTAGCTGGCAGAGCTGACCACGCCGCGCGGGCCGACCCCGCCGACCACGACGGGCCGGCCGCGCAACTCCGGCCGGTGCCGCACCTCGACCGAGGCGAAGAAGGCATCCATGTCGACGTGCAGGATGGGGCTGCCGGAATCGTCGGCACCCGGCCCGAAGCGCGGGTCACCGCCGCGCGGCAACGACTGGCTTCGGCCCATTCCCGCACGCTAACCCGCCGGTACGACACCCCGCGCGGCCGACACCGCCGGCACAGCCCGACACGGGTTGCGGCAATCCGGGCCATCCACCGACCGAGAAACCCCCACCCGCCGCATCCCGGGCTGGGTCAGCCCCGGACGACCAGCAGCGGGATGGTCATCTCGGCGGCCGTGTCCGCACCGTGGTACGCCACCAGCCGGGACACCGCCGGCGGTTCGGAACGGCTGGCGAGCACCGCGTACGTGCCGGTGCAGGTGACCACGACGTCGCCGACGCGCCCCAGGTGCTCCGGCGGCACCGGCCCGAACCGGCCGGCGGCCACCGCCTCCTCCCGGGTCTGCACCCGGGCGGCCGGCCCGAGCACCGCCGACCAGGCGGCAACCACGTCGCTGACCGCCCCCGGCGCGACGTGCAGATAGCGCACCCGGGGCTCACCGGCCACCACCCGGACGCCCTCGCGCAGCTGGGGATCGGTGTCCAGGTCGACACGGTGCGCGGCGGGCACGTCGAGCTGGCCGTGGTCGGCGGTGACCAGCAGCGCGGCGTCCGCCGGGAGACCGTCGACGAGCCGGGCGAGCAGCCCGTCCACCTCGGCGGCGGCGACCCGCCAGGGCACCGAGTCCACCCCGCTGAGGTGGCCGTGCCGGTCCAGGTCCGGATGGTAGCCGGAGACCAGCGTCGGGCCGGGACCGGCGGCCAGCGCGGCGAGCATCGCGGTTGCCAGGGCGTCCGCCCCGGCCGCGCCCCGATAGTCGCCGCCCCGGTTGGCGGCCAGGGTCAGGCCGCTGCCGGCGAACTCGGGGCGGCTGACCACGGTCACCGCGACGCCGGCCGCGCGGGCTCGCTCCCACTGGGTACGGACCGGCTGCCAGCGCAGCGGCTCCGGGTCATCGGCCCACTCGATGTGATTGAGCACCCGGTCGGTGCCCGGCACCCGGACGGTGAAGCCGAGCACCCCGTGCGCTCCGGGGGCGACGCCCGCGCCGAGGCTCACCAGGCTGGTCGGAGTGGTGGACGGGAAACCGGCGGTCAGCGGCCGGCCGGCGGTGGCGGCCAGCCCGGCCAGGATCGGGGCGTACGGCGCGGCGGTCGGGATCTGGTACCAGCCGAGCCCGTCGACGAGCAGCACCGCGATGCGGCGCACCCCGGCCAACCGGGGTGCGAGGCCGAGCAGGTCGACCGAGCCGGGGACGCCGAGCACGGCCAGCGCGCTGGGCACCACGTCGGCGAGGCTGTCACCGCCGTAGCGGGGTGGCACGACCGCCAGCGGCCCGGCGTCGGGGACGCGCGCGACGGCGTCCGAACCGGTCGGAGGTCGCCCCGGGTCGGTCATGCCGGGCGGCGGGCGAACAGGTGCAGTTGGGCGGCGAGTTCCCGGTACGGCGAGCGGGCGGCCAGGGCCCGCTCCAGCTCGACCAGGGCGGCCGGCTGGCCGTCGGCCACCGCGGCGGGGAGCAGGTCGGCGAGGACGCGTACCCCGTGGATCTCCTCCACGGCGAGCCCTGCGGCACCCAACAGCGCGGCAGCGCCCTCGGCGTCGAAGCGGCGGCGCAGGGTGTCCCGCGGCCCCGCGGAGCCGGTCGGGGCGGCGGCGAGCGCGGCGGCGACGTCCAGGTGGCCGTTCATCGCCCGACCCAGCACGGCGGCGGCCCGGCCGGCGACCAGCACGCTGGCCGCGCCCCCCGGGCGCAGCGCGGCGACGAGCGCGGCGGCCACCGGCGCCGGGTCGTCGACCACCTCCAGCACCGAGTGGCAGAGCACCAGGTCCGCGCCGGCTGGTTCGACCAGCCCGGCCAGCGCGTCACCGTCGCCCTGCACGGCGCGTACCCGGTCGGCGACCCCGGCCTCGGCGGCCCGGCGGGTCAACGCGGCGAGCGCGTCGGGGCTGGCGTCGACCACGGTGACCTGGTGGCCAGCCTGGGCGAGCGGGACGGCGAAGCCTCCCGTCCCGCCACCGACGTCGAGCACGGTGAGCTGGTCACCGGCGTGCCGGTCCAACTCGGCGGCGAGGACCGACCAGATGACAGCGGTACGGGGGGTCAGCGGCGGTCCGGTGAACCCGGTGGTCTGCTCCACCCGGTCGAGCCTAGTCAACCGCGCCACCCGACCCCCCGCAGGCGGTGCCGCAGCCGCCGGTCAGGACGCCCCCCCGCCGGCCGGGTCCTCCTCCGCACGGGACCGCTGGGCGTTGGCCACCGGCCCGTCGGTCACCTGGTACTCGCGGGGCCCCGCGTCCTGGACGGGCGACCAGCCGGCCGCCAGCCGGGTACGCCGGTTGTTCGCCACCCCACCGGTGCGCATGCTGAAGGTCATGGATACCCCCTTGCCCGAGCGGGCCACTCTGCCCGCACGTGTGCGGAAGTCTCCCGCGTCCCGGCCCGGGAAACTGTAATGTGGATCACTGCGGTCAGCGAAAGTCCCGGGACACCGGGCTGACGGGGGGTTCGATCGCGTCCAGCCGGTCGGCGATGAGGCTGGTGACGCCCTCGTGCCGCTGCAACCGGCCCCGCACCACCAGCGCCGCGCTGGTGCGGGCCGTGCGGCGGTAGTGCTGCCACAGCCCCGGGGAACAGGTGACGTTGAGCATCCCCGTCTCGTCCTCCAGGTTGAGGAAGGTGACCCCGCCGGCGGTGGCGGGCCGTTGCCGGTGGGTGACGATTCCGCCGACCCGGATCCGCCGACCGGGCTCCACCTGGCCGAGCCGGGCCACCGGCACCGCGCCGAGGGCGTCCAGCCGTTCCCGGATGAACCGGGCCGGATGGCTCTCCGGGGACAGCCCGGTGGCCCAGACGTCGGCGACGAGCCGGTCCACCGCCTCCATCCCGGGCAGGGTGGGCGCCGCCGTGCCGGTGACCGTGCCGGGCAGCCGGCCCGGCCGGTCCTGGGCGGCGGCGCCGGCGGCCCAGAGGGCCTGCCGCCGGGTCAGCCCGAAACAGGCGAGAGCGTCCGCGGTGGCCAGCGCCTCCAGCTGCGCGGCGGTGGGCCCGACCCGCCGGGCCAGGTCCGGCAGGTCACGGTACGGCCCGTGCGCCGTCCGCTCCGCCTCGATCCGCTCGGCCACCGGATCGCCGAGGGTACGCACGCTCGACAGCCCGAGCCGGACGGCCGGCCCGCCCAGGCCCCACTCGTGCGGCGGTTCCCCCGGCTGGCTCCCCCACCGGGTGGCCGGGGTGGACTCCAGGATCGCCTTCGCGCCGCTGGCGTTGACGTCCGGCCGGCGTACCTCGACGCCGTGCCGGCGGGCGTCGTCCACCAGGGTCTGTGGCGAGTAGAAGCCCATCGGCTGGGCGTTGAGCAGCGCGGCCAGGAACGCCCCCGGGTGGTAGCGCTTGAGCCAGGAGCTGGCGTAGACCAGGTAGGCGAAGCTCATCGCGTGGCTCTCCGGGAAGCCGTAGCTGGCGAACGCGGTCAGCTTCCGGTAGACGTCGTCGGCCAGTTCGCCGGTGATGCCCCGCGCGGCCATCCCGGCGTAGAGCCGGTCGGCGAGCTGCGCCATCCGCTCCACCGACCGCTTCGCGCCCATCGCCCGGCGCAGCTGGTCGGCCCCGGCCGCGTCGAAGCCGGCCAGGTCGATGGCGAGCTGCATGAGCTGCTCCTGGAACAGCGGCACACCCAGGGTCTTCTCCAACGCGTTGCGCATCAGCGGGTGCGGGTACGTCACCGGCTCCTGGCCGTTCTTGCGCCGGATGTACGGGTGCACCGAGCCGCCCTGGATCGGGCCGGGCCGGATCAGCGCCACCTCCACCACCAGGTCGTAGAACTCGCGCGGCTTCAGTCGGGGCAACGTCGCCATCTGGGCCCGGCTCTCCACCTGGAACACCCCGACCGAGTCGGCCCGGCAGAGCATCGCGTAGACCTCGGGGTCGTCCAGGGTCATGTCACCGAGGTCGAGGCTCATCCCGATCATGTCGTAGCCGTAGTGCAACGCCGACAGCATGCCGAGGCCGAGCAGGTCGAACTTGACCAGGCCGACGGCGGCGCAGTCGTCCTTGTCCCACTGGAGCACGCTGCGCCCCGGCATCCGCCCCCACTCCACCGGACAGACCTCGATCACCGGCCGGTCGCAGATCACCATCCCGCCGGAGTGGATGCCCAGGTGCCGGGGGAACCTCTGCAGCTCGTTCGCGTACGCGACCACCTGCTCGGGGATGCCCTCCACGTCCACCGTGGCGACCGAACCCCACTGGTCGATCTGCTTGCTCCAGGCGTCCTGCTGGCCGGGCGAGAACCCGAACGCCTTCGCCACGTCCCGCACCGCCGACCGGGGCCGGTACGAGATGACGTTGGCGACCTGGGCGGTGTGCTCCCGGCCGTACCGGGCGTAGACGTGCTGGATCACCTCCTCCCGGCGATCGGACTCGATGTCCACGTCGATGTCGGGCGGGCCGTCGCGTTCCGGGGCGAGGAAGCGTTCGAAGAGCAGCCGGTGCCGCACCGCGTCCACGTTGGTGATCCGCAGCGCGTAGCAGACCGCCGAGTTCGCCGCCGACCCCCGGCCCTGGCAGTAGATGTCCTGCTCGCGACAGAACGTGACGATGTCGTAGACCACCAGGAAGTAGCCGGGGAAGCCCAGCTCGTCGATCATCCGCAGCTCGTGCTCCAGCTGCGCGTACGCCTCGGGGTGCGCCTGCGGCGGGCCGTAGCGTTCCCGGGCGCCGGTCATGGTCAGGTGCCGCAGCCAGCTCATCTCGGTGTGCCCGGACGGCACCGGGTACGCCGGCAGCCGCGGCGCGACCAGGTGCAGGTCGAACGCCAGCTCCGTGCCGAACTCGGCGGCCCGCGCCACCGCCCGGGGGTACGCGGCGAACCGGGCCGCCATCTCCGCGCCGCTGCGCAGGTGGGCGGTGGCCGCCGCGGGCAGCCAGCCGTCGATCTCGTCCAGGCTGCGCCGGGCCCGCACCGCCGCCAGCGCGGTGGCCAGGCGGCGCCGCCCAGGGGTGGCGTAGTGCACGTTGTTGGTCGCCACCGTGGGCAGCCCGGCTCCGGCGGCCAGCTCGGCCAGGGCGTCGTTGCGGTCGGCGTCTACCGGGTGCCCGTGGTCGGTCAGCTCCACCGCCACCGTCTCCGCGCCGAAGAGCGAGGTCAGCCGGTCCAGTTCCCGGGCCGCCGCGTCGACGCCCTCGGTGAGCAGCGCCGCCGGGACATGCCCCTTGCGGCAGCCGGTCAGCACCAGCACGTGGTCACGCAGCTCGGCGGCGACCTCCTCCAGCTCGCCGTAGCACGGGCGGCCCTTCTCCCCGCCGCGCAGCTGGGCGCGGGAGATGGTGGCGGCGAGCCGGGCGTACCCCTCGTGCCCGTGGGCGAGCACCAGCAGGTGCCGGCCGAGCGGGTCGGGCTCGCCGTTCTGCGGACCTGGCAGGCCGAGGGAGAGCTCCGCGCCGAAGATCGTCGGCAGGCGCAGCGCCCGGGCCGCCTCAGCGAAGCGCACCACGCCGTAGAACCCGTCGTGGTCGGTGACGGCGAGCGCGGTGAGCCCCAGCCGGGCGGCCTCCTCGGCCAGCTCCTCCGGGTGGCTGGCCCCGTCGAGGAAACTGAAGTTGCTGTGCGCGTGCAGCTCGGCGTAGGGCACCGTGCCGTCGGGGCGGGGCAGCTCGGGCGCCTGGTACCGCTGCCGGGTGCGGCTCCAGGCCGGGGTGTCGCCCCCGTCGGCGTCGGCCGCGAGCGGGTCCACCACGTGCAGGTGCCGCTCGCCTCGGGGCCGCTCCTTGCCGGAGCGCCCGGAGAGCACCTGCTCCAGCTCCGACCAGGGCGTCTTCGGGTTGTGGAAGCTCATCGGCCAGCTCCCGGGCAGCTACCCGTCGACGTCCTGGAAGGTGGCGTCCCCCGCAGGGGCCGGAGCCGGCGCGGTAGGCCAGCGTGCCGCTCGACCGGGGCGCGCCGCTCAGTCATAGATCGCCTCCACCAGCCACCGACCGGCCTCGACGGCCAGCAGCAGTGCGGCGCCGTCGGCCAGACACACCTGGAACCGGGCTCGGCGGCGCGCCTCGGCCGGGGCCCACCAGCGTTCGTCCACCGGCCACGGGCCAGCCCAGCCGACGATCTCGACCGGCGCGGCCGTGCCGACGGTCAGCCGGGCCGGCGCGGCGCTGACAGCCAGCCGTGCGCTGACCACGACCGGCTCGCCGGCGACGTCGCACACGGCGGCGGCGAGCGGGATGGGCAGCACCACCGCGGGCGAGGGCGGTGGCAGCCGCCCCGGCCAGGGCGGTACGGCGTTCCCCCCGGCACCCGCCGCGCGGACGCCGGTGGTCCGGACGGCCGGCGACGACCCACCGGCCGGCACCGCGCCGATCCGTCCCGTCGAGGACGGCAGCACGCCACCGACCCGTCCCGGGACACCCCGGGACGACAACAACCCGCCGGGCAGCTCGACGGGCTCGACCAGCGGCGCGGGCGGGCCGGGAC
>NZ_SMKN01000275.1 GCF_004348675.1 Micromonospora sp. KC606 | reverse complement strand
GCCGGGGGCTGCGGTAGCGGGGTCGGTGTTCAGGTCGACCACCCGGTTGTCGGCGTCGACGTGGACCACCCGCGGCCGGTAGGCGTGGGCCTCGGCGTCGTCCATCTGCCCGTACGAGATGAGAATGACCAGGTCGCCTGGGTGCACCAGGTGCGCGGCGGCGCCGTTGATGCCGATCACGCCGCTGCCCCGCTCGCCCGGGATCACGTACGTCTCCAGCCGGGCCCCGTTGGTCACGTCCACGATCGCGACCTGCTCGCCGGGGAGCAGGTCGGCGGCGTCGAGGAGATCCTGGTCCACGGTCACCGAACCGACGTAGTGCAGGTCGGCCTGGGTCACCGTGGCCCGATGGATCTTCGACTTGAGCATGGTGCGGAACATCGTTTCCCCTCAGCAGGTGGTGGGGTGGTCAGGATCGGGGGGCGAGTCGGATCGCCATGTTGTCGATCAGCCGGGTGCCGCCCACCCACGCCGCGACCAGCAGCCGGGCCGGGCCGGACACCGGGCCGGGTTCCAACTCCGGATCGGTGAGCACCAGGTAGTCCAGTTCCGCACCCGACCCGGCATCGCCGATCGACCGATGGGCGGCCGCCAGCACCTCCCCGGCGTCAGCCCCCTCGTCGGCGGCGGTCGCGCCGGCCCGCAGCGCGGCCGACAGGCTCGAAGCCGTCCGCCGCTGCTCGGGGGAGAGATAGCGGTTACGGCTGGACAACGCCAGGCCGTCCGGCTCGCGGACAGTCGGCACCCCGACCACCTCCACCGGCACGTCCAGGTCACGGACCATCCGCCGGACCAGGGTGAGCTGCTGGTAGTCCTTCTCACCGAAGAAGGCGAGCCGCGGGCGGGTGAGCTGGAGCAGCTTCAGCACCACGGTGAGCACCCCGTGGAAGAAGCCGGGCCGGCTCAGCCCCTCCAGGTCCTCCCCAAGCCTGCCCGGGTGTATTCGTACCGCCGGCTGCCCGTCCGGGTACATGTCGGCCACCGACGGCGCGAACACCACGTCGGCTCCGGCCCGGCGGCAGACCTCCAGGTCCGTGTCCAGGGTGCGCGGATAACGGTCGAAGTCCTCGTTCGGCCCGAACTGCAACGGATTCACGAAGATCGTCACAAGCACGTGGTCGACCCGCTCCCGGGCAGCCCGGATCAGCGCCTCGTGCCCCTCGTGCAGCGCGCCCATGGTCATCACCACGCCGACGGCACCCGTCAGCTCCTCCCGGACCTTCGCCAGCGCCGCCCGGGTGTGCACCACCTCCGGCTCACTCCTCGCGCTCACAGTGCCCACACCATTCGCGACTGCGGGGCTCGCAAACCCGGCTCACTCCTCGCGCTCACAGTGCCCACACCATTCGCGACTGCGGGGCTCGCAAACCCGGCTCACTCCTCGCGCTCACAGTGCCCACACCATTCGCGACTGCGGGGCTCGCAAACCCGGCTCACTCCTCGCGCTCACAGTGCCCACACCATTCGCGACTGCGGGGCTCGCAAACCCGGCTCACTCCTCGCGCTCACGCAGCGACCTCCATTTCCGTCAGCAGGTCCAGCAGCGACTCCGCGTCCACGGGCCGCAGCCGGCCCGCCGCCATCGCCCGGTCCGCGCTGCGTCGGGCCAACACCAGATAGGGGGCCACGGATTCCGGCGCGGTCTCCGCCAGCCGGGCCAGGTGTCGGCGTACGGTGCCCGCGTCGCCCCGGGAGACCGGCCCGGTCAGCGCGTCGTCGCCGTACCGCAGCGCGTTCTCCAGGGCCGCCCGCAGCAGCGGAGCGAGCACTTTCTCCGGGCTGGTCACCCCGGCGTCGCGCAACCGGTCGGCCGCCTCGTTGACCAGGGTCACCAGGTGGTTCGCACCGTGCGCCAACGCCGCGTGGTAGAGCGGCCGGTCCGCCTCGCCGACCCACTCGGGCACTCCGCCCAGGTCGGCCACCAGCCGCGCCGCGAGCGGGCGCAGCTCGGCCGGAGCGGTCACCCCGTACGAGATGCCGGCGAGCCGGCCGAGGTCGTCCGGCGTACCGGCGAAGGTCATCGCGGGATGCAGGGCCAGCGGGTACGCGCCCGCCGCAGCAGCCGGGGCCAGCACGGCCAGCCCGTGCGCGCCGGAGGCGTGCGCGACCACCTGGCCGGGACGCAGCGCGCCGGTCTCGGCCAGGCCGGCCACGACGGCGGCCAGCGCGTCGTCCGGCACGGCGACCACCAGCAGGTCGGTGGCGGCACGGGCCACCGAGGTCACGGAACGGTTCCGGGTGCCGGGCAGCAGCAGGGCGATCCGGGCCTTCGCGGCCCCGGAGACGCCGGACGCGGCGACCACCCGGTGCCCGGCGGCGACGAGCGCCGCGCCCAGCACGGCGCCGACCCGGCCGGCGCCGACGACACCGACGGTCAGGGAGCGGGGAAAGACGAACGGGGCGCCGGTGGGGGCGCCGCCCGGCGGTACGACGGCCCCGGGCGGGGCGGCCGGACGCGGGCGCAGCGGTGCGCTCATGGCAATGATCCAGTCCTCGGAGGGGGTACCGGTCGACCGCAAGTATGCGCCGGGGTTGAGGAGCCGAAACAAGGGTGTGTGAAATCGTTCACCGACGGTGGGACCGGACCGCTCCGGTCGTGCCCGGCGGCCCGCGGCGGTGGTCACCGCAGGTGGCGAAGGAACCCGGCGTCGACGAACTTGAAGTCGGTGTCCGGACGGGCCTCGCCGTCCTCGCCGGCGGTCTCCGGGGTGTTCCGGCCGTCGTGCACCACCAGGAGACCGCCCGGGTACCCGGGCAGCGGCGTGGCGGTGACCGCCGCGCCGTCACACTCCTGCGAACCGTCCACCACCCCGTCGACCACCGCGAAGCGGCCGGTCGGCCGGCCGGTGCGCCGGTCGTACGTGTGGAAGGTGTCGTCGCCCTGGCTGGAGACGACCAGGGTGCCGGTGAACCGGCCGGTCGGGTAGATGGTCAGCCCCTCCACGTCCTGCGCGATCGGGCCGCCGAAGCCGGGGTCGGCGGCGAGGTCGGTGACGCAGTCGTCCTCCCGTGGGTCGTACGCCGCCGGGACGCCGTACTCACGGACCCGTTCGACCAGCTTCGGCCCGCCGTCGAACTCGCCGTCCTCCAGCCCGGTACGCCAGAGCCCCACCTTCTCCTGCGCCAGGTACAGCACGCCGGTGACCGGGTCGACCACCGTCCCCTCCACCTGCGGCCCGTCCCCGGGGTCGCTGCACGGTGACCAGCGCCGGCCGTCGGGCAGGGTGAACGTCGTCGGCAGGACCAGCCGGTCGACCTGCCGGTAGGTGACCGTGCCGCCCTTCGCGACGAGGCGGAACAGCCCCACCTCGGGGGTACCGCGCCGGCTCACCACCGCGTAGCTGTCGCCGTCGACGTCGGTGAAGGTGCCCAGGCCGTACGCGGTGCGCTGCGCGTTCACCTCGACCTGGTCCCGGCTGAACGCCAACGGCGCGTCCGGCGCGGTCACATCCGTCAGCAGCCGGGTGGCCGGGTCGACGCGGTAGAAGCGCAGCTGGTCCCGGCCCCGGTCGGTGACCACCGCCAGGTCGACCCGCCGCCCACCGAGCCGGAACCCGGCGACCAGGTCGACGTTGTTGAACCGGCCAGCCTCGTCGTCAGGGCCGGGCGCCGGCGGCGTGGGGATCGCCTGCCGCTCGCGGGCGTGCAGGTCGTACACCCGCAGTCCGCCGTTCTTGGCGGTGGCGACGACCAGGCTGCCGGCCCGGTCTGTCGGGTGCACCCAGATCGCCGGGTCGTCGGCGTCCGCGTCGCCGCCGGCCTCGTCGTCGAAGAGGGAGGGCGTCTCGGCTACCGCCCGCACCGCGCGCGGGGCGTCGCCGCCGGCCGGCGCGGCTACCGCCGCCGGACCGGCCAGCAGCAGGGGAACGACCGCCAGTGCGGATGTCGCGACTCGTCTCATACCGGCTCACCGTAGGGTCGGCACGGTGACGCCCGCTGAACGAGGGATGAACTGATGCCGATGCGCTGGCGGGACGCGATGGACCGGGCCCTCTACGGGGCGGACGGGTTCTTCGTCGCCGGAGCCGGGCCGGCCGCCCACTTCCGGACCAGCGTGCACGCCTCCCCCGTTTTCACGACGGCCCTGGCCCGGCTACTCACCCAGGTCGACGCCGCCCTCGGCCACCCCGCTCGGCTGGACGTGGTCGACGTGGGGGCCGGACGCGGTGAGCTGCTGGTCGCCATGCTTGCGGCCATCGGGACGGCCGGGGAGCCACCCTCGTCCGGTCGGGGAGCCGGGGAGCCGGGCGGGCCGTTGCCGTCCACGCCGCCGCTCGCGTCCCGGGTTCGACCCATCGCGGTCGAGAAGGCCCTCCGGCCCGACCACCTGCTCCACCAGATCGAATGGATGGACGAGATCCCCACCGGGATCGTCGGGCTGCTGGTCGCCACCGAGTGGCTCGACAACGTACCGCTCGACGTGGCCGCGCGGACCGCCGACGGGTGGCGCTACCTGCTGGTCGACCCGACCACGGGAATGGAGTCGCTGGGCCCACCGGTCGACTCCGTTGATCGCGACTGGCTGGACAGGTGGTGGCCGGCACCGCCGGCCGGAACGGACAACACCCACCCGGACCCGTCCACGGCATCGAGGGCCGAGATCGGGACGAGCAGGGATCACGCCTGGACGGAGGCGGTGCGCCACGTCGACCGGGGACTCGCGGTGGCCGTGGACTACGGGCACCTGAGGGCGGAGAGGCCCCTCGACGGGAGCCTGACCGGGTACCGGGGTGGCCGGCAGGTGCCGCCGCTGCCCGACGGCTCGTGCGACGTCACCGCGCACGTCGCCGTGGACTCCGTCGCCGCCGCCGGTCAGCGGGTCGCCCGGTGTGCGTACACCCTGGTCCGTCAGCGGGAGGCGCTGCGGGCGCTCGGGACCGGCGGCGCCCGACCACCACTCGGCCTGGCCGCCCGCGACCCCGCCGGGTACGTGCGGGCGCTGGCCGCCGCGTCGTCAGCGGCCGAACTGACCGACCCGGCCGGGCTCGGCGGGCACTGGTGGCTGCGACAACCTGTCGGCGTCGACCCGGCGGCAGTCACCGACGGCGACGGCGTCGACTAGCCACCCCGAGCCAGCCCCGCCCCCCATGGCACGATGGCGGGCATGACCACCGACGCCGGCGACCTCCGCGAACTGACCGTCGGCACGGGCGCCGGCGGGGAGCAGCTCGGCACCGACATGGTGCTCAACATCGGGCCGCAGCACCCCTCCACGCACGGCGTGCTCCGGCTGAGGCTGGTGCTCGACGGGGAGCGGGTGATCTCCGCCGAGCCGATCGTCGGGTACATGCACCGGGGCGCGGAGAAGCTCTTCGAGGTCCGCGACTACCGGCAGATCATCGTGCTGGCCAACCGGCACGACTGGCTGTCCGCCTTCTCCAACGAGCTGGGCGTGGTGCTCGCCGTGGAGCGGCTGATGGGCATGGAGGTGCCGGAGCGGGCCGTCTGGCTGCGGATGGCGCTGGCCGAGCTGAACCGGGTGCTCAACCACCTGATGTTCCTCGGCTCGTATCCGCTGGAGATCGGCGCGATCACCCCCGTCTTCTACGCGTTCCGGGAACGGGAGACCATCCAGACGGTGATGGAGGAGGTCTCCGGCGGCCGGATCCACTACATGTTCAACCGGGTCGGCGGCCTCAAGGAGGAGGTGCCCGCCGGCTGGACCGGCCGGGCCCGCGCCGCCATCGACGAGGTACGCCGCCGGATGCCCGACCTCGACCACCTCATCCGGCGCAACGAGATCTTCCTGGCCCGCACCGTCGGGGTGGGCGTGCTGTCCGCCGCCGACGCCGCCGCGTTCGGCGCGTCCGGGCCGGTCGCCCGCGCCTCCGGGCTCGACCTGGACCTGCGCCGCGACGAGCCCTACCTGGCGTACGACCAGCTCGACGTGCCGGTGGTCACCCGCACGGCCGGCGACTGCCACGCCCGCTTCGAGGTCCTGCTCGACCAGGTGTACGCCTCGCTCGACCTGGCCAGGCAGTGCCTGGACCGGGTGGACCGGCTCACCGGACCGGTGAACACCCGGCTGCCGAAGGTGGTCAAGGCTCCCGAGGGGCACACCTACGCCTGGACCGAGAACCCGCTCGGCATCAACGGCTACTACCTGGTGTCGCGGGGCGAGAAGACGCCGTGGCGGCTCAAGCTGCGCACCGCGTCGTACGCGAACGTGCAGGCGCTGGCCAGCGTGCTCCCCGGCTGCCTGGTGCCGGATCTGATCGCCATCCTCGGCTCGATGTTCTTCGTGGTCGGCGACATCGACAAGTGAGCCGGCGGCCCGCCGTCAGCCCCAGCGGCTGCCGGCGCGCGGGACGTCCTGCTGCGGATAGCCGTACTGCACCTCGCCACCCCACTGCTGGTGACGGGGCTCCGGCTCCGGCGCGCGCCACGCGTCGACCGGTTCCCTCGGCGCGGGCGCCCGCCACTGGCCGGCCGGCTGCTGGCCCCACTGCTCCTCGGCCGGCTGCCGGCCCGCCGTCCACCACTCCTGCGGCACGGGCACCCCGCCCTGCGGCAGCCCCGGCCGGTCCTCCGGCTCGGCCCAGCCGCCAACCCACTGTCCCGCCGGCTGATGGGGCTCGTCCCGCCGTACCGTCGCCCAGCGGTCCTGCACCCGGAAACCGGCGCCGTCGGGGTGCGTCTCGGCCCGGCGCTCCCCGACCCGCAGCTCGCGCGCCTGCCCGTCGTCGCGGACCTCGGCCCAACGGTCGCCGACCTGCGCCCCCGACCAGTTCTGCTGCTCCGCCGGGTAGGCCCCGCCCGCCCAGGGCTGGTCGGCGCGGGCCTCGAC
>NZ_SMKN01000274.1 GCF_004348675.1 Micromonospora sp. KC606 | reverse complement strand
GACGAAGGGGGGGCGGGTCAGGCGCATCCGGGCGCGGCGACCGCGGACGTCGACCTCCACCAGGTCGCCGTCGGCGAGGCTCGAATCGGTGTCGACCAGCGCCAGGGCGATGCCCTGCTTGAGCGTCGGGCTGAAGGTTCCGCTGGTGATGGCGCCGACCGGCGTGTCGCCGGCGTACACCGTCATGCCGGCGCGTGGGATCGCCCGGTCGACGGCCGTCAGGCCACGCAGCGTCCGCCGAGGCCCGGCCGCCTTCTCCGCGAGCAGCGCGTCGCGGCCCCAGAACGTCGGCTTGTCCCAACCCACCGCCCACCCGGAGCGGGCCTGCACCGGGGTGATCTCCGGCGACAGATCCTGGCCGTGCAGCGGGTACCCCATCTCGGTGCGCAGGGTGTCGCGGGCGCCCAGACCGCAGGCGCGCAGGTCGAACGACTCCCCCGCGGCGAAGAGCGCGTCCCATACGGCGAGCGCCCCCTCGGCGGGGACCACCAGCTCGTACCCCAGTTCGCCGGTGTAGCCGGTCCGGCAGACGACCAGCTCGACTCCGGCCAGGGTGGCCGGGGAGAAACTCATGTAACCGTGTTCCACCGGCAGGCCCCGCGCGGCGAGCAGCTCCGCCGAGCGCGGACCCTGCACGGCCAGCACGGCGTACGCCCCGTGCTCGTCGGTGACGGTGACCCCGGCCGGCGCGGCGGCGCGCAACCGGCGCACGACCTCGGCGGTGTTCGCCGCGTTCGGAACGAGGAAGACGTGGTCGTCGGCGTGCAGGTAGGCGATGATGTCGTCCACCACGCCGCCGGTCGCGGCGTCGCAGCAGAACGTGTACTGCGCCCGGCCCGACCCGATCCGGCCCAGGTCGTTGCTCAGGCAGGAGTTGACGAAGTCGGCCGCGCCCGGGCCGGTGATCCGCGCCTTGCCCAGGTGCGACACGTCGAACACGCCCACCGCGGTCCGCACCGCGGCGTGCTCCCTCAACACGCCACCCCCGGCGTACTCCAGTGGCATCTCCCAGCCCCCGAACGGGGCGAACTTGGCGCCGAGAGCGGTGTGCCGCTCGTGCAGCGGGGAACGGCGCAGGCGGGTCGCGGCGGCCTCGGAAGTCACGTCCGTCATGGGTGGAAACTTACCGGGGCCTGAACGGCTGGTTAGCATCGGCGGGACCCGCCCGGACGCTGTTCGGCGGGACAGCCACGCTTTCGGCGGGTAGGTTGCCGCCGGAGACCTTCATCGCCGGCACGCGACGACGCGGCCGGCCCGGCCCGCCCGGAGTAGCTTCAGTGACATCGCCCAGCACCACCCTGAGCCTGGTGGACACCGACCCCGCCGAACTCGCCGTCGACGCGATCGTGATCGGCCTGCACAGCCAGCCCGGCGAGCAGGCCGCCACCGGCGGCCCTGCCGGCACCCTGCTGCTGGCCAGCGGGGCGGAGAGCATCGCCGCCGCCTTCGACGGCAAGCTGACCGAGACGCTGGCGCTGCTCGGCGCCACCGGCGCCACCGGCGAGGTGATCAAGCTGGCCACACTGGGCACCGTCACCGCTCCGGTCGTGGCCGCCGTCGGGCTGGGCCCTGAGCCGACCGGGGCCGCTCCCGCCCCGGAGACGCTGCGCCGGGCCGCCGGCGCGGTCGTCCGTGCGCTCGCCGGGGCGCCCCGGGTGGCGCTGACCCTGCCACTGCCCGACGACGCCGACGCCCCGGCCGCGTTGCGCGCCGTCGCCGAGGGTGCGCTGCTCGGCGGGTACCGGTTCGCCGGCTACAAGACCACCCCGCAGCCGGCCCGCCGCGATCCGGTCGCCGAGGTGCTGATCGCCGTCCCGGACGCCGCCGACGCGACGGCCCGGGGCGAGATCGAGCGGGCCACCGCCGTGGCCGGCGCGGTCCGCACCAGCCGCGACTGGGTGAACAGCGCCCCGAACGAGCTGCGCCCGCCGGCCTTCGCCGACGCGGTCGCCGAGGCCGCCGGAGCGGCCGGGCTCGGCGTCGAGGTGCTGGACGAGGCGGCGCTGCGGGCCGGCGGGTACGGCGGAGTCATCGCCGTCGGTCAGGGCTCGGAGGCCCCGCCGCGGCTGGTCACGCTCACCTACACCCCGTCGGGCGGAGGCAACGGCAAGCGGGTGGCGCTGGTCGGCAAGGGCATCACCTTCGACACCGGCGGTGTCTCGATCAAGCCGGCGCAGGGCATGTGGGAGATGAAGTCGGACATGGCCGGGGCCGCCGCGGTGGCCGCCGCGATGCTGGCCATCGCCGCCGTGCGGCCGTCGGTGGCGGTGACCGCGTACCTGCCGATGGCGGAGAACATGCCGTCGGGCAGCAGCTACCGGCCCGGTGACGTGATCACCATGTACAACGGCAAGAAGGTGGAGGTGCTCAACACCGACGCCGAGGGCCGGATGATCCTCGCCGACGCGATGGCCCGGGCCTGCGAGGACGGCGTCGACTACCTCTTCGAGACCTCCACCCTGACCGGTGGCCAGGTCATCGCGCTGGGCAAGCGAGTCGCCGGCGTGATGGGCACCCCGGAGCTGTGCGAGCGGGTCAGGGCCGTCGGTGACGCCGTCGGTGAGCCGGCCTGGCCGATGCCGCTGCCGGACGACGTCCGCAAGGGCATGGACTCCGACGTCGCGGACATCTCCCAGGTCAATGCCGGCATGGATCGGGCAGGTCACATGCTCCAGGGTGGGGTGTTCCTGCGCGAGTTCGTCACCGAGGAGGTGGCGTGGGCGCACATCGACATCGCCGGCCCCAGCTACCACTCGGGTGAGGCGACCGGCTACTGGACCAAGGGCGGCACGGGCGTCCCGGTGCGGACCCTGGTGCAGCTCGTCGAGGACGTCGCCGTTGGCGGGGCGGACGACCACGACCCGCACGATTCGCGGCAGGTCGCGGCTTCGCTCCGCCTCGACACCCCGACCTGTCGCGTCCCGAGCGCCGGCCCGCGGCGTCAGTAGAGTTCCGGGCGGCGCTTGCGGCGTTCGTTGTAGTCGCGCATCCGTTGCGGGTAGCCCATCAGGCCCACGTCGTAGACCGGGATGGCGAGCCGGTGCGCGAAGCGTCGGGCGCCCTCCGGGCTCTCGATCCGGCGGCGGGTCCACTCCCCGTCGTCGGCGATCAGGATGACGGTGGTCTCGGTGACCGTGGTCCGTGGTTCGATGTACGCCTCGACCCCGCGCCGGGTCCGGACGAAGTTCTCGAGGTGGTCGAGGTCGGCACGGTTGGCGGGACGGTCGCCGTGGTCACCGACCGGCTTTCTGCGTCGTCGGAACAGCCCCACGCGACTCCTTCTCCTCCCCGAGCGTCATCGAAGACGGTGCCAAGCGTACGTGCCGTCTACGTGTCGTTGGGCACCTCACTACGCGCCCGCTGTGCGGTGGTGACAAGATGACCGAGGTGGGGTGTGCCTGTTACTCCGCCGTAACCCCCGAGCAGTGACGCGAACTGGGAGTTGGATGTGAGCGAGCCGAACGACGCAACCTTCGACATCGTCATCCTCGGAGGTGGCAGCGGCGGCTACGCGGCGGCGCTGCGTGCCGCCCAGCTGGATCTCTCCGTCGCGCTGATCGAGAAGGGCAAGCTCGGCGGCACCTGCCTGCACAACGGCTGCATCCCCACCAAGGCGCTGCTGCACGCCGCCGAGATCGCCGACCAGACGCGCGAGTCGGAGCAGTTCGGCGTCAAGGCCGAGCTGGTCGGCATCGACATGGCCGCGGTCAACTCGTACAAGGACGGCGTGGTCTCCCGGCTGTACAAGGGCCTGCAGGGCATGCTTAAGGGCAACAAGGCGATCACCGTCGTCGAGGGGCACGGCAAGCTGGTCGGCAAGAACGTCGTCGAGGTCGACGGGAAGCGCTACACCGGCCGCAACGTCGTGCTGGCCTCCGGCTCGTACGCCAAGACCCTGCCCGGCCTGGACGTCGACGGCGAGCGGATCATCACCAGCGACCACGCCCTGACCCTGGACCGCGTCCCGTCCTCGGCGATCGTGCTCGGCGGCGGCGTGATCGGCGTCGAGTTCGCCAGCGTGTGGAAGTCCTTCGGGGTGGACGTGACCATCGTCGAGGCGCTGCCCCGGCTGGTCGCCGCCGAGGACGAGGAGTCGTCGAAGGCGCTGGAGCGGGCCTTCCGCAAGCGGAAAATCAACTTCAAGGTCGGCAAGCCGTTCGAGAAGGTCGAGAAGACCGACAGCGGCGTCCGGCTGACCATCTCCGGCGGCGAGGCCGTCGAGGCCGAGCTGCTGCTGGTCGCGGTCGGCCGGGGCCCGAACACCGCCAACCTCGGGTACGAGGAGCAGGGCGTCAAGATGGACCGCGGCTACGTGCTGACCGACGAGCGGCTGCGCACCAACGTGCCGAACGTCTACGCCGTCGGCGACATCGTGCCCGGTCTCCAGCTCGCCCACCGCGGCTTCCAGCAGGGCATCTTCGTCGCCGAGGAGATCGCCGGGCAGAACCCGGCCGTGATCGACGAGGTCGGCATCCCACGGGTCACCTACTCCGACCCGGAGCTGGCCTCGGTCGGCCTGACCGAGGCGAAGGCCAAGGAGCAGTACGGGGCCGACAAGGTCAAGACCTACAACTACAACCTCGGTGGCAACGGCAAGAGCCAGATCCTCAAGACGGCCGGCTTCGTGAAGCTGGTCCGGGTGGCCGACGGCCCGGTCGTCGGCGTGCACATGGTGGGCGCCCGGGTCGGCGAGATGGTCGGCGAGGCCCAGCTCATCTACAACTGGGAGGCCTACCCGGCCGAGGTCGCGCAGCTCGTGCACGCCCACCCGACGCAGAACGAGGCCCTGGGCGAGGCGCACCTGGCCCTGGCCGGCAAGCCGCTGCACGCGCACGCCTGATCGAGAATTGCTTCCGCGGCGTCCGGCGGCAGACGGGCGTGATCGCACCAGGGGAACGAAGGAGTCTGTGAACATGCCGGTATCGGTCACCATGCCTCGGCTCGGCGAGAGCGTCACCGAGGGCACCGTCACCCGCTGGCTCAAGCAGGAGGGCGACACCGTCGAGGTCGACGAGCCGCTGCTCGAGGTGTCGACCGACAAGGTCGACACCGAGATCCCGTCGCCCGCGGCGGGTGTGCTGAGCCGGATCGTGGTCGCTGAGGACGAGACCGCCGAGGTGGGCAGCGAGCTGGCCGTCATCGCGGGCGAGGGCGAGCAGGGCGGTGGCGGCGAGGCCGCGCCGACCCAGGAGGCCGCGCCAGCCGCCGAGCCGACGGCCGCCGCCGAGGGCACCGGCCCGGAGCCGGAGCAGCCGGCCCAGCCCGAGCCGCAGGCCGAGGCCGCCCCGGCAGGCGAGGGCACCCCGGTGAAGATGCCGGCTCTGGGGGAGAGCGTCACCGAGGGTACGGTCACCCGCTGGCTCAAGCAGGTCGGTGACGCCGTCGAGGTGGACGAGCCGCTGCTGGAGGTCTCCACGGACAAGGTCGACACGGAGATCCCGTCTCCGGTGGCCGGAACCCTGCTGGAGATCAAGGTCGCCGAGGACGAGACCGCCGAGGTCGGCGCCGACCTGGCGATCGTCGGTGCGGCCGGGGCTGCTCCGAAGCCCAAGGCCGAGGCGAAGCCCGAGCCCGAGCCCAAGCCCAAGGCCGAGGCGAAGCCCGAGCCCAAGGCCGAGGCGAAGCCGGAGCCCAAGGCGAAGCCGGAGCCGAAGGTCGAGGAGCCGACCCCCGGCATGTCGTACAACGAGCCGGCGGCGGAGGCCGAGGTCGCGCAGCAGCCGGCCAGGGCCGAGCAGGCGGCGCAGCCGGCTGCTCGGCAACGGCCCACCGCCCCCGCCCAGGGCGGCGAGGAGGCCGCCGGCTACGTGACCCCGCTGGTGCGCAAACTCGCCAGCGAGCACGGCGTCGACCTCGCCTCGCTCACCGGCACCGGCGTGGGTGGCCGGATCCGCAAGCAGGATGTGCTGGACGCGGCGGAGAAGGCCAAGGCCGCGAAGGCCGCTCCGGCCGCGGCGCCGCAGCCAGCCGCGGCGGCCCCGGCCGCCAAGCCGGCGGCGAAGCCGCAGCCGAGCGCGAAGCGCGGAACCACCGAGAAGATGCCGCGGATCCGGGCGACGATCGCCAAGCGGATGCAGCAGTCGCTGCACGAGATGGCGCAGCTGACCACGGTGGTCGAGGTGGACGTCACCCGGATCGCCAAGCTGCGGGCGCAGGCCAAGCAGGCGTTCCAGGCCCGGCACGGCGTCAAGCTGTCGTTCCTGCCGTTCTTCGCCCTCGCCGCGATCGAGGCGTTGCAGGCGTACCCGGTGGTCAACGCCAGCATGGACCTCGACGCCGGGACGATCACCTACCCGGACGCCGAGCACCTGGGCGTCGCGGTGGACACCGAGCGGGGCCTGATGGTGCCGGTCATCCACGGTGCCGGTGACCTGAACCTGGGTGGCATCGCGAAGCGCATCGCCGACCTGGCCGAGCGCACCCGCACCAACAAGATCAGCCCGGACGAGTTGGCCGGGGCGACCTTCACGCTGACCAACACCGGCAGCCGCGGCGCCCTGTTCGACACCCCGATCGTGCCGTCGCCGCAGTCGGCGATGCTCGGCACCGGTGCCGTGGTCAAGCGCCCGGTCGTGGTGAACGACCAGGAGCTGGGCGAGGTGATCGCGGTCCGCTCGATGGTGTACCTGGCTCTGTCGTACGACCACCGGCTGATCGACGGCGCCGACGCGGCCCGCTTCCTGGTCGCCGTCAAGGAGCGGCTGGAGGCCGGCAACTTCGAGGCCGAACTGGGCCTCTGAGGTCACCGCAGCACACCTGAGGTAACAGCAGCACCCGGACGGGGGCGCGCGGCACACGCCG
>NZ_SMKN01000273.1 GCF_004348675.1 Micromonospora sp. KC606 | reverse complement strand
GCGGCGTCGGCCATCGCGGCGGCGCTGGGCCAGCGGTCGGCGGGGTTCTTGGCCAGGGCGCGTTCGACCACCGCGGCCACCGGTGGCGGGATGTCGTGGGGCAGCGGCGGCGGAGCGTCCTGGGCGTGCCGCAGCGCCACCTGCAACGGGTTCTCGCCGACGAACGGCGGCTGCCCGGTCAGGCAGTGGTAGGCCACCGCGCCGAGCGCGTAGACGTCCGTGGCCGCCGAGACCGGCTGGGCGACAGCCTGCTCCGGCGACATGTAGGAGGCGGTGCCGAGCACCATGTGGCCCCGGTGATCGAGGCGATTGCGCGGAGCGGGCGATGCCGAAGTCGACCAGGACGATGGTGCCGTCGCGTTTGGCCAGGAGGTTGCCGGGTTTGACGTCGCGGTGGACGATGCCGGCGGTGTGGGCGATGTGCAGTGCGGTGGCGGCTTGCGCGACGGCGGACATGGTGGAGGCGGGGTCGAGTCGGCCGGCGCGGCGGATCCAGGCGTTGAGGGGTTCGCCGTCGACGTACTCCATCACCAGGTAGCTGACGCGGTTGCCGTCGGTGAGGGTGGTGGAGCCGAAGTCGTGTACGGCGACGATGCCGGGGTGGCGTAGGGCGGCCAGCATGCGGGCTTCGGCGTGGAAGCGGGTGGTGAACTCGGGGTCTTCGACCAGTGTGGGTAGCAGTATTTTCACAGCTACCTCGCGGTCGAGGAGGGTGTCCACGCATCGCCAGACGGTGCCCATGCCACCGGTCGCCACCCGTTCGCTCAGCCGGTACCGATCGCTGAGCGCCAGTCCCTTAGTCAGCACCGCGCCACCGTACCGGCCGGGCGGTCATGCTGGTCACCGACGGTCGTGTCGTGACGCCCCGAGGTGGTGCGTGTCGCGCCGACGACGGTCGCCGGCCGGCCCCGAACTCAACCGCAGTGTTCGAAGTCGCTGCCGTAGCTGGCGCCGCCGGTCGACCCACCCCACGCCACGCACGCCTTGCCGCCCCCGACGCGGACCGGGCCGGCGTAGTACTCGGAGGAGCCGCCGGCGGTGGTCCGCTTCTTTCCCTGCACCTCCAGGAACGCCGACACCGCCGTGGGCTCGCCGAGCGCGATCTCCTTCAGGGTGACCACGCACTTCACCCGGGCCGGCGGTTTGCGGAGCAGATACACCCGTCCGGTGCGTACCCCGTCCGCGACCAGCGCCGCCGACTCGACGACCTGGAAACCCTCGCCGCAGAGCTCCTCGGGGGTGTGGGGATTGCTCCTCGGCGGGTTGGCGGGAGGCGAGGCGGGCGGCGGCGCGTTGCTGGACGCGCTCGCCCCGGGTTCCGGCACCGGTCGGTCCCCCGGCTTCGGCCCCGGCGGCCCACCGGGCTCGGCTCCTGTTCCCGCTCCGGTGGTGCCGTTCGGGACGACGCCCGCTCCCGCCGGAGTCGACCAGCCGGCCGGCACGCCGGTGCCCGGCTCCGGCCTGCCGTTGCGGGCGCCGTCGGTGTCCGGACCGGGTGGCGCGGACACGGCCCCCACGGCCCCCAGGGACCCGGCGGTCGGTTCCGGCGTGCCCTGGCGCGGGCCGTCCGGCGGAAGCGCCAGGATCACGCCGACGCCGACCAGCACAGCGGCCGCCGCCCCGGCCACGCAGGCCAGGACCATCCGCCGACGCGGCGCCCGGCCGCCGTCCGGCGACTTCGGCTTCGGGCTTCTTCCTGGTACGCCGCCCCGGCCCGGCGGGGTCACCGGCCGGCCAGCTGCCGGTGGGGCCGGCTGTCGGTCGTTCGTCGGCTCCGCCGGCCGGTCACCCGTGGGCGCCGCCGGTGCGGCCCCGGGCCCGTCACCCGTCAGCGCCGCCGGCCGGTCACCCGCCGGAGCTGCCGGAGGGGTCGTGGCTCCGCCACCGGTCGACGCGGCCGACGCCGGCGCGGCCTTGTCCCCCGTCGGCACCGGCCACGGCGGGGGCGGGGCCAGCGCGTCCCCGGCCGGCCGCGGACCGGGTAGGACCGGGCGCACCGTCGGCGTGGCGGCGCGGGCGGCGTCGGCCATCGCGGCGGCGCTGGGCCAGCGGTCGGCGGGGTTCTTGGCCAGGGCGCGTTCGACCACCGCGGCCACCGGTGGCGGGATGTCGTGGGGCAGCGGCGGCGGAGCGTCCTGGGCGTGCTGCAACGCCACCTGCAACAGGGTGGCGCCGACGAACGGCGGCTGCCCGGTCAGGCAGTGGTAGGCCACCGCGCCGAGCGCGTAGACGTCCGTGGCCGGCGACACGGGCTGGTTGTTGACCTGCTCCGGCGACATGTAGGAGGCGCTGCCGAGCACCATGTGGCTGGCGGTCAGCCCGGAGGACGCCGCGGAGCGGGCGATGCCGAAGTCGACCAGGACGATGGTGCCGTCGCGTTTGGCCAGGAGGTTGCCGGGTTTGACGTCGCGGTGGACGATGCCGGCGGTGTGGGCGATGTGCAGTGCGGTGGCGGCTTGCGCGACGGCGGACATGGTGGAGGCGGGGTCGAGTCGGCCGGCGCGGCGGATCCAGGCGTTGAGGGGTTCGCCGTCGACGTACTCCATCACCAGGTAGCTGACGCGGTTGCCGTCGGTGAGGGTGGTGGAGCCGAAGTCGTGTACGGCGACGATGCCGGGGTGGCGTAGGGCGGCCAGCATGCGGGCTTCGGCGTGGAAGCGGGTGGTGAACTCGGGGTCTTCGACCAGTGTGGGTAGCAGTATTTTCACAGCTACCTCGCGGTCGAGGAGGGTGTCCACGCATCGCCAGACGGTGCCCATGCCACCGGTCGCCACCCGTTCGCTCAGCCGGTACCGATCGCTGAGCGCCAATCCCTTAGTCAGCACCGCGCCACCGTACCGGTGTGCAACGCGAACGTGTGAGAACCGCCGCGTCGCCGGTACTACGGGTGACGGGGGGAGTGGAACCGGTAATCGTTCGGGTTGACCGTCGCCGGCTTCGGATCCTCCTGCCAGGCACCCTCTCCGGGGCGGGCGACGAGGGCGTCCAGCAGCTCGTCCCGGTCCATGTGCGCGGCACCCTCGATGCCGCCCCGGACCGCGATCTGCCGCAGCTCATCAGTGTCCTTCTCGTGCATCCGCTGCTCCACCGTCGCCTCCTGGAGTCCGCCGGCGGTGTCCGGCCACCGCCGTTGCTCACCCTGCCCATACCCCGACAGCGGCCGGGAAACCCTGGAGCCCGGCAGCGCGGCGTCGGGGCGGGCGGCGGCGCTCCCGCGGGGTGAGCAGCGGACCGTTCAGGGGACGGCCGACTACGCTTGCGGGGATCCGTCCCCGGAGACGGCGAAGCGGCGAGGGGAGACGCGGCATGGCGTGGAGCTGGCGGTACGAGGGCGCGGACGGCACGGCGCTGGACGGGCCGGTGGAGTCGTTCGGCAGTCAGGCGGACGCCGAGTCGTGGATCGGCCAGACCTGGCGGGAGCTCGCGGCGTCCGGCGTCACCTCGGTCGCGCTCGTCGAGGACGACCGGGTGGAGTACCGGATGAGCCTGCTGCCGACGGCGGAGTGATGGCGTACGACCGCCCGGGGGAACCGCTGGTCCTGGGTGTGCCCCGGGCGGCGTTCCGCCCCAGCCCGGTTTTCCTCGCCCTGGTCGCGCTCTTCGTGGCCAGCGGGGTGATGGCCTGGAGCGGATTCGGCAACGTCCGGTTCGACGTGTTCCTCTTCGTCGTCTCCGGTTGGCTGGTCTCGCTCTGCCTGCACGAGTATGCCCACGCGGTGGTGGCGTACCGGGCCGGCGACCGGGACATCGCCCACCGCGGCTACCTGACGTTGAACCCGCTGAAGTACACCCACCCGTTGCTGTCGATCGTGCTTCCCGTGGTGGTGGTGCTGCTCGGCGGCATCGGCCTGCCGGGTGGCGCGGTGTGGGTGGACCGGCACGCCATCCCGGGCCGGCTGCGCCACACCCTGGTCAGCCTCGCCGGTCCGGCCACCAACGTGCTGTTCACGCTGGTGCTGGTGGCGGCACTGCGGGTCGGGTCCGGGGCGTTCGGCGGGCCGGTCGAGTTCTGGGCGGGGCTGGCGCTGCTGGCCTTCCTCCAGCTCACCGCGAGTCTGCTCAACCTGCTGCCGATCCCCGGCCTGGACGGCGGCAACATGATCCAGCCCTGGCTGAACGCGCAGTGGCGGCGGATGTACGACCTGTTCGCCCCGTTCGGCTTCATCCTGCTCTTCGCGCTGCTGTGGAACCCGCGCATCGGTGGTTGGTTCTTCGGCGCGGTCTTCGCCCTCGGCGACGCGCTCGGCCTGCCGAGCTGGCTCTACGCCCTGGGACTGGACCTGATCCGCTTCTGGCAGGGGTGATCGGCCCGGGGAGGGGCCCGGGCCGGCGCGCAGGCCGCGCCGGGCCCGGAGAGAGCGTCAGGGCCGGCGGGCCGGGCTCTCGGTCTTCGCCGCGTCCCGCTCGGTGACCGGCTCGACGATCTCGTCGATCGCCTTCAGCAGCTCGGCGTCGAGCGTCACGCCGGCCGCCTTGACGTTGTCGTGCACCTGCTCGGGCCGGGACGCCCCGATGATCGCCGAGGCGACGTTCGGGTTCTGCAGCACCCAGGCGATGGCCAACTGCGGCAGGGTCAACCCGGCCTGCTCCGCGAGGGGCTTGAGCCGCTGCACCCGGGTGAGCACGTCGTCGTTCAGCCAGGCCCTGATGAAGTTGGCGCCGGATTTCTCGTCCGTGGCCCGGGACCCGGCCGGCGGTGGCTGGCCGGGCAGGTACTTGCCCGAGAGCACGCCCTGCGCCATCGGCGACCAGACGATCTGCCCGACGCCCAGCTCCTCACAGGCGGGCACGACCTCGGTCTCGATGACCCGCCACAGCATCGAGTACTGCGGCTGGTTGGACACCAGCGGGACGCGCAATTCGCGGGCGAGGCCGTGCGCCTCGCGGATCTGCGACGCCTTCCACTCCGAGACACCGATGTAGTGCGCCTTGCCGGAGCGGACGACGTCGGCGAACGCCTCCATCGTCTCCTCCAGCGGCGTGCTGTAGTCGTACCGGTGGGCCTGGTAGAGGTCCACGTGGTCGGTGCGCAGCCGGCGCAGCGAGCCGTTGATCGACTCCATGATGTGCTTGCGGGACAGGCCCCGGTCGTTGCGGCCCGGACCGGTCGGCCAGTAGACCTTCGTGAAGATCTCCAGCCCCTCGCGGCGCTCGCCCGCCAGGGCCTTGCCGAGGACCTCCTCGGCGCGGGTGCCGGCGTAGACGTCGGCGGTGTCGAAGGTGGTGATGCCGGTGTCCAGGGCGGCTCGCACGCAGGCCAGCGCCGCCTCCTCCTCGACCTGGGAGCCGTGGGTGATCCAGTTGCCGTACGAGATCTCGCTGACCATGAGGCCCGAGCGGCCTAGGTGTCGGAATTCCATTCCCCGACCCTAGCCCGGTCCGCCTGAACCGTCAGAGCACCGGATGGGCGTCGGTCAGCAGCAGGTCGATCTCGGCCAACACGGCGTCCCGGCCCGGGTGCACCGGGTCGATCAACGGAGCGCCGCGCCGGTCCAGCGCGCCCCACCGGCCGGCGCGGTCGGTGGCCAGGAACGCCACCGGGTGGATCATCAGCTGTCCGTGGGCGGGCGCGACGAGCACCTTCCCGGCGCGGTCCACCACGCCGCGCAGGCCACCCGCCTGCACCACGGCCAGCCCCTCGTCGGTGAAGCCGTCCACCGGGCGGCCGTCGGCGAGCACGGTCCGGAAGCCCTGGTAGCGGGGTGGCACGACCAGCCGGCCGTGCCGGTCCACCGCACCCCAGGCCCCGCCCCGGCGCACCGCGGCCACGCCGCCCCGGAACGACCGGACCTCCTCGAAGCCGCCGGAGGCGACCACCGTGCCGTCCGGCTCGACCGCCGTCCAGTCCGCGTCACCGCCCCGAGACACCCAGGCCAGACCGTCGGAGAAGGCCCGCACCGCCGCGTACGCGGGGGCGATCAGGGTCCTCCCGGCCTCGTCGATCAACTCCCAACCGGTGGCGTCGGGACGGCGTACCCAGGCCATGCCCTCGCAGAAGGGCTGCGCCTCGGCGTACCGGTAGTCGATCACGAGTTCACCGTCGGGATCCGCGTAACCCCATCGCTCTGGGTCGATATCCCGGGTCGGTACCGGCGAGCGGTGTCCGCGTAGCACCTCCTCCCGACTCCGGGGATACGGCCCGAAACTGCCCTTCGCGGCGGCCCGGGCGTGCACCGCGTCCAGGGAGATCATGATTCGCTCGGTCAGTTCCGGGTCGTCGGCCCGGCGCAGGTCCAGTGCTCGTTCGAAGTGCTCGCACGCCTCCATCAACCGGCCCTGGTCGTAGCAGGACCGGCCCGCGTGCTCGTGCATCGCCGAGCGCAGCCGATCCGGCAGCTCCGTCGAGTTGGCCTCGGCGAAGAGCCGGTCCGCCTCGGCGTGCTCGCCCCGGCGGCGCAGCACCTCCGCCAGCCGGGCCCGCGCCAGCGCGGTCCGCCGCAGTTCCCCGGTCGCCTCGGCGTAGGTGAGGGCGAGCCGGCCGTCGGCGAGCGCGTCGTCCAGGTCGTCGACGACCCGGGAGACGACGGCGCGCAGGCTCAGCAGCCGGGCGCGGGCGCGGTTGTCCAGGGAGACGCCGAGCTTCTCGGTGAGCCGCCGCCGCAGCGCACGCAGCTCGTCCGGGTCGTCCACGGTCTCACGCAGCGTCTCCGGGTCGAGCCGCCACCGGTACGCGGCCAGCACCTGCTCCGGGTCGCTGCGCGGCGCCGGCTCGTCCGCCCCGGATGTCGGTGGGAGGGCCGGCTCGTCCGCCCCCGCCGATGCCGCGACGGGCCGGGCGGGATGGTTCGGCCCGTCGGGCGCGTCGAGGCCCGGCCCGGCGTCGGGGTCGACCGCCGGGTGCTCCGCCGGATCCGCATCCGTCGACTTTCCGACGCCGACGACCGGTGGGGCGGAGACC
>NZ_SMKN01000272.1 GCF_004348675.1 Micromonospora sp. KC606 | reverse complement strand
CCACCGGCCGGGCCGGGTGGTGCCACGCACCAGCCGGTACCACAGGTACAGGTGGATCAGACCGGCTACCCCGAACACGATCGCGATGAACCCGGACACCGGGTCTCCCCTCAGTGAGCAACTGACCAACGCGGGGCGGCGCGCGGGATTCGGACACCACCCCGTCACCGCTCGTTCCTGTGCGCACCTGCCCAGCCGAGGTGTCTACCAGGCTCGAACTGGTGGCGCTGCGCTGGGCCACGGTCGGATCAGGCTCCGAAGCCGCTGAGCATGGCCAGGGTCTGGTCGTAGGCGCCGGTGGCCTCGGCATGGCGGATGGACCTGGCACGCTCGACGACGATTTCCTTGGCGTCGGGCTGGGCGTGCAGCAGGGTCACGGTCTCGGTGAGGAACTCGTCCAGCGGCATGGCGTACTCGCTGTCCTGCTGGCCGAGAAGGGTTGTCCGGACCGCCGGCGGAGCCACTTCAATGACCTGGACAGGCGTGTCGGCGAGCTGGACGCGCAGGCTCTCGGTGAACGAGTGCAGCGCCGCCTTGGTCGCGCTGTAGGTCGGGGTGATCGGCAGCGGCACGAACGCCAGACCGGAGGTGACGTTCATGACGACCGCATCCTCCCGGGCGGCCAGCAGGGGCAGGAACGCGTACGTCATCCGAATCGTGCCGAGCAGGTTGGTGGTGACGTGCTCCTCCGCGATCGCCAGGCAGCCCGGATCGAGCAGGTTCTCCCGCTGCATGATGCCCGCGTTGTTGACCAGAACGTTGAGCTGCGGATGCGTGGACGCCAGGGTGTGGGCGGCGCCGGCGATCGAGGCGGGGTCGGTGACGTCCAGGACGAGGGACTCGATACCCGGGTGCTCGGTGGTGATCTTGTCAAGCAGTTCCTCGCGCCGGCCGGCGACGATCACGGTGTTGCCGGCCTCGTGCAGGCGCAGGGCCAGGCCGTGGCCGATACCGGAGGTGCCGCCGGTGATCAGGATTGTGTTGCCGGTGGTCTTCATGGAATGCGCTTCCTCACCGCAGGGTATGGTGGACTCAAGCGGACACTTGTCCACTCCGTCGACCAACGTAGCGGACAGGTGTCCGCTTAGCAAGGTCGGTTCGGCCGTCGGTTCGGGAGGGAGAAGGGGTGCCGGAGCAGAAGGACGCACCGCTGCGCTCGGACGCGAAACGCAACCGCAGCCGCATCCTGGAAGTGGCCGTGGCGGAGCTCACCCGCTCGGCGGACGCTCCGTTGAGCGTGATCGCGAGGAAGGCCGGCGTGGGACAGGGCACGTTCTACCGCCACTTCCCCGACCGGGAGACACTGGTACTGGAGATCTATCGCCACGAGATGCACCAGGTCGCCGACCGCGCCGCCGAACTGCTGAAGACACGCCCGCCGGATCAGGCTCTACGGGAGTGGATGGACCATCTCGCCCGGTTCGCCGTCACCAAGGCTGGCCTCGCGGAGGCGATGCGTCAGGCCACCAGCGCACCAGGAAGCCCGGGCAAACCGGCACACGCCCCGGTGACGGCCGCGGCCGAACTGCTGCTCCGCGCCAACGAACAGGCCGGCACCATCGAACCCGGAGTCACCGCGGACCAGCTTTTCCTCGCCGTCGCCGGCCTCTGGCACCTCGACAACCGCACGGATTGGCAACCGCGCCTCACCTGGCTACTGGACCTTGTCATGGACGGACTCCGCGCGGGGGCACGCAAGCCCTGACCTGATCCATTCCTGACAGGACTGCACATACTGTGGACCTGACTGGGGTCCACGTGTAGTACGGACGAAGCATGCTTCCGGTTCAACCGTCCGGCTGTGTTGATAACTACATTGGCGCTTTGGTGAGGCGTTGTGGACACAGACTGCCAGCACAGCCGATACTCGGCCGGTCCCAGGGCGGCACAGGCGGCATGGCTGGAAGGAGTCATTCGGCATGGATCCCGGGAAATGAGTACCACCGGCCATGGTCGGGCATGGTCCGTTTCGGCCATCGAGGATACGGAGGTCATGCCGTCACTCTCAGTTGCTCTAGTCAGCCACGACGGCGCCCAACCTCCCAGCCTGAGCCCGCTACACCCGCGAGTGACGGGCGACCTGTCCGTGGCGCGCCCCTTCGACGACGTCGTTGTGTGCTACGGCCATCGCCCAGCCGCCGACGTCAGGGAGCTGCACCGGACATTCGGCGCAAGCATGCCAGCGGTGCTGGTCGCCGCCCGCAGCTTCGACCAGGAGGACGTGATCACCGCCTTCGATCATGGCGCTACCGGCTACCTCGTCCTCACCCAGACACCGGAGTTCTGCCTGAGGGGCGCGGTAATCGCCACCGCCAACGGAGAGAGCTTCCTCAGCCCAGCCGCAGCAACCACGTTGCTGAGACACATGCAGCCCGTTGCCGCGGCACCAGCCCCCATCCACTCCAGCACCATCACCCCCCGCGAGCGGCAGATCATGGAGCTGCTCGCCACCGGCCACACGATCACCGAGATAGCCGGTCACCTCCGGTTGACCGGCAAGACCGTCCGAAACAACCTGAGCAACATCTATGCGAAGTTACAGGTACGCCGACAATCCGAGGCGATCCTGCTATGGCTCGGTCACCAACCCCAGCCGGAACCGCTCGGCGTGGCCCGCCAACCCAGATCTTGAATGTCCAGGTTGAGTCCGGTTCGGGGGCGAGCCGGTACGGGTCAGGGATGATCACGGCGCTTGCCCGAGCCGGGCGGGCCGACGATCAGCAGCGATCCGCGCAGCCGCCAAGGTAGCGACAGCACTCGTGTCCTCCCCCCGGCGGTGCCGATCAAGCCGCCGGCCACACACGTCGGACCAGGACAGCCGCGTTACGGCGGTGGAACGGTTGGTCACCCGAGCACATCTCCCGCTGTCGTCGTGGAATTCCTGGCGATGTCGGTGCCGGCACCGCCCGGCCGAGGACCGAGGAACACACGCCGTACCGGCCCGGACCGGACGGGTCCGGGCCAGCACGGCGCCTGCCCTAACCGGTTGTCATCGGCGGAGGCTCCGGAAGAATTCGCGGATGTCGGCGGTCAGCGTCTCGGGTTCCTCCAGTGCGGCGAAGTGGCCGCCGCGGTCGACGTCGACCCAGCGGGTGATGTTGTTCTCCTGCTCGGCGTAGCGGCGGATGCCGACGTCGTGGGCGAAGACGATCGCGGCGGTGGGTACGCCCGAGTTCGGTTGGGTGGCGCCCCAAGCGGATTCCTGGGCGTAGCCGACGTACGCCGACGAGCCGGCGGTACCGGTCAGCCAGTAGATTGTCGCGTTGGTCAGGAGCAGATCCCGGTCGATGATCTTGTCCGGCAGGACGTCGCGCGGATGGGTCCACTCGCGGAACCTGTCCATCATCCAGGCGAGCTGACCGACGGGCGAGTCGGTCAGGCCGTACGCGAGCGACTGCGGCCGGGTGGACTGGATGGCGATGTAGCCGAACTCCTCCTGCATGAACGCCTCGATCCGGTTGATCCGGTCGCGTTCGAGCTCGGACAGGCTGGCCAGTTCCTCGTCGGACAGCGGCAGCGGCGGCAGCGGGCCGGGGCCGCCGTTGACGTGGACGCCGGCGACGCGGTCCGGCGCGACCCGGCCAAGTTGCGGGCTGACCGCGGCGCCGATGTCGCCGCCCTGCGCCCCGTATCGCTGGTAGCCCAGCCGGCGCATCAGCTCGGCCCATGCTCGGGCGACGCGGTCGGTGTCCCACCCGGCATCTGTGGTCGGCCCGGAGAACCCGAATCCTGGCAGCGACGGGATGATCACGTGGAACGCGTCGGTGGGGTCACCACCGTGGTTGCGCGGGTCGGTCAACGGTCCGATCACGTCGAGGAACTCCACCACCGAACCGGGCCAGCCGTGCGTCAGGACCAGGGGGAACGCGTCCGGCTCCGGCGAGCGGACGTGCACGAAGTGGATCCGCTGACCGTCGATCATGGTGGTGAACTGCGGGAACTCGTTGAGCCGCGCCTCCGCCGCACGCCAGTCGTACCCGTCACGCCAGTGGTCGACCAGCTCACGCAGCCAGCCGGTGGGGACACCGGTGCCCCAGTCATCACCGGGCAGCGCGGCGGTCCAGCGGGTCCGGGCGAGCCGGTCGCGCAGGTCGTCGAGCTGCTCCTGGGGGATCTCGACGCGGAACGGGGTGATGTCTTCGTTCATGACCTCAACCTAGGAGCCGAAGAGGACAGCTTTTGTCCTAGCTGGCTGCCAGACTTCGGCGGCATGTTGGAAACCTCGGCACGCCTGCTTCGCCTGCTTTCCCTGCTGCAGACTCCGCGCGACTGGACCGGCTCGGACCTGGCCGAACGCCTCGAAGTCGACGTGCGCACCGTCCGACGCGACGTCGACAAGCTGCGGACCCTCGGCTATCCGGTGCATGCCACCCCGGGCGTCGCCGGCTACCGGCTCGGTGCCGGCGCGAACCTCCCGCCGCTGCTGCTCGACGACGAGGAGGCGATCGCCGTCGCCATCGGGCTGCGCTCCGCCGCGAGTGGCGCGGTGGCCGGCATCGAGGAAAGTTCGGTACGCGCGCTCACCAAGCTCGAACAGGTCCTCCCGTCGCGACTCCGGCACCGGGTGAACCTGCTGCACTCGGTCACCGTGACCGTGCCCGCCACCGGCCCGACCGTCGACCCCGACACCCTGACCGCCGTCGCGGCGGCATGCCGCGACCACCACCGGCTGCGCTTCGACTACCGCAGCCACGACGGCACCACGTCGATCCGCACGACCGAGCCCCACCGGCTCGTCCACACCGGCCGACGCTGGTACCTCATCGGCTGGGACATCGACCGCGCCGACTGGCGCACGTACCGGATCGACCGACTGGCGCCCCGCATCCCGACGGGTCCCCGGTTCACCCCACGCGCGGCGCCCGACCCCGACCTCGCCGCGTACCTGTCGCGCGGGGTCTCGACCGCGGCCTACCGTTACCAGGCACGCGTCACCCTGCACGTACCCGCCGAGACGGCCGCGGAGCGCATCCTGTCGAGCGTCGGCGTCATCGAGGCCGTCGACCCGCAGAACTGCCTGCTGCACACCGGATCGAACTCCCTCGACGAACTGGCGGTCTACCTCGGCCTGTTCGACCTCCCCCTCACCGTGCACGAACCGCCCGAACTCATCACCCGCATCCGCGCCCTCGCCACCCGCCTCAACGACGCCGTCCGCTGACCTCCACGCAACCCCACACCACGACCAGGTTGGAGCCATCGGGTCGTGAGGATCAACCCGGATGGCGAAGGCTCACGCTGCCCTGGCCGCCGTCTCCCCAACCGTTCGGCCAGCGAGTAGCCGCTGGATCGCGGGCAGGCGTTGGCAGCAGAGGAGTACGGGTCAATCGGTCGGTAGGAGAGGACGCATGAACGTTCGCCCGTGATCGTGTCATGCACGACGCAGGTGATCACGGCGCAACCACGGACCTGTCGAGGCAGACACACCGTCGGACGCTGCGTCCCGGGCCCGGGGTTCTGGCTAGGGTGGAGCCATGGCAGTCGTGAAGATCAACGCGATCGACGTCCCGTCCGGCGCGGGCGAGGAACTCGAGAAGCGGTTCGCCGCCCGGGCCGGCGCGGTGGAGAACTCCCCCGGCTTCCTCGGCTTCGAGCTGCTCCGCCCGATCGCCGGGGAGAACCGGTACTTCGTCTACACGAAGTGGGAGAGCGAGGAGGCGTACCAGGCGTGGGCCTCCGGGCCGGCCCGGGCCGCGCACGCCGGCGGCGAGCAGCGCCGGCCGGTCGCCTCGGGCGCGACCCTGCTGGAGTTCGAGGTCGTGCAGCAGGTCACCGGCGAGGGCTGAGCCGGGCGGCGGCTCAGGTGTCGCGGGTCTCGACCAGCGAGGCGAAGGCGATGACGTTGTCCCGGTAGCCGGTGTCGCCGCCCACCCAGGCGCCGCCGCAGGTGATCAGCCGCAGCGCCGGCGGGCCGTCGTCGCCGTAGACCCGCTCGGCCGGCAGGTGGGACTTGTCGAAGTGTTCCACCGAGTCGACCCGGAACACGGCCACCCGCCGGTCGTCCCGGGTCACCTGGATCTCGTCGCCCGGCCGGAGCCTGCGCAGGTCGTAGAAGACAGCCGGACCACCCTTCGAGTCCACGTGGCCGACGATGATCGCCCGGCCTGGCTCGCCCGGGGTGGGACCACGGTCGTACCAGCCGGTCTCGTGGTGCCGGCTCAGCGGCGGCACGCCGATCGACCCGTCCTTCGCCTGCCCGACCGGGGCCACCGGCGCGTCCACCCGGATCGCGGGGACCACCAGGCTGACCGGCCGACTCGCCGACAACCCGGCGGGTGCCCGCCGGTCGGCACCCGCCGGGCCACCAGAGCCGGCCGCCCATTCGAACGGCCCGGCGGTGCGCCCCAGCCCGGCGCCGGTGGCGAAGACGCCGACCAGCACCAGCAGCACCGCCAGCGGCGTGGACCACGGGCTGCGGGCCGGCCGGAGGGCACGGCCCGGGGCCGGTGTGGCGGAGTGCGGCGGAGCCACGGCGGCCTCAGCTCCGGGCCGTACCCGGCGGTCGGTGGGCCGCGATGCCTCCGGTGCCGCGCGGCCGGCGGGCCGCAACGACGCCCACGGTCGCCCCGACGATGGTCAGGGCCAGGCCCCCGGGCACCAGCAGGCCGCCCAGATCGAGGCCACCGGCAGTCCCGCCGAAGCCGGTGTGCGGGCCAGGGCTGTGCTTGACGTGCTTGACCACCTGGAGCATCGTCGAGGCGGTGCCCCCGTCGCGGCACTCCAGCTTCACGGGGTAGTTGCCGGGGCGGGTCCGTTCCCGCACCATGGCCGAGGCGGTCAGCTGCCCGTACTGCGGGTGCGCCTGGACCCGGCCGAAGGCGTCGGAGACGACGGTCGCCGGGGCGGAGTTGTCGTCGCAACTGGCCCGGATGCCGACCAGGTAGCCGGGACGCACGACGCCGGGGCGCACCTCGACGAAGACCACCTGCACCGGAGGCTGCCGATGCCCGCCCGCTCCGGGCCAACCCTCGCCCTGGTCGCCCGGACC
>NZ_SMKN01000271.1 GCF_004348675.1 Micromonospora sp. KC606 | reverse complement strand
GCCTGACCCTGCCCGTTCCGTCGGTCCGCCTGCCCGTCCCGTCGGTCCGCCTGCCCGCCCCGCCTGCCGGTCCTGTCAGCCCGCCGGCGTCGCCGGTCCTCGCCCTCCGATTGCGGCAATCCGGGGGGCCGCGGATCGGGAAGGGCGCGCTTTGCCGCAGACGGAGTCGATCATGGAAGGAGGGCGGCGAGTTCGCGGGTGAGGTTGGCGCGGGCGGGAGCCTCCCCGGCGGCCAGCGGAGGCAGCCGGAACAGCGCGGGGAGGGCCAGCAGGGACGCCAGCACCCGGGCCCGGCCGGCGCGGTAGTCCGGTTCCGGCACGTGCGCGTACTCCCTGCGGATCGCGGCGGCGTACGCGTCGTACGCCTGCGGGGGCGCGGCCAGGATGGCGAGGTCGGCGTCGCAGAGCAGCGCCCCCTCGCGGTCGTCGGCGGCGACCGCGTGCCCGGCGGTGAGCAGGACCAGCCGCCGGACCTCGGCCACCCCGGCGGCCGGCACCCCGCTGCGGCCCAGGAGCGTGCCGGCCAGCGCGGCGCTGTTCCGCTCATTGGCGTCGCCACCGGCGCGTGGGTCGTAGACCGCGTCGTGGCACCACGCGGCGAGCCGGACCAGGTCCGGCCGCCCAACCTGCGTGGCGTACCCGTCGACGACGTCCAGCACGGCGGTGAGGTGGCGCACCGTGTGGTAGTGCCGGTGCGGCTCCCACCAGCGGGTGAGCAGTTCCCCGCCGGCCCGGTCCAGCGTCCGGTCGTCGGCGGTCGCCCCGGCGCCCCGCATCGCCGCCCGCCAGCGCTCGATCAGCTCGGTCACCCGGCCGAGTCTGCCGTACGCCGCCGCAGCCGCGGTGCGCGCCGCCGACAGGTAACCACGCCGCCAGGTCCACCCGACCGTCATTCGTCGTCGACCGGAACTCCGCCGCCTCGCACCCTGCGGCAGCCGCCCGTGCGCGGACGGCTGGCTGGGGCGTAGTGGCCGCGCAGGCCGTCGGCAGCCGTGCGTGCGGGGACGCGAAGTGTGACCGCGGCATCGTGGCGGAGCGCCCCGGCCAAGCGGCGCGAGTCGAGCGCGGGGTGGGGGACGAATCGTTCCGAGGCGGGGATGAACCGCCCTGGCGCGGGTAGTCCCGGCCATGGCCGTGGCCCGGGATCGACGACCGTCGCTGATGCGGCGTGGCGGCCTGCGCGACACTTTGTCGGACGTCGACTCCGCCCGGATCGCCGAGGCTGTGGAGCAGTTGCGTGCCCGGGGTCGGGCCACTCTGCACGACCGGCTGCACCGGGTCCGGATGGCGTTCGGCCTGGCCCTCCAGGCCGGGGTGGCCGCTGCCCTGGCCTGGTTCGCGGCCCACGAACTGCTGGGGAACCCGCAACCGGTCTTCGCGCCGATCTCGGCGGTCGGCACCCTGGCAGCCTCGGTGGGTCAGCGCCTGCGCCGCACCGTCGAGCTGATCATCGGGGTGGCGGTCGGGGTTCTCCTCGGTGACGTGCTGATCTACTTCCTCGGCACCGGCGGCTGGCAGCTCGGGCTGGTGGTGACCTCGGCGATCCTGCTGACCATCTTCTTCGGCGGCAGCGTGGCCGTAGTCATCCAGGCCGCTGCCACCGCGGTGCTGATCGTCACGCTCAGCCCGTCGACCCAGGATCTGGAGATACCTCGTTTCGTCGACGCCTTCATCGGTGGTGGGATCGCGCTGCTGGTGACCGCGATCCTGCTGCCGCTCGACCCGCTGCGGGTGATCAACCGGGCCGCCCGGCCCGCGCTGGACCTGCTCTCCGAGCAGCTCGACGTCTGCGCCGAGGCGCTGCGAAGGCGGGACCGGGACAGCGCCCAGCGGGCTCTGGAACGGCTCCGGGAGAACAAGGAGGAACTGGCCACCTTCATCGAGGCGATCGAGGGCGCCAAGGAGACCATCACCATCTCCCCGGCTCGCTGGCACCGGCGCAGCGAGCTGACCCACTACGCGGAGGCGGCCGACCCGATCGACCGGGCGATGCGCAACAGCGGCACCCTGATCCGGCGCTCGGTGACCCTGATCGAGGACGAGGAGCCGATCCCCGAGCCGATGCCCGACGCGGTGGCCCACCTCGCCGAGTCGGTACGCCTGCTCCGGCAGGAGTTCGCCGCCGGCGAGGAACCGACGAAGGCCCGGGAGCGGTCGCTGCGGGCGGTCAGCGAGGCGGGTCGGGCGTACGCGCAGGGGGTCGGCTTCTCCGGCAGCGTCGTGATCGCCCAGGTGCGGACCACCGCCAGCGACCTGTTGGTCGCCTCCGGCATCCAGCAGGAGGACGCCAACCGGCTGGTCCGGAAGTCCTTCGGGGAACAGGACAAGCCGGCCGGCGCGCCGGTGGGGCAGGACGCCGCCCCGAAGCCGCCGGCCGCCCCGCCGCTGGGCTGAGCCGGAGCCGATCTGCACGCCGGCGACGAGCGCCGGACGATCGCCTCCCGGGGACTCGACGGCGACCCGCGTCGACGGCTGGTGGCCGGCGACGGTCATGCCCACCCCGATGCGCCCGGCCCGGCGGGTCGCGGGTGACTACGCTGGCCACATGGCCGTCACCCCACCCGGCTGGCCCGCGCCGCCGCCGTCCGTGCCCGCCGTCCCGCCGCCGGACGCCTCGCCCCGGATGCCGCCGCGCCGGCTGGGCTGGCGGCGGGTCCTGGTGCTGACCGGGGTGGTGCTGTTGATCGCCGCCTGCGCGGTCTACATGCTCTACACCCTGGGCACCAACCTCGGCCTGGACGCGCTGCTGGTCGGGGTCGCCGCCGCGGTCCTGCCGGTGCCGGTCCTGGTGGCCTGCTTTCTCTGGCTCGACCGGTACGAACCGGAGCCGCTGAAGTACCTGATCTTCTGCTTCGCCTGGGGAGCGTTCGTCTCCACCGCGGCGTCGCTGACCGTCAACACCGCCGGCGCCCGGCTCTTCGAGCGGTGGGAGCTGCCCTCGGCGCTGACCGCGGTGTTGGTCGCCCCGTTCATCGAGGAACTGACCAAGGCGCTCGGCCCGATCCTGCTGCTGGTCTTCCGCCGCCGGGAGTGGTCCGGCATCACCGACGGCCTGGTCTACTGCGGTCTCTCCGCGGTCGGCTTCGCGATGGTGGAGAACATCCTCTATCTGGGCGGTCTCGGCTACGCCTCCGGCGTTGACGAGTGGGGCCCGGCCACCGGGGTTCGTAACGTCATCGTCATCTTCATCACCCGGATCCTCTTCTTCGGCTTCGCCCACCCGCTGTTCACCTCGATGACCGGTGTGGGGCTCGGCATCGCCGCCCGTACCGCCGACCGCCGGGTGCGGTTCCTCGCCCCGGCGGCGGGCCTGCTGCTGGCGATGATCCTGCACGGCACCTGGAACCTGCTGCCGTCGCTGGTGCAGGCCACCGGCCAGGCGGCGATCTTCTTTCTCGGCATCATCGCGCTGATGGTGCCGATCTTCTTCGGCATGGTCGGCTTCGCCGTGTGGCTGCGCGCCTGGGAGGGGCGGCTCACCGAGCGGGTCCTGCCGGACTACGTCCGGGCCGGCTGGCTCACACCGCCGGAGGTGGCCGCGTTGGGTAGCCTGGGCCGGCGGCACGCGGCCCGGGTCTGGGCCCGCCGGGTCGCCGGCGAGCCCGGTCTACGGGCGATGCGCGGCTACCAGTTCGCCGCCACCCGGCTTGCGTTGCTACGCGACGGCATGCGCCGGGGGCTGGACCGCAAGGCGGCCGACCGGGAGCGCACCGCCCGGGAGGAGCGGCAGCTGCTGGAGGCGATCAGCGCGTACCGGTCGTTCTTCGTGGGGCGGGATCCGCAGGTCCCGGTCGGGATCTGGGACGGGCAGCGCTACCACCTGCGTTTCCCGGACGGGTCGCAGCGCCCCGTCGAGGCCCCGGACTCGCCGGTGGTGCCGATCCCGGTGCTGCTGGTCCCGCCGGCGCCACCGGCGTACCCGGCCGGTTACGGCCCGCCCGGCTGGTACGGCCCGGGTCCGGCCGCGCCGTGGCCGCCCGGCCGGCACTGAGCCGGCGTGCGTCAGGCCCGGGCGGTGGGGTGCCGCGCAGCCGGGGGAGCGGGCGGCCACCGTCGGGCTGAGCCTGGCCGTGTGGTGGGAGCGGCGGGCGGTTCAGGTCATCAGGGTGGTGAGGAAGTCGCCGAGCCCCATCGCCATCGCCATCAGCCCCGCCCCGATCGCCTTGAACATCTGCGCCGCGCCGTCGGGCCGGAACGCCATGAAGTAGATCAGGAAGGCGACGCCGCCCCAGAGCAGCAGCTTCTTCACGAATACCGGCATCGTCCCTCCCCAGGGCGCTGGATGCGGCTGGCTTCCCGCCGGGAAGCGGCACAAACAGCAGCGCCCTGGGGAGGGCTGCCGGCGGCTACAGGTAGAGGCCGGTGTTGCCGGTGGGCTCGTTCTCCACGCGCTCGGCGGCGACGGCGTGCACGTCCCGCTCCCGCAGCAGCACGAACCCGCGGCCGTGCAGCTCCACCTCCGAGCGGTCGTCCGGGTCGAAGAGCACCCGGTCCCCCGAGACGATCGAGCGGACGTGCGGGCCGACGCCCACCGCGGTGGCCCAGGCCAACCGCTTGCCCACGGCGGCGGTGGCCGGGATCACGATGCCGGCGGTGGAGCGGCGCTCACCCTCACTCCCCTCCATCCGTACCAGCACACGGTCGTGCAGCAGGCGGATCGGCAGGCCGGAGTCGAGATTCTGGTCGGCGGTCACGCGAAGACGCTACCGCGTGCCCGGGTGATGGTCGTCTCGTGGTTGAGTCGAGTCGGCCGGGGGCAAGGTGTGGCGGAACTGCCATACGGTGACGGTTGTCGGACGTAGCCTGTCCGGACCGTCGTCGTGGGCGGCCGGTTTCTTCCCTGGAGGTGCGCTTGAGCCGCTTCGAGCGGGTACGCGCCCGGCTCCGCCGCGCGTACGAGTCGGGACGGGAGTCGGCGCGTGGTGGACGCACCGACGAGGCCGGGGGGTCGGTGGAGTCGGGGTTCGCCTCGCCCGTGTCCCCCGGGCCGGTGGCGTCGCCGTCGGCCACCGTCGTCGGCGCCGAGCCGCCCGCAGCGATGCACAGTTCCACGACCAGCCGGGACGACGCCGACGTGCCGCACGCGCTTCGGATCGCCGCCGCCTGGTCCTGGCGGCTGATCGTGATCGGCGTGGTGACCTGGGCGCTACTCAGGATCGTCGGGACGATCAGCATCGTGATCATTCCGCTGGCGGTCGCGCTGCTGCTCTCCGCGCTGCTCGCGCCGGCGGTGGGCTGGCTGCTCAGGGCGCGTTTTCCGAGATCTCTGGCGACCGGGGTGGTGCTGGTTGGCGGTCTGGCCGCGGTGGTCGGCACGCTCACCCTGGTGGTGAACGAGTTCATCCAGGGCGTGCCGGAGCTGAGCGAGAAGTCGTCGCAGGGCGTGCGGCAGATCCAGAACTGGCTCAAGACCGGTCCGCTGCACCTGTCGGACAACCAGCTCGACCGGTACATCGACGAGGGTCAGGCATGGATCAACGCCAACACCGAGCGGTTCACCAGCGGCGCGCTCTCCACCGCGACCACGCTGGCCGAGGTGCTGACCGGGGCAATCCTGGTGCTATTCGCCACCTTCTTCTTCCTGCGTGACGGCAACAAGATCTGGCGGTTCCTGGTCCGGTTGCTGCCGGTGGCGGCCCGGTGGAAGGTCGACGACGCCGGCCGGGCCTCCTGGGCGACGCTCGGCGCCTACGTCCGGGCCACTGTGCTGGTCGCCTTCATTGACGCGGTCGGGATCGGCATCTTCCTGGTCGTCTTCGACGTGCCGTTCGCGTTTCCGCTGGCCGCGCTGGTCTTTCTGAGCGCGTTCATCCCGATCGTCGGGGCGACGCTCTCCGGCGGGGTGGCGGTGCTGGTGGCGCTCGTCGACAGCGGCGCGGTGACGGCGCTGATCATCCTGGGCGCGGTGATCGGCGTGCAGCAGGTCGAGGGGCACGTGCTCCAGCCGCTGATCATGGGTCGGGCGGTGGCCATCCACCCGCTCGCGGTGATCATCGGAATCGCGGCCGGTGTGGTGCTGGCCGGCATCACCGGCGCGCTGGTCGCGGTGCCGCTGATCGCGGTGCTCAACACGGCCGTCCGCCGGCTGGCTTCCCGTTCCGTGCCGGACACCCCGCCGGACGCCGTGGTGGTCGCCTCCCAGGCACCCTGAGACCGCCGTTTGCGGTGTCTCGCGTCGTCCGACGCTGGATACCGCCGTTCGCGGCATTCCGCGCTGCGCCGCCGGCCACCACCCGCCGGCCACCACCCGCCACCAGCCCTCGGGAGCCGGCGGTCAGGCCTTGGCCAGGCGTTCGAGGGCGCCGCGGGCCACCTCCGGGCGGGTGGTGTACCAGAACGGGGGCAGCGAGCGGCGCAGGAACGGCCCGTAGCCGCGCGCGGTCTCCAGCCGGGAGTCGAGCACCGCGACCACACCCCGGTCGCCGGTGGACCGGATCAGCCGCCCGACGCCCTGCGCCAGCCGGATCGCGGCGATCGGCACGCTGACCGCCGAGAAACCCGAGCCGCCGCTGGCGTCCACCGCCGCCGCCCGGGCCGCCGCGAGCGGCTCGTCGGGGCGGGGGAAGGGCAGCCGGTCGATCACCACGAGCTGGCAGGCGTCGCCCGGCACGTCCACCCCCTGCCAGAGCGACATCACCCCGAACAGGCAGCTCGACCGCTCCTCCCGGAACCGGCGGACCAGCAGCGGCAGCGTCTCCTCACCCTGGAGCAGCACCGGCAGGTCGGTCCGCGCCCGGACCAGCTCCGCGGCCTGCTGCGCGGCCCGCCGTGACGAGAAGAGCCCGAGGGTACGCCCACCGAGCGCGCCGACCAGCGTCAGCAACTCCTCGCCGGCCGCGTCGGGCAGCCCGGACACGCTCGGGCGGGGCAGGTGCGCGGCGACGTAGAGGATGCCCTGCCGGGCGTAGTCGAACGGGGAACCGACGTCCAGCGAACGCCAGCCGGGCCCCTCGGTGGCCGGGACGGTGCCGGTGGCAGCCCGGCTGCCCGGCGCGGCGGCGACCGGGGCGGGGGCCGCCGCCGTGTCGCCGCGGGCGGTGCTGGCGG